>NZ_JBHMFD010000007.1:0-423053 GCF_042427575.1 Bergeyella porcorum
GCTAGTCTGATAAAACTTTTAACACACAACTTTATTAACTTTTTAAACACGAACGAAAAAATCATTTTTTCCTTCTTTTAACGCTCTATCAGTGTGCTAGCCTCTTAGCTTTTTTATAGTTTTGAGTTTTATTTGAAGAAAGAGAAAAGACTTTTATCAAGTGCTGAGTTTTTACTATCAACCATCTATCTTTCTAACTTCTTAGCTTTATATCCTTCTAGCTTTTTAACAATTTTAAGTTTTCACAATCAACCGACAACCGTCAACTAGTAACTATCTATCCTTCTAACCTCTAACCTCTAACCTCTAACTTCTAGCATCTAACCTCTAACTCCCAGAAAATTCCCTAACTAGGAAAATATAATTTCCTAACTAGGAAATCTTCCTCGGCAAGCTTGGCGTTTTTCAGCCTATGCCTTCTCGTATTTCAAGTTGTTTTGCATCGCCTTGATTTTGCTACCTGGGGTAAAGATAATTTTGGAAGATTTGATACCTGATGCGGTAACCTCCTCTTCCTTCTCTTTGCCCTCGCTGCCGATGCTCAGTCGGAAAGAGCCTAAGTCTCCCACCCTTACTATCTGGCTATTGGCAAGCTCTGCGGGGATTACATCTACCAAGGCATACAGCACCGCACGGATGTCTGCACCACTTACGGTAGAGATTTTTTCTATTCTTTCTGTGAGTTGTTCTAGCGTAATTTCACCTGTATAGACAGGGCTCGCGTAGAACTTCTTATCGCCTCCACCAGCAACACCTGGCTGCGACTTCTGAATGGTTTTAAATTTTACTGGCATATTTTTAAAAGTTTTGAGTGCTGAGTTTTAAGTTTTGAGTTGGTTTGAAGAAAGAGAAAAGAAGAAAGAGAAAAGACTTTTTTCTAACATCTAGCATCTGACCTCTAATCTCTAAATTTATAGCAATCAACCAACTTCGCGTCTTGGCGGTGAAATATCTATTACCGTGAAGGATAAGCTCCATTGTCTCACCGAAGGTGGAGAATTAGTTGAAGGGAGTGGTAATAGTATTAGAGCCTTTGCCCCCTTCGGGGGAAAGGGGGCTGAAGACTTTTGGATAGCAGAATAGCCCAAAAAATATTTTTTGGGCTTATTTGTTATTTCAAAATTATTTTTGTAAAATACGCACAGGCACGCGTCTATACTAAGGTATAGCGACGGTGAGTCTGTGTGTGTGTGTGTGTGTGTGTGTGTGTGTGTGTGTGTGTGTGTGTTTACACAATTATCCGAAACCACCAAATTATTGAGGTAGTTTTTTTCAGAAATTTGTAATGTGTGGATATTGTGTTTCATAAGAATGGGGCAAAGGTAAGAGTTTTTTGGAAATGAGCAAATTTTATTAGTAAAGACTATATTTTTTATTTATAAAAAAATCAAGACCTTTGTAGAGTGAAAAACCTTATCTCCATCGTTGGCACCACAGGCATTGGCAAGACCCGATTGGGCATAGACTTGGCAAAGCATTTCAGCACAGAAATCATCTCGTGCGACTCTCGGCAGTTTTTCAAAGAAATGCCCATTGGCACGGCAGCACCCTCCCCCGAAGAGCTGAATGAAATTCCGCATCATTTCATCGGAAATTTATCCGTAACTGATGATTATTCCATCGGTCAGTTTGAAATCGATGCCCTTCAAAAATTAGATTCACTGTTTCAAAAACACGACACCATCATTATGGTAGGAGGCAGTATGATGTATGAAAAAGCGGTGATAGAAGGGCTTAACGATTTACCCGACGCCAATGAACAAAACCAAAAACAGCTTCTAAAAATATGGCAAGAAGAAGGCATAGAAGCATTACAACAATTACTGAAACAATTGGATGAGCCTTATTTCTGCATCGTGGATAAAAACAACCCACGGCGGCTACTCAGAGCGATAGATGTCATCTGGCAAACAGGCTCCCTATATTCAGAACTTATTGCCCAACCCAAACACGAAAGAGCCTTCCGTACCATCAGAATCGGTATTGAAGCTCCACGAGAAACCATCTACGAACGCATTAATCAACGCGTGGACAAGATGATGGAAAATGGACTTTTGGAAGAAGCCCAAAAACTCATTCCTTATCAAGACAAAACCGCCCTACAAACCGTAGGCTACAAGGAACTCTTCCAATATTTTAATGGGGCGTGGGATTTGAATTTTGCCATCGAGGAGATTAAAAAAAATTCTAGAAGATTTGCCAAACGCCAGCTTACTTGGTACCGAAAAGAAGAGCATATTCATTGGGTAAATTTTCAAAACCCATTGAAAGAATCCTTATCTTTGCTTTCAGAAAAACTTAATTTTTAATTTTAAATTGAAAAAAAATGGCAGATACTCCATCTAATATGCTTCCTTTGGGAACAAAAGCCCCTTTCTTTGAACTTCCCAACCCCTCGCATAGCAATGAAATACAATCCTTGGAAGACTTGAAAGGTGAAAAGGGGACGCTGGTGATTTTTATGTGCAACCATTGTCCTTTCGTGCTTCATATTATTGATAAACTAACGGAACTTTACGAGGATTATAATGAAAAAGGTATAGAATTCATCGCTATCAATTCTAATGATGTGGAAAAATATCCTGCGGATTCTCCTGAAAAGATGATAGAATTTCAAATCGAAAGAAAATTTGATTTCCCTTATCTTTACGATGAAAGCCAAAGCATTGCCAAGGCTTATGATGCTGCTTGCACGCCAGATTTCTTCTTTTTTGATGAAAAACTAGACCTCATCTATCGTGGACAAATGGACGATTCCCGCCCAGGAAATACCAAAGAAATCACAGGCGAAGACCTCATTGTAGCCTTTGAAAATCTCTTGGCAGGCGAACCTCAAGAGGAATTCCAAAAACCAAGCTTAGGTTGCAATATCAAATGGAAATAAGTTTTCCTACGAAATACTAAAAAGAGGCTGCCTCACTTTTGAGACAGCCTTTCTTTTGATTTAGTTTTTAAAATCTTCCTCCTCCTGTTCTGTTTCCAGATGAAGAGCCACTGCGTGAAGAAGAGCTTGATGTACCGCTTGTACTTCTATTGCCATTAGATGGAGCCGTTCTCATCCCAGAGTTTCTACTACTATTAGATGAAGGCTGCTGGCGTGCCGTGCTACTTTGAGACGAACTTTCGGTTCGGAAACCTCCACTTCTATTACTATTAGCAGGGGTTTGCGTTCTGGTAGTTGTTTCTGCTCGGTAGCCTCCGCTTCTACTGCTCTGCGTAGATGGCTGTGGTGCTGTACGCCCTGTAGCATTAGTTTCCGTTCTAAAACCTCCTACTCGCTGGGTATTGGTATTGCTTCCAGAATATGTTCTGCTATTATTTTCCTTGAATCCACCCGGGTTATAAGAATTGCTTCTTGGTTGATTCCAGCCATAGTTAGTTCCTACATTTCTATGATAAACCTCTCTATCTACTCGATAATTATTGATATTCACATTTCTATATTGCGGCACCACATAGTAATTGTAATACCTTGGGCGATAATGCGTTTGCCAATAATTTACATAAAAAGTTACAGGGCTCACTCCCCGGTAATATCTATTGATATAGACTGCATACACTCTACTTCCCAAAATTCTTTCTAAGGCATAGAATCTATCATAATACCATCGGTTAGGATTCATCCTATAATAGTTATTCCAAACGCCAAATGTAGCAAACTGATTATTCAAATCCAATATGGCATTAATCTGCATCTGCGTTAAGCTCATTTCTCTAAAAAAACTATTCCAATTGACCATTGCAATACTTTGATGATAATCATTATAAAAACTTTGATAGTAATCATCTCTATAATAATCGTTTGGATATTCATAATAATAATCATCTGGGAAATAACCGTTGTTGCTATAGCCGTTATTCCACTGGTTATTGTCCGCGTATCCTCCATTACGATAGACATTTCCTGCATTGGGCTCGCTATACATCACACAACTTGTAGCCAAAAGTCCTATCCCTAAGGTTAAAAATATATTTTTCATTTCAGTGTTTTTATTATTAAAATTATTTTCGGTATTGACACTACTAATTTCGTGCCTTTTTTCATCTTCTATCTTTTGATGTGATATGAATATAAAAGTTAAACAACGCTCTGTCGCAAAATAAAAATCAGACCCAAAATATAGGTCTGATTTTCATCCTTTAAACACTTCAAAAACTATTTCCTTCCAGAATCTTCTACCCAATGGGCAATTTTCTGATTGAAATCGGTCTGTTGTTTCAGTTCACTTAGACTAAGGTGCATCCTGTACCTCCAATAATGTGGAAATATCGCAGGGATATTGATACGCTCTTCATCTACTTTTTCATTTCTCAAATGATAGTCTGTTGCTAAAAATTCTTGGATTGGGAAAATAGCAAGCATCGCATCGTTATACAAATGCTGGAGCATAATAATCTCTGCCAACTCTGGAAGCAATTCCCCTGGTGCTGAACCAAACTGATGCAACTGATTGTTGAAATAATTCTGAATCAAATCTCTATCTTCATACCACCATTGGCGAAGTGTAGAGCTATCGTGCGAAGATGCCGTCACTACATTGAGATACCCCGCATTTTTAGGATCATACCAAAGAGAATCATCAGCTGGCATCCTTTGCACTTTCAGAGCGGTAATCGCCAATCTATCCATTACTATAGGTACGCAATCTGGCACCAAACCTAGGTCCTCTCCACAAATCAACATATCTGTAGCATTCAGAATCATTGGTAATTTTTCCATTGCACTCTGATACCAAAGCCCATCTTGTCTACGGAAAAAATAATCTACATAAAGCTCATCAATGGCTTGTTTTTCCCAATCGGAAAGGTATCTGTAAGAATCCGTTTTGGCTACATTAAACCTTGGGTGATACACTTTCTCACCATTGTCTTTCTCTTCTTCTAAGAACAGTACATTGGCACACAGAGCAATGAGCTTCTCTTCCACCCAATCGTGCGGATGCTTTTCAAAATAATCTTTCAGTTTTCTCTGGGTATCAAACGCTTCTTTGAAGGTGTAGGTACCATCAAAGTGGTTATTCATAAAATGATTCTGAATCACATCTTTTTCATAACCGAAGTAATCCCAAAGCATTTGATCATTGATGTAAGGTTTACAATATCTGTTGTAATCAAAAGGAATATGTCTTGCTTGGAACTCTTCTATCCTTACAGGAATAGCAGGATAAAAATACCCTAAAATCCCTTGGGTAGCAGAAATCGGCATACGCCAAATTCTAAAAAATCCGAGAATATGGTCTATCCTCATCGCATCAAAATACTGTTCCAATGCTTTGAATCTGTTTTTCCACCATTGATAGCCATCAGCCTTCATAGCTTCCCAATTGTAGGTAGGAAACTCCCAGTTTTGCCCCAAATCTGTAAACTGATCTGGTGGTGCTCCCGCTTGGAAATCCATTCCGAAGAGCTCTGGCTCTGTCCACGCTTCCACAGAATATCGGTATATTCCGATAGGTAAATCACCTTTTACCGAAATCCCTAAACTGTGGGTGTAATCTATAGCATCTTTAAGCTGCAAATGAAGCTGATATTGTACCCAGCAATGCAACATTACCTCTGCATATTCTTTATGATTGTCTTTGAACAATGGTGCTACTTTACCCGCCACATATTTCTTGTGCGTTTTCCAATCGTTAAAATTAGGCGTGTTGTATTTATCCCTCTGAACACAGAACGCAGCATAAGGATACAGCCACGCTTCGTTTTCCTTTTGGAATTTTTTAAAGTTCTTATCTTTTAATATACTCTCTCTATTGGCATCAAAAATCGCACGAACATATTTCCATTTCCCAGAAATCATTTGCTCATAATCGATAAGACTTAAAGCATTGAGCTCTGTTTTTTTAGTTTGATATTCTTTCTCTAAATTCTTCGGTAAAGCATATTCTAATTGCTCTATGGATAAATACTGTGGATGCAAGGCATATACCGAAATGGCAGCATAAGGATAAGAATCTGTCCAAGTAAAATTGGCAGTAGTATCATTGATAGGAAGAATCTGAATAATCCCCAAATTGGTGTCCTTTGCCCAATCTGCTAATTCTTTTAAATCTGAAAACTCTCCCACCCCAAAGCCTTTGTCTGTTCTCAATGCAAAAACAGGTACTGCAACTCCCGCTGCGTGGTACAGCTCATTGGCCTTGAATCTGAAATAATGGTCTGCCTGAATTTGTAACACATTACTTTCAGTATTAGGAAGCGCCTCTCTATTGCCACCATATTCTACATCAAAAACATCTCCACTATGCACATCCATCAATCCATATTTGTAGTGAATAATGGTATTTTCTGGGATTTCCACAATAGCTTCCCAAATACCAAAATCCGTCTGCATCATAGGAACGGTTCGCAGATATTCCCAATGCCCAAGAGCCTCCACACTACCTAATAGCACCACCCGCCAATTAGGATTATAGATAGGTGCTTCTATACGAAAGAGATGGGTATGCTTTTTCAGCACCGATACCTTTTCTGGTTTGAAGTGGCTTAATTTATTTTTCAGAATCTTATTGTTCAGATAATTTTCTGGAAAATTCTTTGAGTTCCAAGCATCAAAGATACGGTATTCATCATAGTTATGCACCAGATTGAGATGGTGGTAAGCCAACTCTTCATCCAAGATATTACCCCCTTCATCGGTCAATTGATACTTATATTCCAAAGTTTTTGAAAAATAATCTACCTCCGCTTTCCAATTGCCATTTTCCGAATAGTTCAAGAAATGAATCTGAGGTGCTTGTCCTTCTTCCAAAACCAAAAGCTGAAGTTTCTCGCCCAACTTGGTATTGAAATTTATGTTAAAATAAAGCTTCATAAACAATACATTTGAGTACGCAATTTACCAAATATATTCTTACAATTTCTTATTCAAGATATGATTTTTGATAGTTTAACATTTAGTTATCAATCCCTTATCAAAGCGTTAATACAGCTCGCAAAAACCGAAGCACCCTCTCCACACCACCATACAATCAATTGATTATTAATAGTTAAAGTTTTTTTTCAAAACACTTTTCATTCAAAACTTCATAAAGAATCAACATCAATGAGCGACTTCAGTGTTCTTATTTTTTCTAAAATCAAAATTCTGGAAAATCCACAATGTAAGAGCGTGATAACGCTTATAAGTAGCAGGTGTACTCTGAGGAACATACCGATACATATAGCCTACCTGCACCGTACTTTTTTTGAAATTCTTTCCTATAAATAGACTCGTCCTTGTCTGGTCTAGATTATTATTTTTGATGGTATCGCCAAAATTGAGAAGCACCTCATTATTCAACGCTGCAAACCACGGGGTTTCCCTCAGCGGTTGCCCGTTTAAGCTTTTCTTAACGCTCAGCATATACCTCACCCGATGGTTAAAATCAAATGCACCATCAATCAAATTTCCTTGTACATATTGTTGCTTAAACCGAGCATCGTAGCGAATGCGTTGCTGTATCTGCCAATCATCCCTTGACGATTGCGACCAAACCACTTGCCCCCAAGGTCTAAGCTCTAACCTCTCTAAAGAACCATCTGAAACACCCAAAAAACCCCAAGCAAAGCCGCCCGCTACAGACATATTAGGCAATAACGAATAAGTAAGCCCGTGCCTTGATATGAAAAAATTTTCACTTGCCCAATGCACATCATTCCACAGGCCAAATCGTTCTGATAGTTTTGCCGTCGTCATATAGCCTATCCAGACTTGCTCCTCGTGATGATTAACCTTGGTTTGTGAAATAACATTCACAAAACACCATAAACTAAAACAACAAGCGTATAACGATTTCATCTCTTTACAACTAAAAAAAGCCTGATTGAACACAGTTTCAACAGGCTTTTATACATTCTAATTAATCACATAAGTAGTTCCTTCTCTACCGTCTTTCAGTTCAATACCTTCCGCAAGAAGCTTATCCCGAATTTGGTCAGAAAGTTCAAAATTTTTCGCCTTACGAGCCTGATTGCGAAGCTCTATCAAGACCTGCAATGTACCATCTAGCTTTTCACTATTGCTTTCTTCCACATTCTGAAGTCCTAAAACATCATATACAAAAGCGTTTAGTGTGGCTTTCAAATCTTCTAAATCTTCTTTCGAAATGGATTCTTTACCATCTTTCAATTTGAAAATAAAACTTACCATTTCAAACAGGTGTGAAATCAAAATCGGAGAGTTAAAATCATCGGTAAGAGCATCATAGCATTTTTGTTTCCAAGAGTTTAGCCATTCGCTGTTGGCTGTTGGCTGTTGGCTATTGGCTATTGGCTGTTGGCTATTGACTATTTTTACCGCTTCCATTAATCTATTAAAGCCTTTTTCACTCGCAATAAGGGCATCGTTTGACAAATCTACCACGCTTCTATAATGAGCCTGAAGGAAGAAAAACCGCACCACCGATGGATGAAAACCTTTCTCGAAAAAGTTATTCTCCCCCGAAATTAATTCCATTGGCAAAATGGTATTCCCTGTGGATTTACTCATTTTCTGCCCGTTGAGGGTAAGCATATTGGCGTGCATCCAGTAGTTCACAGGTGCGTGTCCATAGCAAGCTTTTCCTTGAGCTATTTCACACTCGTGATGTGGAAATTTCAAATCCATTCCTCCACCGTGGATATCAAAGGTTTCACCTAAATATTTAGTGCTCATTGCTGTGCACTCCAAATGCCAGCCCGGGAAACCTTCTCCCCAAGGGGAAGGCCATTTCATAATATGCTCTGGCGAAGCTTTTTTCCAAAGGGCAAAATCTTGTGGATTTTTCTTTTCGTGTTGCCCATCCAAATCTCGGGTATTAGCGAATAGCTCGTCAATATTTCGTTTGGATAGTTCGCCGTAATTGAGTCCTCTCCTATTATATTCCAGCACATCAAAGTAAACGGAACCGTTGCTTTCATATGCCAATCCTTTTTCAACTAAATTTTTAGTTAATTCCAATTGTTCTATGATATGCCCCGTTGCTGTTGGCTCTATATTAGGAGGAAGATTGTTGAAGGTTTTTAAGACATTATGGAAATCCACCGTGTATTTCTGCACGATTTCCATTGGTTCTAGCTTCTCCAATCGAGATTGTTTTACAAAGCGGTCATTATTCACATCACCATCATCGGTAAGGTGCCCAGCATCGGTAATATTCCTTACATAGCGTACTTTGTAACCGAGATGCATCAGCGTTCGGTAGATAAAATCAAAAGACATAAAGGTACGCACATTGCCCATATGCACATTGCTATACACCGTAGGCCCGCAGACATACATCCCAACATTACCTTCTAATATCGGCTTGAAAATTTCCTTTTCTCCCGTAAGAGAGTTGTATATTTTGAGTTGCATTGTTTTATTATTAAATGATTAAAAAAAATATTAAATCCAAAAGTTTTCATTGATATAAAAAACAGTATCAATAAACGCTAAAATCCCATTGGATGTCAATACATTTTCATCGTGTAAATCTTCGAGAATAATTCCCAAATCTTCGTTAATATAATCGTTATTTCGAATGAGTTTAAATCCATTATTCAGCATAAAACTTTTAACATTTTCTAGATTAGTATGTTCTGTTGCTTTCACATATTTTTGTTTTACAACAGCGTAGAGCACATCATCTTTGAAACAAAAACCCAAAAGTTCATAGGCTGTATCTGGAAAAAAATAATTGTTAAGTAATAAATTATAAAAGTAATCTAGCCAAAATTCATAATAAATAGAATCATTCAATTTAATTACATCTTCATCGCTATTAAGATATACTTTTTGCTCGGCACCTTCTGAAACAAACTTGGTAAAATCTATTTCCGAACACCAAAAATTATTATCCTCAATCCACGCTATGAGCTTCTCTTCTTCTTGTTTTTTATTTTGCTGTTTCTTTTCAGCCATTCCGCCTGCTTCTTGGCTTCTTCTAAGGAAGTTGATGATTGTTTGGATAGCATCGCCATACTTAATCTTGCTCTTTCCTGAAAGGATATTTTGCAGTTCATATTTCATTTATTTTATCATTCAGTTTCCTAATGAGTTTTATCACATCCACATTTGATTTTTTTTAATTTCACCTAATCCAACTTCGAGTGAATCCCTACATAGTGTAAGAACTCTTGTCGAGTAATCGGATTGGTACGGAATATACCACTAAGCTCTGCCGTAATGGTGGAACTTGCCGTATCTTTTATCCCTCTACAGTTCACACAGAGATGTTTAGCATCTATAATACACGCCACATCTTTGGTTCCGAGAGCTTCCTTCAAGGCAGAAACAATCTGCATCGTAAGACGCTCCTGCACCTGTGGGCGTTTCGCATAATAATCTACCAAACGATTAATTTTTGACAGACCAATCACCTCTCCATTAGAAATATAAGCTACGTGAGCCTTCCCGATGATTGGCAAAAAGTGATGCTCGCAGAAAGAATACACCGTAATATCTTTTTCCACCAGCATTTGGCGGTATTTATAGCTATTCTTAAAAGTGGAGATGCTTGGTTTATTTTCAGGAAGCAATCCTCCGAAAATTTCGTTCACATACATTTTCGCCACTCGCTTTGGGGAATCTTTCAGAGAATCATCGGTCATATCCAAGCCGAGTGTTTGCATAATTTCCTCGAAAAGACTTTCAATTTTAGCCACTTTTTCATTGGGTGACATTTGGAAGGCATCTTCCCTTAGGGGTGTGTGATCTTTCCCTGTAAACACATCATCATCGTTATCGAAACTGTTCATAATATTATATAAGGATATTAAAACACAAATGTACGGATTTTTAAAAATAGAAATAAATTCCATCGGTTTTAAATTGCTCCAGAAGGGAAAAAAATTGCATCAGAAGCAAAAAGTAAAAAAAAGATGATTTATGATAAAGGTTTTTTTTATATTTGCACCATAATTAACAATTATTAAAATTAGAATATTATGTCAGACATTGTATCAAGAGTAAAAGCTATCATCGCTGATAAGCTTGACGTGGAAGAAACAGAGGTAACTGCAGAAGCGAGCTTCACTAACGATTTAGGGGCTGATTCATTAGATACTGTGGAATTGATTATGGAATTTGAAAAAGAATTCAATATTCAAATCCCTGATGATCAAGCAGAAAAAATCACAACTGTAGGTCACGCTATTGCTTACATTGAAGAAGTAGTAAACAAATAATTTATTTTTTTACAGATTAAATTAAAGTTATGGAATTAAAAAGAGTAGTTGTAACAGGTTTTGGTGCGATAACACCTATTGGTAATAATGCAAAAGAATACTGGGAAAGCCTCATAGCAGGTAAGAGCGGTGCTGCTCCAATTACTCTTTTTGATGCCACAAACTTCAAAACTAAGTTCGCCTGCGAGGTAAAAAACTTTGATCCTTTGGCTCATTTCGATAGAAAAGAAGCCAAGAAAATGGATAGAAACACGCAGCTGGGAATTGTAGCGGCTAGAGAAGCCGTGGAACATTCTGGCATTCTCAATGGTGAGCTGAACAAGAATAGAGTTGGCGTTATATGGGGCTCTGGCATTGGTGGTCTTGAAACTTTTGAAACAGAAGTTTTGGGCTGGGCAAATACCGATATTCCTCGTTTTAACCCTTTCTTTATTCCTAAAATGATTGCAGATATTACCCCTGGACACATCTCTATGGAGTATGGTTTCCACGGGCCTAATTACACTACGGTATCTGCTTGTGCATCATCAGCCAATGCTATTATAGATTCTAAAATGCTTATCCAACTAGGCAAGGCAGATGTTATTGTATGTGGTGGCTCAGAAGCAGCAGTTACGGCAAGTGGTGTAGGTGGTTTCAATGCCCTGATGGCACTTTCCACGAGAAATGATGACCCTACCACAGCTTCTAGACCATTTGACAAAGACAGAGATGGATTTGTGTTGGGTGAAGGTGCAGGCTGTATTATTCTAGAAGAGTATGAACACGCTGTAAAACGCGGTGCCACCATCTATGCAGAACTAAAAGGAGGTGGTATGAGTGCAGATGCTTATCATATGACCGCTCCACATCCAGAAGGCTTAGGAGCTTACCTTGTGATGCAAAATTGCTTGGAAGACGCTGGTATTTCTGCCAATGAGGTGGATCATATCAATATGCACGGTACTTCCACACCGTTAGGAGATATTGCAGAGTCTAGTGCCATTTCTAAACTATTAGGAGAACACGCCTACGATATTCAAATCAACTCTACTAAATCTATGACGGGGCATCTCTTAGGTGCTGCGGGCGTTATAGAGGCTATTGCAGCTGTTAATACCATTATTCACAATGTGGTGCCTCCTACCATCAATCACTTTACCGATGATGAGAAAATTGACAGCCGTCTCAACTTTACTTTCAACCACGCGGTAGAAAAAGAAGTAAAAGTAGCAATGAGTAATACCTTTGGATTTGGAGGTCATAACGCTTGCGTTCTATTTAAGGAAATCTAATTTTTTAAATTTCTTAGATGGAGTTGCGAAAATACTTTTCTAAATTCATCAAACAACGAAGAAAGAAACTCTCCGAAAAAGACTTGGCTCTAAGTACTAACATTTCTAAAATGATAGCACAAGAGATTAAAGACATAAGCCTATATCGCCAAGCTTTTACTCTAAAAGCCTCTTCAAAAAAAGGTGAAAACTACGAGAGATTAGAATTTTTAGGAGATTCCATTTTAGGAAGTACCATATCTTGCTACCTATTCAAAACCTACCCCGATGCCAATGAAGGCTACCTCACACAGATGAAATCCAAGATTGTCAATAGAAAAAATCTAAACAAAATTGGAGATAATCTAAAACTTGTCCAGCTTATCCAAGCTGGAAATACTTCTGTGCTAAGTGAAAATATTTCGGGAAATCTATTTGAAGCACTTATAGGAGCTATTTATTTGGATTTAGGCTATGAAACTTGCCAAGACATCCTCTTGAAAAAATTGCTTCCTCCGCAGGAGTTATTAAAACTTGAAAACAAAATAGCCAGTTATAAAAGCATCCTATTGGAATGGTCGCAGAAAAAGAAGGTGGAACTGCGATATGATACACAAGAAGAGCATCAAAACAAGCACATTAGTTTTAAAAGTTGTGTATGGATTGATGGAAAAAAAATATCTTGTGCTACAGAATCCTCCAAGAAAAAAGCAGAAGAAAAAGCCGCTCAGAGGGCATTTTATACCTTAAATAAAAAAGAACATATCCTTGAAAAATCTAAACTTGATTCTTGATGACGAAGATGAAGAAATCATCACTTGGGGACTGGTAAGGCTTTCCAAACACCTCCCAGACTATGAGTTATTTTTCCACATCAATCAAATCAACAGCAATCAGTTTAAAAGAATTGATGACCTAAAGATATCTAACACCTATTATCAACATAGCTATCCAAGGTTTGAAATTAATATTCCAGAAGCTAAGACTTGCCTTCAATTTATTGCCAATCAGTCCTCAGAGTTCAAACAAATACAAGAGATTACAGAGCTTTTCATAGAAGAAGAAGAAACCCAATGGCTACTTCCTACACACAAAGATGTAGATTACATTATAAAAACCTCTGATACATTTGCTGATTTTTCCGTAATTTTGCTCCCTGAATCTTTATTGTTTCAAATTCAAGACTATAGACTAAGCTCCAATGATGAGCTCTATCAACTCATACAGTATTATGAATAAATATCTTAAAAAGACCAAAATAATTGCCACATTAGGCCCTACTTCTTCCAACAAAGAAACCATTAAAGAACTTATCAAAGCGGGAGCAGATATCTTCCGAATCAACTTCTCTCACGCAGATTATGACTTGGTGCGTACCAATGTGAACACCATTAGAGAAGTGAACAAAGAGCTGGGTACTTCGGTGGGAATTTTAGGAGACCTACAAGGTCCTAAACTAAGAATTGGCGTAGTAAAAGAAGGTTCTTACCTTAATCCAGGCGATATTCTTACCTTTACCAATGAAAAAATAGAAGGGGACTCTCAAAGAGTCTATATGACCTATCAAGAATTTCCAAAAGATGTAAAAGCTGGCGAAAGAATCCTAATTGATGATGGTAAACTGGTACTTCAAGTAATTGAGACCAATGAAAGAGATACCGTAAGAGCAGTTACCATCCAAGGAGGACCACTAAGCTCTAAAAAAGGGGTAAACCTGCCTAACACCAATGTATCTTTACCTGCACTTACCGAGAAAGACATCCAAGATGCCAATTTTATGTTGGATTTAGAATTGGATTGGATTGCCCTTTCCTTCGTAAGACACGCTCAGGACATCATCGATTTGAAAAAATTAATCGCTAATCACCCTACCAACAATCAAAAGACGCCTATCATCGCCAAAATAGAAAAACCAGAAGGCGTAAAAAATATAGACGAAATCCTTCTAGAATGTGATGGGCTAATGGTAGCGAGAGGGGACCTTGGTGTGGAAGTACCAATGGAGGAAGTCCCTGCCATCCAAAAAAATCTTGTAGAAAAAGCAAGACGCTATGCCAAGCCTGTAATCATTGCTACACAAATGATGGAAACGATGATTACCAGCCTTACCCCAACCCGTGCAGAGGTAAACGATGTTGCCAACTCCGTGCTAGACGGGGCAGATGCGGTGATGCTTTCTGGGGAAACTTCCGTAGGGAAATATCCAGTAGAGGTGGTAACTAATATGGCTAAAATTGTAAAGAATATTGAAAATACCCACTTCTATAAAAACCAAAATGAACCTATCGAGAAAGAGTTTAATTGTATAGATGACCGTTTCATCACCAATAGAATTTGTCTTGCAGCGGTAAGAATTGCGAAAACCACCTCCATAGAAGCCATCGTTACACTTACCAACTCTGGCTATACGGCTTTCCAAATCTCCGCACATCGTCCAGATTCTCACATTATTGTATTTAGCTCAAATCCTCGTGTAGTAACGATGCTCAATCTCCTTTGGGGCGTAAGAGCGGTACTCTATGAAAGCAACAAATCTACTGATGAAACCATCATTCAAGTGAATACCATCGTACGAGATATGGGCTATGTGGAAGATGGCGATTTCGTTATCAATCTCAATGCGATGCCTGCTGGAGAAAAAGGCAGAACCAATACCTTAAGATTAACTACAATATAAAAACAATCAACAAGAGGCTGTCCGAAAAGTGTCGAATTTGAAATTTTAATAATTTTAAATATTTGTATATAAGCACTTTACAAATTACAAATAAAGCGGATTGTGACTTTTCGGTCAGCTTTTTTTTATTTTATTAAAAAGGTCTATATTTCAACTATCATCCACTTATCATATTAATCTAAAACTCCAACAAAATGAAATCTTTTTTACTACAAGATGAATTCAAAAACTGGCTCATTGGAACGGAAAGAACTTCAGAAAGTTCAGCAAAGTCATATTTGAGCTACATTACTAGTGTAAACAAACTTATTGTTTTTAATCATAATGAAAAAAAATTTAGCTTTTTCGAAATATTAAATCTCGAATTCAAAAATAAAAATCACAATATCCTATCTCAATACATCACAGCTGCTATTGATGCCTTATCTCGTAAAGATGCAGATAAAATTTTAGGAAGAGCAAAAAAAAGTCTTCAGAACTATAAAAGTGCTTTATTCAGTTACTTGGATTTCTTTGCTGAGCAATTTGCATCTGATTCCGATGACATTAAAAATCAAATATCCGACAGTATAGAAGTTGATACACCTTCCAAAGAATTATCTCAAAAAAAGATTATACAAGAATACCCTAAAAAAGATTTACTCAAGGTGTTCAGCAGTAGAATTAAAACACAAGATCGTTGTTATGCCGATATTTTTTTTCCTATTAGATTTATTACTCGTGTTTTCAGGGAACAAAATAAACAAGACATTTTTAGAGATTGGCTCGGCAATCTACTCAATTCTATCATCGTTTTTACAGAAAAAGGCACTACATCCTTATCACAAATTTCATCTCTGATTATAGAAAACGAAGCGGTATATATCATTACAAAAGATAACACAAAAGAGATGGTTTACACAAAATTATCTGATAACACTACGCTAATCCCTCTCAAAACAAACACATTAGCTCAAATAGCTATCGACCATGATCCTCCTCTTTACAATATAATGATCTCGAACAAAAATCAACTACCTATCATCTATCTCATTAGCCAAAAGTTAAGAGAATATATCAAAGATAAAATTGATTATAAAAATTTAAGTGAAGCTAGTCGAATTGAAGAACTTAGTGAATTCATACAGACCATTTCTATTCAAGATTTGTTATCGGAGTTAAAGTTAATTACTTCTGAAACCAATTTACAATTGATGGATAGATCACAAAACACAAGCAAAGGTAAAGGTTAAATATCAATCACTTACAACAACCATCTAAGATAACAAATAAATCTTAGCTTTCTCATTTCCGCCCCAAAGGACTCAACCATATCCAACTTCACATACCCGATTCCTTTGGGACGGAAATCTTTTCATCATAGTTTATAAGTATAAAAGCTTCTTAGTGATAAAGGGCACTAGCATCCTAATCTTGCTTCAATTCCTCGAATAGCTCCTCCACTTCTAAATCTATTTTATCTTTTATGAGCTTTACACTTTTGTAATGATATTCTGATATCTTTTTCGCAAGTTCAAAATATTTTACAGAAAGTATTGGTTGATTCTTCCGATAAAATTTTGAAATTCTCAAGAAAAACAAAACCATAATATTTCTATGAGATTCATCAAATAGTAAATGCTTGTACTTCTCTATCTCTATCTCATCAATTTCATAAATTTTAACACCAAAGTTCTTTCGTAGAAACTCATCATATATGGATTCTAACTCCTCCATTTTAATATCTTCAAAATTTATCCCTACAATTTTTTTCAGTAAATTGAAGAAAAATTCTATATGTTTAAGTAAAAAATCTTCTTTTTGCATACTATAAATCTATTATCACTTAACTATCATTCTCTGTTCATCAATGAATGATGATAAATATAAAAATATTTACAACAAAATACCAAAAATCCCCTCTCGCTATGGAGAAGGGATTAATTATTACTAATCGGCTAAGTTAGGCATTAGCCATTTTCTGGCATAGTTTATATCCACACCTTTTCGGGTGGCATAGTTTTCCAATTTTTTATATTGGTCTGACTTGATAAGAACCAAACTTTCTAAGCGTTTAGACGATTTGTATCCTCTCACCTTAGGTATGTAACTCTTAAGCTCTGCTAGGTTCTCTTTCTTCCCATATACAAGTATACGAAAAATAAGGGAAATGAAAAGGTTTAAATGGTATGATTTTTCACGAATTTAAACATTGTATTTCAAAAGTCCATTCCATAAAAAAAGCATCACCCTTACAGATGATGCTTGATTAAAATAATTTTAAATCTATTATTTAGCGTCCAACGCTTGTTTCAGATTGATGGCATCTTGATAAGATGGATTCAATTCTACAGCTTTCGTTGCATATTCTTTTGCTTTCGCCACATTCTTATCTTGATTGTAGAATGCTACCAAGAAGTAAGCATAAGATAAAGTTTCCTTACTCTGTGCCTGCTCTTCTGGCTTCTGAGCCATTACCACATCAATATATTTTTGGTAAGCACTTTCTGCCAAATCGTGGCTTTGCATCTGCTGAAACGCAACACCTTTCGCATAGTAAGAATAAGCCCAAGTAGGGGTAAGGGCAATCAGCTTATCCCAAGTAACCACCGCTCCATTCCAGTTTTGAGCCTCTTGATATGCTGCTCCCAATTGCACCAATGCATCCACATCTTTTGGATTAGCTGCTACTTTAGCTTTCCATTCTTCAATTTTGGCGTTGGTAGGCCCTGCATCTACGCTGGCTTGGCTTATAGCTCCCCCTTGTGCCTTCATCATCTCGGCATCCCAATCCATTGTTTTATCCTCTGCCTTTTTCGCTACAGCTACTTTGGACTGAGCTTCTGCTATCATCTGATTTTTCTTAGCCTCATCCTGCTCTGTCTGTGCCATTGCTAAAGTAATCAACCCTTGAAGTCCCGTATCTGCTGGCTGTATTCTGGATTTATCCGTTACCACTGTGGTAAATTTATTCATATTCTCCTGTGCAGAAGCATAGTTTTTATCAGCATAATCCAAATAAGCTCTCAGCTTATACTTTATTGGATCTTCTACTTTATCAAATACAGAATTCAATACCGATTTTGAGTTAGCATAATCTTCATTGGTAAAGTGCAATTTGGCAATTTCCAACAAGGTATATGGGTCTTCATCTGCGTATTTAGTATATTCTACCAAGCTTTGTTTCATCTTCGCATTTTCGTGGAAGATATAGTTGTATAACGCTTGTGCCTTATAAGCTGGTGCATAGGTAGCATCTACAGCCAAGGCTTTCTTGATGTTTTCATCGGCTAATTTATACTGATTAGCAGCCATCCAAAGCGTTGCCATTCTTGTGAAAACAGAAGCTTTATTCTTTGCTACTACAGAAGCTTTGTCATAAGCCGTCATTGCACTTCCTGCATCTTTTTTTATTCTATATGCATCTCCCAAGGTGTAATAATAATGGGCTGGCACTCCACCTTTCTGAGCTTTCTCTATAGCTTTGTTCAGATAATCTACGGCAAGGTCTGCAGCATTGGTCTTTTCAAACATTGTAAGAGCCTCCCCCGCTCTGAAAAGGACTTCCGCATCTTTTTCTTTAGAATCTGATACCACTTTCTGAATGTCTGCAATCCCAGAGCGATCACCTTTTCCTAACTTGATAGAAGCCAAACCTATCCTGTTCAAATAACTTTTACTATCAGCGGCTAATCCTTTTTTGAAATTTTCTTCCGCTTGAGCGAAATTAGGTTCAAATTGGGACAAATAAGAGTTTCCTAAATAAAAATAATTTTCCGCATTCGTAGGAGCTTTTGCTATCATCTCCGTGAATATTTGTTTAGCCTTTGCATATTTATGACTATCTAAACTAGCAATCCCATCTTGCAAAGTCTGAGCATAAGCAAAGTTGGTGAATAATAAAACGCCTGACGCTAAACCAATTTTCTTTGAAACTTGAATCATATTAATCTTCATTTTTAATTTTTATATCTACACTTAATGTTTATTCTTTACACAATTATCATTCCAAAACCTGATATTTATCGCATTTCCACCTCTCGCTTGAATAGGTAATAGGGCTGCAATCCCTCTTTTTCTACTACAATTTGCCCTATCTGAGTACACGCAAAACGCATCACCCCATTGGCAATCCCGAAGTTTCCTTCATTGGATAAAAAGTATAACACACGGGTAAAAGGATATTGAAATTCAATTAAATTTTGAGCCATTGGCTGAATGAGTTTTCCATCTTTTTTCACAGGCAATACCTTTACCATTTCCCTCAGCTTCATCGCTTCTTTACCATACGGGCGGCTGATGGTATTAAGGCTCACCACCCCTATTTTACCACTGTATTTAGAGATTTCTTTGATTACATTTTCATTTCCAGAAATGGTGGAAAATTTCAGCTCCGTAGGCTTTTTATTAAACTTCTGAGCTACAAAATTGAGATTACCAGAGTTAGTTCCATCAAAAACCAAAGGCTTATCTTCTGAGTTTAACGCCTGTTTTATCTCTTCTTCTGTGATAAACTCTTTAGGCGAATCCTTCGGTACCACAAAAACTACAGCATCGGCGGCAAAATGAGCAGGATTAAATTTTAAATCTACCACCCTTTCATATTCTTTAATCTCTTTCTCTGATAGCTGACGAGACATAATCACCAACTTAGACTGGTGATTCAGCAAGTCTAAAAATGCTAAATCTTCTTTCTTCACTTCTACCTTCACTTCAGATTCTGGATATCTTATGGCGTAAGCCTCCGCGATAGCAGTAGCAACACTCTTGAAAGCATCATCTGTAAGAATGGTGAGCTTCCCTTTATTATATACAAAATCTTTCTTGGATTGTTCTTCTTTTGAGCAAGAGGCGAATCCTCCTAATAACAAAAATAAAGAAAATACAATCCCAAGCGTTCTTTTAAAATTACTCATCATTTTTATTTTTTAATCTATAAATCGCTCTAATGATTCTGAAGGAACCATAAATAACCAATAGTGCTCCAAGAGCGTAAGCGACAGCAGGTTCTAAGGTAATGATGAAAAATTTGTAAAGTATTACAAAAACACCCATCACGATATAGAAAAAACCTGTAACTAAGGATAACCAATTAAAAATCATAACAACAAATATATAAAAAAAAGAGAAGCCGAAGCCTCTCTTTTAAAATTATTATAAAGAATTCTATTCAAAATTCATTGTCAACGGAAGCCTAAATCTAGAACGAACCGGTTGCCCATTGATTTTTGCAGGAGTCCATTTCTTTCTGATAGACTTCACTGTTCTTTCCGCTTCTCTGTTAAAATCTGAGTTAGACCCCGTAGCTTTAACCTGCGTAATAGAACCATCTCTCTCTACTACGAAAGTAATCTCTGTTTTAAGAGTACCTTCTCCACCTTCCATTGCTGAGCCATCAAAGTTATTAGAAACCTCATTTCTAAAACTATTAATACCTCCTGGAAACTCTGACTCCTGATCCACTGAGGTATAAATTTCAGTAGTACTTGGAGCTGGCTTTGCTACCTCTACAGTAGTTTGCTTGGTTCCTGTGGATGGCGGTGGTGGTGGCGGTGTATAAGATGGAGCTTTTACACCCTCCTGAGCTACCAACCCCGTAGTAGTTTCCAACTGCTTGGTAATTGGCGGTGGAGGAGTTTCCACTTTAGGCTCTTTCTTAGGTTCTGGCACCACATTCTGAATCACCTCTATTTGTTCCGGTTCTTCTTTTGGTGGTGGCGGTGGTGGCGGTGGCTCGTTCTCCTTCACCTCTTCTATTATAGGCTCTTCCTCTAATATCTCCATAAGATTTGCATCTACTTCCGTTTTTTCTGGAGCGTTCAATGCTTTAATCCTTGCTACAACGAGAGGCGTTACCACGAAAGTCACGAAAAGCAAAGTCCCTATTACTAACGCTTTGGTTAGAATTTTCGGGTATGAAGTACGAAGATCATACGCACCATACGCTTTATTTCGGTTTTCAAATACGATTTCATCTAAGGTTAGATTATCATCGTATCTTGTTTCATCTGCCATACTAAAATTTTTAATCTATTAATTTGTGGCTGGTTTTCCTACTTTAGCTTCATAGATTGGCTTCTCCCAAGCTTTAATATCGGTAACCCCATACTGCTCATTTTTGGTAACTGCCATCTCATCTAAAACATCCACAAAGTTTTTATACACCGCATCATCGGTTGGCTTAATAATCACCGTAAATTTGGACTGATCTGCCGCACGATTTTTTGCTTGCTCTATCACTTTTCTCAATCCCTCTCTATCCATTGTGGTTTCGTTAAGTGTAGCGTCATTAAGACCAGCTTGGTCTTGTTGATGCCAAAACACTCTATTGTCTTTACCCAAAAGGATTGAAATAGAATTGGAAAGTTTAATCTCGGTTTCAGGAGCTTTCTGACCGTCCTTTGGTCTTGCAGGAAGTCCTAAATCCATCACATTGGGTTTACTAAATGTTGTGGTAAACATAAAGAATGTAATCAATAGAAATCCCAAGTCCACCATAGGTGTCATATCTACCCTCGTACTCTGCTTTTTCGAGCGGACTTTTCCTTCCTTGCCGCCTTTCTCTTGTACTTGTACTTCTGCCATTTCTAAATTGATTATTAATTATTAACCTCTTGTGTTGTTATCAACCAAAACTTAAGGAAGTCTATTTCTCTAAGTCCTTCAAATAAGTTTTTCACCTTAGGATATTCTGTCTGAACATCCCCTTTCACAGCGAGCTTGTAGTCTGGGTTCACCGCCAAACTTTGTTGTACCCAATCGATAAGTTCTTTTTTGGTACTATCCATTGGCACCCCTACAGGGTCGCTATAATTCTTCTGCTCATCTTCGCTCAAATTGAGATAAGCTTTTAGCTTACTCATTGGTACGCCTACGGATTGCACTTTAGTAAAAGCTACTTTTTCTGCATCTGTAAATTGCATATTGTATTTTTTACCCATATTATCTAATAGCTGAATTCTTTCAGACTGGTTAGACACTGGTTGGAATACAAATTTACCCTCAGCGGTAGCATTCACCGTCATAAGACTTGCATCTGGCAAGAGTTTTTCTGAGATGGAAGATGGCGGTTTTATCATCTCAACATCAGGTTTCTTAAACTCTGTGGTGAGAATAAAGAATGTAAGTAGTAGGAAGGCAACATCACACATCGCCGTCATATCCGTCACTACTCCATGTCTTTTTGGTTTTACTTTCGCCATTTTAAATACTATTAATTTTAACTACTAATTTTCTAAAATTGTTTGTCCACTTAAGACTGCAAGAATCTTGCCTTATCTTAGTTAAACTCAGCAAATGACTGCTGGATAGACATAGAGATTTCATCAATCTTGTATGTCATACCATCTATTTTAGATGTAAAGTAGTTGTAAAGGATGATCGCGATAGCGGAAGTACCGATACCTAATGCCGTGTTGATCAAGGCTTCAGAGATACCGATAGAAAGTGCAGCAGCATCTGGAGTACCACCACCAGAACCTAAAGCGAAGAACGCTTTAATCATCCCGATTACCGTACCTAATAGTGCCACGAGTGTTGCTACTGTACCTAATGTAGAAAGGATCATCATATTTTTCTCCAACATTGGCATTTCAAGAGTTGTAGCTTCTTCAATAGCCTTGTTCAATGCTACCATTTTTTGCTCTTTGTTCAAAGTAGTATCTTTTGCCAAAGCTTTGTAAGTCGTCAAACCTTCTTTTACTACATTACCTACTGTACCTTGTTGTCTATCGCACTCTTCGATAGCTTCGTCAATTTTGTTTTGGTTCAAAAGGCTTCTTACATTCAATACAAAGTTGTCCAAGTTTCCTTTTCCTTGTGCTTTGTTTAGAACGAAGAAACGCTCAATAGAGAACACAATAACGGTAATCATAAACAATACCAAGATGTGTACTACAGGTCCACCCATATAGATGATTCCCATAAAAGACTCTGGGTGCAACTCCTTAGACTCAATGTCTGCGAAAGCTACCGATGCTCCCGTAAGCCTTGCATCTTCTTTGAAGTTGGCAGGATTACCAAAGATGAATAAATAAATACCTAAAGCTACTACATATAGAATAGGTAAAACAACTGCAGGATTCAATCCGCTCTTTTTTCTAGCAACTACTTGCTCCTCTGTGTTTGAAACATTCATTTCCATATTAAACTAAATTATAAATTATTTTTTTAAAATTTTCAAGTTGTAAAATAAAGGCTAAAATTTTTATTATGCAATAGTTTTTTTGTGATACCCTTTATTTTTTTTCATTGTGAATTTTTATTAACATTAGATAATGTATAATTTTCACCTCTTTTTTTTATTTAATTTTCCTTACTAAAAAACCAAGTTCAAAATTTTAGAAAAAAAACAAAACTTTTTTTTATCAATTAAACAAAGGTTTCTAAGTCCCGAAAACTCAAAATTATGATACAATATTAATAATTTTTTTCGGAACTACGATGATTTTTTTCGGAGAATTTTCACCAAGTTGTGCTTTCACCCTATCATCTGCCAATGCAATTTTCTCTATTTCCTGTGGTGATAACTCCGCAGGCAGCTTCATTTTGAACTTCATCTTCCCATTAAAACTTACTGGATATTCTATCTCATCTTCTACCAAATAAGCTTCGTTCAGCTCTGGGAACTTTACATATTCAATAGAAGTGCTGTGCCCTAAAAGCTGCCAAAGTTCTTCACAAATATGAGGTGCATACGGCGAAATAATCACTGCCAATGGCTCTAAAATCGCTCTCTTGTTGCATTTTAATTTCTGTAATTCGTTTACGGCAATCATAAAAGAGGAAACAGAAGTATTGAATGAGAAATGCTCAATATCATACACCACTTTCTTAATGAGCGTGTGCAATACTTTATACTCTTCTTTGGTAGGCTCTTCCTCCGAAACACTAAAGGTATCTCCATCGAAATACAGGTTATAGAACTTTTTCAAGAAGCCATAAACTCCGGAAAGTCCTTGTGTATTCCAAGGTTTTGATTGCTCCAATGGCCCGAGGAACATTTCATAAAGGCGAAGGCAATCGGCTCCATATTCCTCACAAATATCATCAGGATTTACCACATTGTATTTGGATTTGGACATTTTTTCCACCTCTCTTTCGCAGATGTATTTTCCATCTTCCAAGATAAATTCCGCATCTTTGAACTCTGGTCGCCACGCTCTCAATCCTTCAATATCCAATTCATCATTACCTTGAATTAGAGAAATATCCACTGGAATTTTTTGAGTATCATAATCCTTTGACAAGTTTTTAGAAACCAATTGATTAGTTCCATTCACACGGAAAACAAACGCTGAAACACCTAAAATCATCCCTTGATTAATCATTTTTTGGAAAGGCTCTTGGTGAGAAATGAATCCTCTATCATATAAAAACATATTCCAAAATCTGGAGTACAGCAAATGTCCCGTAGCGTGTTCGCTTCCTCCAATGTATAAATCCACTTGCCCCCAATAATCTACCAAGTTTTTATCCACGAAAAAATCTTCGTTTTTAGAATCCATATATCTAAGGAAATACCACGAGCTTCCTGCCCATCCTGGCATTGTGGAAAGTTCCAAAGGGAAAATGGTTTTATTGTCAATTAAATCTGTGCTTACAACAGCTTCTTTTTCACTATCCCAAGCATAGTTTTTCGCATTCCCCAATGGTGGGTCGCCATCTTCTGTTGGGAGGTATTTTTCCACCTCTGGCAATTCTAAAGGAAGAGCTGAAACTGGCAAAGTGTAAGGCAATCCATCTTTATAATAAATAGGGACAGGCTCTCCCCAATATCTTTGACGAGAGAATATAGCATCTCTTTGTCGGTAATTGATTTTCGCCTTTCCAACCTCTAATTCTTCCAATTTTGCTACGATTTTTCCTGTAGCTTCTTTGTAGCCTAATCCATTAAGGAAGTCGGAGTTTTCTAATACAAAACCTTCTTTTTCTGAAAATGCGTTTTCAGAAATATCTTGATTGAAAATATTTTTTATCGGTAAACCAAAATGTTTTGCAAAGGCATAATCTCTCTCATCACCCGCAGGAACTGCCATTACAGCACCTGTTCCGTAGCCTGCTAAAACATAATCGCCAATCCAAATCGGGATAGGTTCTTTAGTAAGTGGATGCTCCGCATAAGCTCCCGTAAAAGCGCCTGTAATGTTTTTCACATCTGCCATTCTTTCCCTTTCAGAACGCTTGGAAGTAGCTTCTACATAAGCCTCCACCTCTGCTTTCTGTTCTGGCGTGGTAATTTTCGCTACCAACTCGTGTTCTGGAGCAAGAGTAAGGAACGAAACTCCAAAAATGGTATCAGGACGGGTGGTGAAAACTTCAATCCCCCTGTCCCCCGAAGGGGGGAAAACCTCATTATCATCATTCTGAACAACATTTCTTGAAGACAGTTTTTCCTGTATCTGAGCAATCATATTGTCAATATTTCCTATAACTTCTTCATTATTGAAACGAATAACTTCATATCC
Source organism: Bergeyella porcorum (assembly GCF_042427575.1). Classification (NCBI taxonomy): domain Bacteria; kingdom Pseudomonadati; phylum Bacteroidota; class Flavobacteriia; order Flavobacteriales; family Weeksellaceae; genus Bergeyella; species Bergeyella porcorum. Next base: position 25,503 of record NZ_JBHMFD010000007.1, read on the forward strand.
TAAATCTGCTAATGCTATCGTTCTTTCCTCATCCAAAACTTGTTGTTCATCAGTATGATGATAACCACCGTCCACTTCTATAATTAGCCTTTTAGAAAGACATACAAAATCAGCAATAAAATCTCCTACCAGATGCTGACGACGAAATTTATCACCTAGATTTTTAGACTTCAATACCTCCCACATTGCCATTTCAGCTGCTGTAGGATTATCTCTCATTTCCTGAGCTTTCTCCAACAACAAATGAGGACAATTAGTCCCTGTCATATATCCATACTTCCCTTTCTTTTCGGATGAGCCAGCTTCTTCTTGTGAAATCAAAGAATTAGCATTTTTTCCCCCTTCGGGGGATAGGGGGAACCACACAGAAGCTCCTACAGATTTTCCAATCCAATTGCGTTGAGAGTCCTTTACAGCATCGCTCCAATCCAATTGATCTAAACCTTGCAACAATCTTTCAGAATACGCTGTGATACGCATACTCCATTGCATCATTTTCTTTTGATAGACAGGATAGCCTCCGCGTTCAGACTTACCATCTTTCACTTCATCATTGGCTAAAACCGTTCCAAGGGCAGGACACCAGTTTACCGTAGTCTCTGCACGGAATGCCAAACGATAATTAAGTAATATATCTTGCTTATCTTCTTCTGAAGCGTTTCGCCATTCTTCAGCAGAGAAAGACAACGCTTCAGTTTGAGCCGCATTGAGATTCTCGGTTCCGTATTGTTCAAAATGCTGAACGAGCGTTTCTATGCTTTCTGCTTTATTAGAAGTATTATTATACCAAGAGTTAAACAATTGAATGAAAATCCATTGTGTCCATTTATAATAAGACGCATCGGAGGTTCTCAATTCTCTACTCCAATCAAATGAGAAGCCTATTTTACGCAATTGTTCCTCGTATCGGTTGATATTTTGCTCGGTAGTAATGGCAGGATGCTGCCCTGTCTGAATCGCATATTGCTCCGCAGGAAGCCCAAAACTATCATAGCCTATTGGATGCAATACATTGAAGCCCTGATGCCTTTTATATCGGGAATAAATATCCGAAGCAATATACCCAAGCGGATGCCCCACGTGCAGACCCGCCCCAGAAGGATACGGAAACATATCTAGGACATAATACTTAGGTTGTTGTTGGTTGGTAGATGGCTGTTGGCTTTTGAAGGTTTCATTTTCTTGCCAATATTTCTGCCACTTTTGCTCTATCGTCTTATGGTCGTAAAACATTTTCTTATTTTTTAAGCAACAAATTTAATATTTTAGTTTGAAAAATAATCAGTGATTTCCGATTTTTACCATCGTACAAGAAGATTTCACATTCCGTCATAAAAATATCCTATCTTTGCAAAAACACAAAGCAATGCCATTAGTTTCTATCATCACACCGTGCTATAATTCGGCTAAATTCCTAAAAGATACCATACAAGCGGTACAAAATCAAACCCTAACGGATTGGGAATGGATTATTACGGATGATAATTCCTCTGACAACTCCTTAGAAATCCTCCAAGCGGTGAACGATGACAGAATTATTGTGATAGAATCTAAAACCAATGGTGGTGCAGGGCACGCTAGAAACCTCGCTTTGGAAAAAGCTTCGGGAAGGTTCATCACTTTCTTAGATGCAGATGATTATTGGTCCCCTGAATTTTTGGAAGAGATGACGCAGTTTATGCTTCAGGAACAAGCAGAGCTCGCCTACTCCAACTATGCCCGCTGTGATGAAAATATGACGCCTCTGATTGAAGATTTTAAAGCCGATAAAATAGTAACTTTTGATAATTTGCTAAAAACTTGTAGGCTTTCTCTACTTTCTTCAATGTATGACTCCCAAAGGGTGGGCAAAGAGTATTTCCCTAAGGGTAGTAAACGCGAAGACCATGTAATGTGGCTCAATCTTTTGAAAAAAATCCCCGAAGGAAAGCCCCTACCCAAAACAATGGCAAAATACCGTATGCACGCCAATAGTGTATCTAGAAAGAAAAGCAATATCATCAAAGACCAATATCTAGTGTACAAAGATTTTATGCACTTTTCCACTCTGAAATCCCTATACTACACGGCACATTGGGCTTTTAACGGATTTAAAAAGTATTCTAAATGGTTTAATTAATAGTTGGCGGTTGATAGTTGAAGGTTGAGGGATAATACTTAAAACTCATTCTACTTAAACTCATCAAAGAGCAATATATTCTTAATCCATTTCAAATCAATACACCCCTTTTTTCTACTTTTCAGGAAAAAGGGAATTCTTTTACCTTTCTAAAATCTTCTTAACCACCACTTCCGTAGCATTAGGTTGCATTTGGACAAATTGCTTTGCCTTTATAGCCATCTTTTCTCGCAAACCTGCATCATTTAAAAGCTTCAAAACAAAATCTGCTGCTTCCCCTTCAGTAGAAAAAGATTGTGCTCCACCAAAATGAATAAGTCCATCTGCCTCAGGGTTTTTCTTGTAATGATTTCCGAAGACAACGGGCTTACCAAATGTAGCCGCCTCCAAAATATTGTGCAAACCAGCCGTATGAAAACCTCCACCTACCACCGCAATATCCGCATAGGCATAGATTTTTGACAACAAGCCAATGGAATCTATCACCAAGATATTAGAAGCTAAAGACAGGTCATTAGATTTCTCATTCAGTTCAGAATATTTTAATAAAGGGTTACGATAATGCTTTAAACCAATGTTTCTTTTAATATCGTGAGGGGCAATAATGATTTTCGCATTAGGATATTGAGATGCTACGCGGTCTGCAATGCCCTCTTCTGCTTCCCAAGAGCTTCCAAAAACCACCAAAGGGCTATCTCCTTTAAATTTTTTAATGAAAGGAACGGTATTATCCCGATGCTGTATTTGTTTCACCCTATCAAAGCGGGTATCTCCCGAAACAGACGAGTTTATAAGACCTATCTTCTTTGCTAATTCCTCCGAATGCTTTGTCTGATGGAAAAACCAATCAACATTTTGCTTCAACTGCTGTACCAACCATTTTCCGTAAGGTTTGAAAAAAGCCTGCTTCTCATAGAACAAAGCCGAGACCACATAGATTTTAGCCCCCTGCTCTTTTAATCCCCTCAAAAGATGATACCAGAAATCATACTTTACCGTGAAGAATATCTCCGTCTGAAAAACTGAAACAAACGCCTTAATATCCTGTTTTTTATCAAAGGGAAGATAGCAAACCGCATCTGCAATATGCTGTTTTTTCACTACATTTTCATATCCTGATGGCGAAAAGAATGTAACCAGTACTTTGTGCGAAGGAAACTGCTGTCTAATCTGCTCCAAAACAGGCAAGCCCTGCTCATACTCCCCAAGACTGGCAGCGTGCATCCAGATTACTTTCTGATTGGCAAGTTTTTCCTTTACTATCGCCAAACTTTTCTTACGCCCCTGCACTCCTTTTTTAGCCTTCTCATTAAACCACGAAAGCAACCTCAGCCCAAAAGCTAAAAGTGTGATGAATATATTATAGATGAACTGCATTCCTTATTACTTGAAACCACAAAAGTCATAAAAGTTTTTTAATCTTCTACTATCCTACTACCGAAAAAAAAGTTCTGTTTTATTTTTTTTCTTCTAAGGCATTGTTTAAATTATTTTCCTCTTTTTGTTTTTTAGCAGCATACCAATTAAATCCCAAAGATACCAAAAGAATTAAAGCAACGAATACAAAAGTTCCATTTCCTAAATTTTGTTTTAAGCCCTTACCTACTTGAATGGTTTCATAAACTATATAGAAAAATAATAGGGATACAAGAAATAATAACACATTAACCATTAATTGTCTTAGTTCTACATTTTTCATCACATTATTAGTAGCAAGAATATCCATCTTTGGCAAAAATGATAATAGAAAATACAAAAATATTGAAACTGCTACCAAAATCCATATTGTGGCTTTACTACCCCAGCTATCTGTCTCACCACTCAGATTAAAGTGTGTAGGAATTTGCTCTGGTAATGATGGATATTCTACCCCTGCATAAATACCCGTAGCAATGATGAGAAAAAGACTAATAAGGTTAAAAATTTTATATAGCTTCATCGTTTTAATGATTTAAAAGTTATGATTTTATAAAAAAGGGGCAACAGAATTGCCCCATAAGTCATCTTTTCACTACAATGCCCAACGCTTCTAAATCTTGGCTGTCTTGGAAAATAATTTTGGCATAGGCTATCAGCTCTAAGTAATTAGAATAGATTTCATCTAATGCTATATCTCTATTCTTCGTTGCTTTTTGAGCTTCACTCATTTCTATTTTTTGAGATTTCTTCAGCAAAGATAGCTCCTCCAAAGCATCTATCTGACCTTGTAGGTCTTCTTCTTTAATATTGATGCTCGCTACTTTTTGTTTAAGCTCATCACTTGATAAAATCTGTGCGTAGAAATTATTCACCTGCTGATACCAGGCACCATAAGCAAATTTTCTTTCACCAGAGAACTCTAAAAGCTTACTCACCTGAGTATTTCCTTTAAACAAAATCCTACATAAAGCCAAATGCCTCATATAGATTTCATTAATCTCCATCTTGCGGTTATTCATCCGCTCTGTTTCTGCATACTTATCTGCATATTCTTTCTTCTGCTTCTGAGAAAGATTTTCTAGCTCTGCTACTTTTTGCAAATAGACATCCAATTTTTCCTTAGTATAACCAATAGGCTCCAACTTAGGCAAAATAATTTCTGTACTAGCATTAGTAAAGGCTAGCTTCATTAGATAAATCTTCTCATCTACCGAAGCATAAACACTCTGCGAAGTCTTTTTAGACCTCATCTCATTTGAATTTACTTCATTTTTCATAAAAATAGCATTTAGTTTAAAATTTGTGATATTTAGCAACCATTCATTCAATAGTTACCATACAAATATAACAATTCAGAAATAAACCACAAAGCAATTCATTTACTTTTTTTTATTCTTTTCCATAGAAATTATATTAAGGAAATAAAAAATAACATTAGGTCATATAGAAATAATATTCAGTCAGTAAAAAATAATATTCAGTCATATAGAAATAATATTTGGTCAATAAAAAATGATATTCGGTTATCAAAAAATGATATTCGGTCACATAGAAATAATACTCAGTCAAGCAAAAACAATATTCAGTTAATAAAAAACAATATTCGGCTGACTGAATATTGTTTCTATATAAAGGAAAATAAAAAATCCCTAACCTGAGATTAGGGAAATTAAACTAATCGATGAAAATAACAATATATTTATCAAAAAACTAAAACTGAATAATATTAATCATCACACTGATATCATTTTCTTCACAAATCTTAGCTTATGCGTGTGCTTATTAAGGTCTTTATTGAAAATTCCTATGGAATCTATGTGATCTATCCTTACTTTTCCGTGGGCGTGGATTATTTTTTGGTCTTCCAGCATTATACCACAGTGGCAGATACGCCCTTCTCCATCTTCAAAGAACGCTACATCTCCCCATTCTGCCTCTTCTATGAAAGTCAATGCCTCACCTATGGTAGCTTGTGCGTCTGCAAAACGCGGTAATGCAATGCCATTAACCTTAAACACCAATTGTACCAACGCTGCTGCATCTACACCAAAGAAACTACGCCCTCCTGCAAGGCTTGGGACATTAAGAAAGCTCAAAACTCCTGCTACAATACGCTCTCGAAGGCTATCCGTAGGCACTTCTTCGGGATTCTCTCGCTCTACCTCCGAGCCTAAGGACAGCAGATATCTATCCTCCCCCTGATTATAGAATAAAACTTGTGTAGTGATGAGCTCCGTTTGTCTTTTTGCGAAATCTTCCTCCGAAATCTGCTGAACTTGCAGGGCATTAACCCAACCTTCGCAGCCATCAAAGTGTCCTTTCACTCTAAGCCAATCTCCTTTGCTATCTAATACCTCCATACTCTCTCCAAATAAAAACTGAGTAAGCAGTGGAGCAGCATCATCTCTCTGGGCAGTAACAGATACTACGGATATATTGGCAATTGCTTTCATAATTATCAAAATTTATTGTTTAGAATAAAGAAAACAGAACAAAAGAAGAAAAAATAAAAGCCGCTTCTCCAATTCTGAATCTCTAATCTCTAATTTCTTTTATTTTTTTCTTAAAACTGTAACCCCATCTCTCAATGGTAGGATAAAACTATCAAAATCTTCATCTTTTGCCACCAAATCATTGAGAGCTTTGATGGTTTTGGTCATCTTACTCTTGGGATTTTCTTCCAGCACCTTTCCATACCAAAGCACATTATCAAACAATACCACCGAACCGCTCTTTAATTTGGGCTTTACCAAATGAAAATAGTCCACATAAGCCCCTTTATTGGCATCTACAAAGACTAAATCAAACACCTCATCGGTATTTTGCAGGTATTCCCTTCCATCTTGTAGGCGAAATTCTATTTTATCTGCAAATTCACTTTGGGCAAAGTACTTTTTAGGCAAATAAGACAAGGCTTCATCGATATCTAAGGTGATGATTTTTCCATCTTCTGCCAAACCTTCAGCCATACAGAGCGTAGCATAGCCTGTAAAAGTCCCCAGCTCTAAAATGCGTCTCGGACGAAGCATTTTGGACATCACGGCAAGGAAACGCCCCTGCTGCAAGCCAGAAATCATATGCGATTGTGGTGCATCTTGGTAGGTTTCTTCTCTTAGCTGAGTTAAAAGGTTGGATTCTGAGGAAGTATGATTTTCTAAATAGGCATCCATCTCTGGACTTAGTTCACTGAAAAAGCTCATTGGAAAAGTTTCATATTTTTTTGCTGCTCAAAAGTAAAAAAAACCTTAGAAATATTCACTTCTAAGGTTCTTTATTTTCAAAAAAGTTGATTTTAGTTCTTTACAGGAGCTATATCCATCAGTTTCATAAACTCATCTAGCTTCGGCATAATGATGATTTCCGTTCTACGATTCTCTGCTCTTCCAGATACGGAAGCATTCGTAGTTTTAGGGTTGTACTCACTTCTACCGCCTGCGGTAATTCTATTAGGATTCACCCCAAACTGCGTTTGTAGAATCTTGGCTACAGCTGTAGCTCTTAGGGCAGAAAGATCCCAGTTGTCTTTAGGTAAATTAGCCGAGCTTAGTGGTACATTATCCGTGTTCCCTTCAATCAGTACAGAGTAAGTATCATAGTCGTTAATCACCGCTGCTACTTTACCCAAAACTTCTCTGGCTGCTGGCAACACATTGTAATCCCCAGACTTGTAAAGCATCTTATCGGATAGGGAAATCATTACCACCCCTTTCAATACTTTTACATCTACATCCTGATCTGCCACATTATCCAAAGAGCGTTTCAGCTTATTAGACAAAGCCAAATTTAAACTATCATTTCGGGAGTTGGTAGAAATCAATTGTTTGATATATTTATTAGACGCATTGATTTCGCCTACCAATTTATCGATGTTTGCAGAAGATTTCCCTGTATTAGACAAACAAGCATCCAATGAAGATTTCAAAGCATCGTGCTGACTTTTCAAGAGGTTGTTTTCGCTCGTCAAAGCGGTATTCTGCGATTTCAAATCTTGGATTTCTCTTTGTCTTTCTGCTAAGTTTTCTAAACTCTGCTTGTAGTTGAGATTAAGGGCATCGTACTGCTTTTGACTCACACAGCTTGCCATTGTTACAGCTAAGCCTACTGCTGCTAAAATTTTTCCTATTTTCATACTCTATTTATTTTAACGAAATCCAAATTTACAAATTCATTTTTAAAAAGAACACTTATATTTGCTAAATTATTCAACTTTATGAGTTATTTAACACTCCCCGCATTTCAGACCTCTATGAAGCAACTTCTTGGCAATTACAAGAAGACTCGCTTTCTATTGGCAGTAAGTGGTGGTGTAGATTCTATGGTTTTGCTTTGGCTTTTCTTAAAAAGCTTTCAACCTTCGGAAGATGAAGAATGCACTACTCCCCTTCCCTTTGCCGTTGCCCATATCAATTACAAATTGCGTGGAAATGACTCTGAACAAGACCAAAAACTGGTTGCTGATTTTTGTGAAAAGAACAACATCCCTTTCTATACCTATGAAGTTTCGGAACAAGACCAAAAGCCAGAAGGCTCTATCCAGCTCTGGGCAAGGGAACTCCGATACCGATTTTTCAGAGAGATACAAGCCAGAGAAAAGCTAGATTATCTGGTTACCGCCCATCATCTGAATGACCAATTGGAGACCTTTTGCATCAATCTATCCCGAGGCTCTGGCATCAAAGGGCTTTGCGGTATTCCCGCCAATGACAATAATATCCTAAGACCACTGCTATCCTTTCCCAAGGAAGAGCTTTACCGTTTTGCGAAAGAAGAACATATCCCATTTCGGGAGGATTACAGCAACCAAAAGAATGATTATCTGAGAAATAAAATCCGAAACGAAATTTCACCTTTACTGATGAATCTGAACCCCTCTTTTTTGGAAAACTTCAGTAAAAGCCTCCATCTTTTAGGCGAAACACATCAGGCTTTAGAACAATACAAGCAAAGCTTGAGAGAAAGCATCATATCCCAAAACGCCGATTCTTTTTCCATTGACAAGGAACAATTTTCAAAATTGAGTTTATTTTTACAATTTGAACTCTTAAAGGATTTTGGGTTCTCCCAAGAAAATGAAATTGCTAAAATGACCACTTCAACTATTGGGAGTTACTTTCATTCAAACGCTTTCACCTTATTAGTTGATAGAAAACATTTATTACTCCATTCGCGATTAGAAATTAACCTTCCAAAATGGGAAGAAAAAATAATTTGCACAGAAATTCCAGAAAGTAAAATTATTGAAATTGAACCAAGCATCTTCCCACATCCCACTGATTTTGAATGGCATTATGATGCCTCACAATTGACCTTCCCCCTTAAAATAAGAACCAAGCAAGAGGGCGATTATTTTTTTCCTATGGGAATGATAGGCAAAAAGAAGGTGTCAAAGTTTTTTAAAGATAAAAAAATTTCTAATTTAGCAAAGTCAAAAATTCCTATCTTGTGCGATGGCAACGGAAACCTCCTCGGGGTGCTCCCTATGCGACAAGACAGAAGATGGGTTGCTCATACAGCAACAGAGCAAATATTAACGATAAAAAATAAATCCTAACCCATTACACGATAATAAAAACAAACAAAATGAAATTTAAACATTGGTTTTTTCTTGCATTGGTCTTGATTTGCTCAAGCATTTCTGCACAGATTAAAGATCCTGCAAAATTCAAATTTGAAGTAAAAGAATTAGGTGGCGGTCAGTACGAAGCCGTTATCCAAACCACATTAGACAAAGGCTGGCATATCAATTCCAAAGATTTAGCTCCTGATACAGCCATCCCTACAGAGATGAATGTATCGGGCAACAATATCCAGCTGGTAGGGAAATTCACCGAAGTGGGAAAAAAAATCCAAGAATATTCTGATGCTTTTGCCGCAGATATGGTGTACTACTCCAATCAAGTTGCTTTTAAGCAAAAGTTTAAAGTAAAAGACCCTTCTAAACCTGCCCAAGTGGTAGCAGAATTTACCTATCAAATCTGTGATGACCGCATTTGCCTTGCTCCAAACACCTTAGAGTTTGAAAAATCCATCACTCCCACAGGAAAAGAAGAAGAAACCCTAGTAACCCCAACCGAGGAAACTCCAAAAGACTCCCTCACCGCAACACCAGCCGTTGTGGAAGACTCTGTAATGGTAGCCAATACTACCTCTAATACCACCCAAGATCCAAAAAATCTAAAAATCAACTCTCTGGATTATAAAAACCCTTTAACCAACTGTGGCAACGAAGTAGTAGCACAGCAAGAGAACTATTGGACTTACCTTTTCCTTGGTTTCTTAGGGGGGCTTATCGCATTGCTTACCCCTTGCGTCTTCCCGATGATTCCCCTCACGGTATCCTTCTTCACCAAAGGGTCTAAAGACAAAGCTAAAGGCAAGCGAGATGCTTTATTATACGGATTTTTTATCCTTTTGATTTTTGTATTGCTTAGCATGCCTTTCCATCTAATTGATGGCATTGCAGGAAATATTTTCAATGAAATCTCTACTTCCGTTGGGCTCAATTTATTCTTCTTTGCGATATTCATCTTCTTCGCAGGAAGTTTCTTTGGGTATTACGACATTACTTTACCGAGTTCCATTGCCAATAAATCTTCTAAAGCAGAGGAAGCCGGTGGACTCATCGGGATTTTCTTTATGGCACTCACCCTTGTGATTGTGTCTTTCTCTTGTACAGGACCTATCTTGGGAAGTTTATTGGGAAGTGCTGTAACGGGCTCTAGCGATGTCCCTATGCTACTTACCTTTGCATTAGCAGGGTTTGGGTTATCGTGGGCAATAGTATTCGGGCTATTGGCATTATTCCCACAAGCATTACAATCTTTACCGAAATCAGGCGGATGGATGAATACCGTAAAGGTAGTTTTAGGCTTCATTGAATTGGCATTAGCCCTAAAATTCCTCTCCAAAGCCGATTTGGTTTCCAAAACATTTTTACTCAAAAGAGAACTTTTCATTGCCCTTTGGATTATCATCACACTGGGACTGGTACTCTATCTATTCGGCATCATCAGATTTCCACACGATGATAAAAAGCCTAAAATCTCTAATACCAGAAAGGTATTTGGTGTGCTAAGTGTAGGGTTTTTAGTTTATCTAATCCAAGGTTTGATTCCGAGTGAAAAACCGAAGCTCCAGATGCTTTCAGGGATTTTACCACCTCTCAATGTAAGCTATTTCCACAACGAAAAAGACGGAATACTGGGAATGCACCCAGAGCACGATTATTTCAAAGCGGTGGAACTAGCCCAGAAGGAAAACAAACCTATCCTAATAGACTTTACAGGATATGGCTGTGAAAACTGCCGTAAGATGGAAGAATTTGTATGGAGTGAAGCCGATATTTTACCGATTCTACAAAACGATGTAGTACTGGCATCGCTCTATGTAGATGATAAAGAAGAACTCCCTGCAGAGCAGCAAACCAAAATAGATATGGGAGGCGGACAGATGAAGAAAATCAAAACCATTGGAGATAGATGGAGTATGTTTCAGCAGGTGAATTTCAACAATAATTCTCAGCCTCATTATGTGCTGGTAACGCCCGATGGCAAGGTGATTAATACGCCCGTCTCTGGCTATATGCCGAAAGAAGATTTTAAACAATTTTTGGAATGCGGCGTCAATTGGTTTAAACAACAGAAATAATCCCTCAATAAAAGAGTCCTAAATCAGGGCTCTTTTTTTATCAGCATAGCGTAAAACAAAGAACTTCTTTGCTTCGGAAGTGCATTTTGCTCATATTTTGGTGCTTTATGCTCATATTAACCTGCTCAAGGCAAACTTCCCTATCTTTGTAAACAAAAATACGATGCTCAACTACGAAATATACGGAACAGGAAGTCAAAATTTGGTACTTCTACACGGTTTTATGGAAAATCTCCTGATGTGGGAAGATATGACATACCTACTCTCTAAGCGGTTTCGCCTCATCAAAATAGATTTGCCAGGGCACGGCAGAAGCGACCTCTATGCCCAAACCCATACAATGGAGCTGATGGCAGAGAAAGTGAAAGAGGTAACCGACGCCTTGGGGCTGAATACATTTCATCTCTTAGGGCATTCTATGGGAGGCTATGTTTCCTTGGCTTTTGCAGAGAAGTACGCCCATAGTTTGGCAAGTCTTACGCTATTCTTCTCAACAGCTTTGCCTGATGACGAGGAGAAAAAACAAATACGACACCGAAGCCTTGGCATTATAGACCAAGCGTTTTCTATGTTCGTTAATAATAGCATCCCGAATCTCTTCAATCCTAATGAACGCGATGTCTTGAAGGATAAAATAGATTTAGCAAAAACGCTGGCTCTCTCTACAAACCCTGAAGGTGTAAAAGCTGCCCAACGCGGAATGATAGAACGCCCTAATAGAGTGGCTATATTAGAACAATTTAACAAGAAAATCCTCATCATATCAGGACGCCACGATGGAGCCGTAAAAAATGAATGGCTCACAGAATTACCTCAGCGAAGTAATCTCAAAATATATTCGCTGGATTGCGGACACAACGGGCATTGGGAAAAACCTGAAATCTGTGCCGCTATTGTAAATACAGAGTTGTTAGAAAATTAAAAAGTTTGCAAACGACCTAAAACAAAAATCCCCACTTCGTGTATGAAGCGGGGATATTTATCCTAAAACGCATAGCCAAAACTTGCCCCAACGATTGGGTAAATCGCCCCATAGCCATACGCAAGATTGAAGCCCATTCCCACACCTGCATTGTATCGGAAAACAAAATTTTTGCCCAATGGCAACTGCTGTCCGAAATGGAAATCATTCACCAATACAGAATCTACATTGCTATTATAGACCATCTTGGTTTGGAACCCCCAATAGCTTCCTGCATTATTCGCCAAAGAATGCCCTTTGCTCTCTCTTCTATCTCGGTTGAAATAATAGCGAAGATGCCCGCCCACGAAAGGAGAAAAATAATTTTGAGATGCCGTAGCCCCCATTCGGTAGCTGATAGATGAATTCGTGATTTCTACCGTACCACCCATACCAATCTGTGGTTCTACCAGCCATTTTTTACCCAAAGGCAATTCATAGCCAAGGTTAATTCCTTGGAAGCCCAATTCCACTTTTGGCAATTTCCTTAGCTCTTCCGTCTGTGCCATTGCTACAAGTGGCAAGCACAGCAATAATGTTGATAGTTTCTTCATAAATTTTCACTTTTTATTTTTAATATTCTTTTCGTTTCGCAATAATATAATATTTTTCAATTATACGCAATACATTGTTTGAATTTCAATCAATCACCGTACAAAAAAAAAAAAAAAAAAAAACAGAAGTTTAAAAACATTATTAAACTTCTGATAAAAATATTTACTAACTAATAAAAAATTAAAAATCCTCTATTTCTATTTTTTCCTTGAAATCGGTGATGGTTTCCTCAATGGTTTTAAAATATTTGCCACCTGCGGCATTGATATGCCCTCCGCCATTGAAATACTTTCTCGCAAACTGATTAACATCTACATCATCCTTGGAACGGAATGAAATCTTAATGAAATCTTCATACAAATCTTCCATAAAAAATGCCGACATCCGAGTGCCCATCAGGCTAAGCCCATAGTTTACAAAACCTTCCGTATCTCCTTTTTCAAAACCTAATTCTTGCAATTCTTTTCGTTTTAAATAGAGAATGGCTACTTTACCATCTTTCACCACCTCTAATCTTCCCAAAACCAAGGAAAGCAATTGAAGACGAGAAATGGTATTATTATCCCAAGTGTTAGAGGTAATGGTAGCAGGGTCTGCTCCGTGGTCTATCAGCTCTGCAATGATGCGGTGCGTAGTAGCCGAAGTAGAACGGAATCTAAAGCCTCCCGTATCCGTCATTATCCCCGTATAAAGACATTGAGCTATATCCAGATTCACCTTTTGAGTATCCTCCATTGCTTCTATAAAGTGGTACACCATCTGCGAAGTAGCTGGGATAGTGGTATCAGAATAGACAAAATCAAACGCATCAGGTTGCTGGTGGTGGTCTATCAAAATTTTAATCGCTGATGCTTTTTCTATCCACGGTGCCACTAAGTTCCCCGAACGATGTGCCGCATTGAAATCTAAAATAAACATCACATCCGCCGCATCTATCAACTCGTGTGCTTTTTTCTTTTTATACTCGGCAATGGTAATTTTTTTAGCTTCTGGCATCCATTTCAAAAACTTCGGAAAATCATTAGGCACCACCACATCTGCTGCTATACCTTTGGTTTTCAGATAATGTTTTAGTCCAAGCGAAGACCCTATAGCATCACCATCTGGATTATAATGGGTGATGATAACTATCTTGCGTTCTGGTGTTAAAAACTGACGAATCTCTGAAAGTTCCGAAGGTGTAAACATAACTATTGATTTTTTGCAAAGGTAATGTTTTAGGATGAATTGATAACGAACGATTCCTATTATCACACTATCAGCACCGATGTTCTAATGAGCCTTCCCTAGCCTATTCAGAGCTTTTTTAGTTTAAAGCATTATTTTTTTTGAAATTAATTTGTGTGGTATAAATAATTTTGTATTTTTGCAATCTGAAATTTATAAGAAAATAGTTGACACTTAAAGATATTAGAAATGAGCAAGAGAACATTCCAACCATCAGAAAGAAAAAGAAGAAACAAGCACGGTTTCAGAGAAAGAATGTCCACGCCAAACGGTAGAAGAGTTTTGGCAGCAAGAAGAGCAAAAGGCAGAAAAAGCTTAACTGTTAGTGCTTCTCGAGCAAAGAGATAATTCTCATCACATATACGGAATATGCTTGAAATCATTTTTCAAGCATTTTTTGTTGTTAAAATTTGATAAAAATTAGCAACGAAATAAAGTTTTCCTTACTTTTGGAATTCATAAAAATCTAAACGCTATGCCACACAGCAATATTTCAGGAGATGACATCATCAGCCTTAAAAATGCTAAAATTGCCCAGAAAAATTTCACTGTGCTTTCTAATGTTAATCTCAACATTAAGAAGGGGAGATTTTGCTACCTCATTGGGAAAACAGGCTCTGGAAAGAGTTCCTTGCTCAAAACATTGTATGGGCATATCCCTTTAGCTCAGGGAGATGGCAATGTAGCAGGGTTTGATTTAGCCAAACTAAGAACCTCTCAAATTCCAGATTTGAGGAGAAAATTAGGCATTGTTTTCCAAGATTTCCAATTGCTATCTGATAGAACGGTGAAAAAAAACCTAAAATTTGTATTGGAGGCAACAGGCTGGAAAGATAAGACCCGAATAGACGACCGCATCAACGAAGTATTGGGCAGCGTGGGAATGAAAAGTAAAAAACATAAAATGCCTCACGAACTTTCGGGCGGCGAGCAGCAGCGTGTTGCTATCGCAAGAGCATTACTCAATCATCCTCAATTGATTTTAGCCGATGAGCCTACAGGAAACCTAGACCCTGAAACCAGCAATGAGATTATGACCTTGCTGAAAAATGTGGCTTTAGAAAACAATTCTGCGGTAGTGATGGCGACACACGATTACCATATGATACACAACTTCCCAGGGGAAGCCATTAAATGCGAAGATGGTGCCGTAACGGTAATGGATACTACAGAACTTTTTGAATCCTAAATACTACAAAATCCTGCAATATGTAGGATTTTTTATTTCTTATTAAAACAATGAAACGCCTTGGTGAGTTCTAAATATTCTGATGAATATTGCCTTGCTTTTTCTTCGATGGTGAAGGTGGTTTCATTCAGCGGTTTTGGTGTTTTGGAAAACTCTAAAATGAAGCGTTTCACTTTACCTCCTTTAATCCCTTGTATATTGATTTTTCGGATGAGATGAAAATGGCATTCTGCCGCTAGCCTTACCATTTCCGCCCCACTTTCTGCGGGAATAATAAGCGATAATACCCCTTGCTCCGTAAGAAACTCCGAAGATTTATGAATCAAATCTGAAAATTCTAATTCTATTTTTTGCCTCGCTAGGACATCTTTTTGAGAGGTATTTTCATCAAAGTAAGGTGGATTAGAAACCATCCAATCCCATTGATTTTCGGAAGAAAACATTTTAAAATCCCTCTCTTGCACTCTCAATCGTGATGAAAAAGGAGAAGCTAAAAAATTTTCCTGAGCTAAAGCCACTGCCTGCGGATTAATATCCAAAGCTAAAATTTGCAATTCAGGGTTTCTCTGTGCCAGCATCAGGGAAATTAGCCCCGTACCCGTTCCTATTTCAAGAGCTCTGCTCGCCCCTTCACATTGTGCCAATGCACCAAGCAAAACACCATCTGTCCCCACCCGAAACACCTCCGAAGACTGCTTGATATCAAACTGTTGGAATATAAATAGCTTCATCCCTCTAGACATTAGCAGGAAGTGTAATGGTAAATTTAGTCCCTTTCCCCAACTCGGATTTCACGGTAATAGACCCTTGGTAATCCTCTATCATCTTCCTCACCATTGTAAGCCCCAAGCCCATTCCAGAATTTTTAGAAGTAAAACTTGGTTCAAAGATTCTATCATACATATCTTCCTTTATACCTACACCATTATCTTCTACAGAAATTATAACTCTTTTCTGATGCTGTTCTACATCTACATTAATCATAGATTTTCGCCCCTCTACAACTGCTTGTTGTGCATTGGTAATAAGATTGGTCATAATACGATTGAGATAAATTTTATCCATCTTTATTGAAATTTCGTTTCGGTTGGAGTGGACAAAAATATTCTCATCATCAAAAGCTTTTACAATATTGGTAATTTCTTGCTTTAAATCAATGTCTTCATTATTCTTCTCTGGTAGTTGTACAAATTGTGAAAAAGCGGTAGCTACAGTAGCTATCGAATCTATCTGGTGTACCATAGCATCTGCTATCTGCCCTACTTTCTCCTCTATATTAGGGTCATTCGGGTCAAATTTTCTTTTAAAGTTTTGAATGGTCAGTTTCATTGGCGTTAGCGGATTTTTCACTTCGTGAGCTACTTGTTTTGCCATCTCTCTCCACGCTTGTTCTTTTTCCAAAAGGGTTAAACGCTCTCTCTGCTCTTGTATTGTAAGTACCATTCTGTTATAAGATTTCACCAAAATACTCAGTTCATCTTTCTGATAATAACGAATAGGTTTTATATCCCTTTCAAAAAGGGTAAATTTACTCGTATGTTCAGCAAATTTAGTAAGAGATTTGGTAAGGTTTTTAGAAATTCTCCAACTGATTCTTATCGCAATCAGAATAATCAAAAG
Organism: Bergeyella porcorum; assembly: GCF_042427575.1. Taxonomy (NCBI): domain Bacteria; kingdom Pseudomonadati; phylum Bacteroidota; class Flavobacteriia; order Flavobacteriales; family Weeksellaceae; genus Bergeyella; species Bergeyella porcorum. Next base: position 42,240 of record NZ_JBHMFD010000007.1, read on the forward strand.
ATTGACAATAATGAGATTTCTCACATACTTATTAAGTACATTAAGATAAACATCATCACTATGATAGTAAGGATAATAAACGATAGCAATAGGCTCTAAAACATTGTTTCTAAGAATCATATAAGAGGAAATAACCTCAGAGTTTAGCTGAGTATCATAGCTCTGAAAATCCACCCTTACTTTTTCGGATAATATTCTTTTCAACAAAAAATCCGAAAGTTTTTTCTGTGCTACTTGCTCCGCATCTTTATTAGACAAGAGATAGTTCCCTTTCAAATCGTAGATGACAACATCGGTATCACTAATGTCTGATATTTCAAAAATTTTATTACCTAATATTCTGGGTAAATCTTCTGTAGATGCTTGCTCGTGGCTCACAGCGTAGTCCAACGCCGCCATCAGAGCATCAGATTTTTTCTGTTGATCTGTTCTACTTTGTTCTATCGCATTTTCTTTTAAGACATTATAAGACACCAAAGCTGAGCCAAGAATACTCAGCAAGCAAACTAATAAACATCCCCAGAAAATTCCGTTTCGTAAACTATATCCTTTGTATTTACTTAATGGCATTTTGTTTCTCTAATAATTTTGCTACATATTTGCCCACAATATCAAACTCCAAATTAACTTCATCACCTTGTTTTAGAGTTTTCATATTGGTAAACTCCCAAGTATAAGGGATAAGGGCTACCGAGAAAGTATCATCTCCACTCTCCGCCACCGTTAGGCTAATCCCATTAACAGTGATAGAACCTTGCGGAACGGTAATAAACTCCTCAGAATCGTATTGGAATGTAACAAAATAACTGCCATTCTTGTTTTCTATACCAATAATTTTTGCAGTAGCGTCTATATGCCCTTGCACAATGTGCCCATCTAAACGCCCATCCATCTTTACACATCGCTCCAAATTAACCAGCGTACCCACCTGCCAAGTGCCTAAATTGGTTTTTTCCAGCGTTTCATCTATCGCCGTTACACGATACTTATCCCCTAGCAACTCCACCACCGTAAGGCAACAACCGTTATGAGCCACACTTTGATCTATCTTCAATTCCCCCGTAAATGGGCAACTTAATGTAAAATGAATATTGGTTCCCTCTTTTCTTATTTCTTCTACTTTTCCTATTGCTTCAACAATTCCTGTAAACATATTATTCTTTTTGCTAAATTTGTAACATCATAAAAAATTCTTCTTCAAAGATAATTAATAAATATGAGTTCTAAACATCCAAAAATAAAAATAGGCTTCTCCGTAGGTGATTTTAATGGCATTGGGCCAGAAATCATTATGAAAGCCCTTAAAGATAAGCATATCACAGATTTTTTTACACCCATTATTTTTGCTTCAGGGAAACTATTCACCTATCAGAAAAACATCTTCAAGCTCAATCTTAATTTCAACTATATCACGGAAGCGTCTCAAGCTCAATCTGGTAAACTGAATATGGTGAACCTCTGGAAAGACAATGTGAATGTAGAGCTAGGCTCCCCTACCGAAGAATCTACCAGAATGGCAATAGATTCTCTAGAAGCCGCCACCAACGCCCTTATTAATGGAGATATAGATGTTTTGGTAACCGCTCCCATCAATAAAGATGAGATGATGAAACAGGGTTTCAAACACGCTGGACATACAGGCTTTTTTGAAGAAAAATTTGGTAAAAAAGGACTGATGTTTTTGGTAACGGAAGATTTGAAAGTGGCTGTATCTACCCACCACATCCCTATCTCTGAAGTAGCACAAAATATCTCCAAAGAGAAAATAAAAAAGCAAATCAAACTCCTCCACCAAACCTTGATAGAGGATTTCCAGATTGTCAAACCTAAAATTGCTGTATTGGGGCTAAACCCTCACGCTGGTGATGGCGGTGCCATAGGAAAAGAAGAAATAGACCTCATCTCCCCTGCAATAGATGAAATGTTTGATAGTGGCATTTTAGCCTTTGGCCCTTTCCCTGCGGATAGCTTTTTCCAGCCCAATAAGTATCAAAACTATGACGCCGTATTAGCAATGTATCACGACCAAGGTTTAGCACCTTTCAAAACATTGGCTTACGAAGAGGGGGTTAATTACACAGCGGGATTGCCGTACATCCGCACTTCGCCAGACCACGGCACAGCGTACGATATTGCTGGAAAAAACATTGCCGATGAAAGAAGCCTTACAGAAGCTATCTTCACGGGAATTAAAATTTTTAGAAATAGACAAGAGTATCAGGAACTTCTCAAAAACCGACTTCAACCGAGAAAAACCACCGCTGATAGCGGTGTAGATGAAGATTTACCAGAAATTCCCGAAGGATAATAGCGAAGCGGTCATCGTCTGATGACCGCTTCGCGTTTTAATTCATTGAAAGTTCTATCTTATTATTCTGTTTTTTCTCTCTTTCTACAAAGGTTGAAATAATATTCTTTAACTCATCTGCTGGCATTTCTGAAAAGCCTGGAAGTTGTTGAAAAAACGCTTCTGGATTTTCTTGATATTTTTGCTTCATCTTCTTAAACTTCTCATAATCTACTTTTATAGCCTTCAGTTTCAATTTATCAAAAAACTCCAATCTCATTGGCTTTTCAATTTTCTGAATATTAATAAGTTCAAAGACATAATCTTTCTTGCTATCTTCTACACTAAATACCAATCCTGGCAATCCTTTGAACTTATATGGTCCATCTTGAATCTGAACATCTTTTGAAAACCACGCTGTCCATTCTCTTCCTGCAAAATGAGTCATTGCCTTTTGCAAGGTATATTGCTCTACTTTTTTAGTTTCATTGATAACTTTCCATTTCAGTTCACGAGGTTCCACTGTAGATAATCTCATCATTCCCAGCATATCCATAAAACCCATTTCCTGCGTTTTGTGATTTTTCATTACCACAAAATCTATTTTTTGGTTCAACACACTACTTGCTCTTCCGCCTCGCTCCATCACAGAATCTGCCTTCACATAAGTGGCGGGATAGAAGATAGTTTCTCCATCAGCAAAATCCAAGTTAAAGAGTTCTGTCTGAACAAAATCTCTATTCAGAGAATCTATTTTAAATACCACTTGATACTGAAACCTATTTTGAGCAGATAAAAAACCACTCACCATTAAGATAATAACAAAAATATTCTTCATAACTATTATTTTTAATTTTGATACTTTTTTCTAAAATGCTTAATACTCATTACAAGTACAGCTGATAACAAAAGTAGCATTTGGAAAATTTTCAAGTTGAGAATTTGACTATAAAGAGATTCCCAAACTAAAATACCTAAATGATATAGGAAAAATACACTCAATATAGAGAGAATCCCCAACTGCCAATTTCTAGTTTTAAGAAATTCCAACTTTTTATTCCATTTTAAAACTAAAAACATTAACACCAAAACCATTAAAATAAACTCATTCATATTTCAAAAATTTTAAGGTTACCTTTCAGCCAATAAATATAAGAAAAAAAATCAATATGCCAAATCCTTTTATTTTTTTTTTAACTTCTCTCTCATTCTCACCTAAGTCATTATTTTTCATTATTTTTGTAGCAGCAAAAAAATCAGCGGTATAAATATTTGCAAATTCAAAAAATATATATATCTTTGCAACCTCATTTTATGGATAAGTTTAAAAATTATGATATCGTATTTTCTGGATTAAAGGAAGGAAAACACGAGTTCCAATTTGAGATTAAACAAGCGTTCTTTGAACTTTTTGAGACTGAACAAGAATTTTCTAACCCAAGAGTAGAAGCCAATATCCTAATGGACAAACACTCTACCTTTCTTGAGTTTTGGATTAGCACCAAAGGCTGGGTTACATTACAATGCGACATCAGCAATGATGCGTTTGACTATAATGTAGAGAACGAAATGAAACTTTTGGTAAAATTCGGTGAAGAATATGACGATAGCAATGAAGAAGTGATTACCATACCTAGTACGGACTACGCTTTCAATATTGCCCAGATGATTTATGAAAGCATCATATTATCTATCCCGATGAAAAAACTTTCACCTAACCTGAAAGAGGAAGATTTAGAAATAATAGAACAGTACAGCCCCAAAGAGCAAGAAGACTCCACCGAAGACCATATAGACCCTAGGTGGGAAGCATTAAAGAAATTAAAAAAATAAAATAAATAGTTTAAATATGATGAGATGATGAATCTCATCGCTCATCAAAAAAATTATTAGAAATGGCACATCCAAAGAGAAGACAATCAAGCACAAGAAGAGACAAAAGAAGAACACATTACAAAGCAGTAGTTCCTCAATTGGCTAAAGATGCAACTACAGGTGAATTACACCTTTACCACAGAGCACATTGGCACGAAGGTAAACTTTACTACAGAGGAAAAGTAGTAATGGAAAAAGAAACTGAAACTACTGAAGAGAACTAAAAATCATTGGTTAAACTTCATTTTCATACAAAAGCCACTCATTTTTCTAAAAAATTGAGTGGCTTTTTGTTTTTTTTCGTATTTTTGGGCACTATTCAAATAAGTATTATGGACATTAGAGAAATACAAAACCTGATCAAATTTGTATCTAAAGCTGAAGTATCAGAAGTTAAATACAAAACAAAAGATTTTGAAATTACCATTAAAACGCCATTGGCGGGTAATGAAGCTGTAAACTTTGTACCTCAGCCACAAGTTTTCCAAACGGCTCCAGTAGCTCCTGCTCCAGTAGCGGCAGCTCCTGCAACTCCGGTAGCTACAGAAAAAGCAGAAACTCCGGCAGATGATAGTAAATTTATCACCATTAAATCTCCTATGATTGGAACTTTCTACAGAAAACCGTCCCCAGATAAAGACCCTTTTGTAAATGTGGGAGATGCTGTTTCTGAAGGAAAAGTGGTTTGCGTGATAGAAGCTATGAAACTTTTCAACCAGATAGAATCTGAGGTTTCTGGAAAAATCGTGAAGATTTTAGTAGATGATGCAACGCCTGTAGAATACGATCAACCGTTATTCTTGGTAGATCCATCTTAGAAATTAGTAATTTGAAAATGAGCTAATTAGATAATTTTAAATTCTCAAATTCAAAAGGTAAACATTACTAAATTAACTAATTATCAGATTAACTAATTAAAATTATGTTCAAAAAAATATTAATAGCCAATCGTGGTGAAATCGCAATGCGTATTCTACGCACTTGCAGGGAAATGGGAATCAAAACGGTTGCAGTATATTCTACGGCAGACAAAGATAGTCTCCACGTGAGATTTGCAGATGAAGCCGTTTGTATAGGACCTGCAATGAGTAAGGATTCTTACCTTAATATTCCTAACATTCTTGCAGCTGCAGAAATCACCAATGCAGACGCCATCCATCCAGGGTATGGCTTCTTGTCTGAAAATGCTAATTTCTCCAGAATTTGCCAGAAAAATGGTATCAAGTTCATTGGTGCTACCCCTGAGCAAATAGAGAAAATGGGAGATAAAGCCAATGCAAAAGCTACAATGAAAGCAGCAGGTGTATCTTGCGTACCTGGCTCTGATGGATTGATAGAATCTTATGAAGAAGCTGCAAAAATAGCAGAAGAAATAGGCTATCCTGTGATGATAAAAGCTACTGCTGGTGGCGGTGGTAAAGGAATGCGTGCGGTGTGGAAAGCAGAGGATCTGAAAGATCATTGGGATTCTGCCATTCAGGAGGCTACGGCAGCCTTTGGCAATGGTGGGATGTATATGGAAAAACTCATCGAAGAGCCTCGCCATATTGAAATTCAAATCGCGGGAGACCAATTTGGGAAAGCGTGTCACCTTTCGGAGAGAGATTGTTCTATCCAAAGAAGAAATCAGAAACTGGTGGAGGAAACGCCATCACCTTTTATGACCGATGAACTTCGTCAAAAAATGGGAGATGCTGCGGTGAAAGCGGCTGAATTTATTGGCTACGAAGGGGTAGGTACTATTGAATTCTTGGTGGACAAACACAGAAATTTCTATTTTATGGAAATGAACACCAGAATCCAAGTAGAACACCCTATCACTGAACAAGTTATTGATTACGACTTGATTAGAGAACAGATTCTACTGGCAGCTGGTACGCCAATCTCTGGCATCAACCATTTTCCGAAACTGCACTCTATAGAATGTAGAATCAATGCGGAAGATCCTTATGCAGATTTCCGTCCAAGCCCAGGAAAAATCAGTGGACTGAATATCCCAGGAGGGCACGGTATTAGAATTGATACCCACGTTTATTCTGGCTATACCATTCCATCTAACTATGATTCTATGATTGCAAAACTCATCACTACGGCACAGACCAGAGAAGAGGCAATTGCAAAAATGAAACGAGCATTGGAAGAGTTTTATATCGATGGTATTAAAACTACTATTCCGTTCCATAGACAACTGATGGATGACCCAGATTTTGTGGAAGGTAACTATACCACCAAATTTATGGAGTCCTTTAAAATGGATAAAAATTACGATATGTAAAATCATTAAAACCGTCTTTTTGAGGCGGTTTTTTATCAAATAAAAGATTTAAATCCAGTAAATATCATACAAATGTCAACAAAAAAGACTAAAAATTCTCAGTATTTCATAGACCTTGAAGACCAACACGGTGCTCACAACTACCACCCTCTTCCTGTAGTGCTAGACAAAGGAGAAGGCGTGTATGTGTGGGATGTGGAAGGAAAACAATATTTTGATTTTCTCTCCGCTTACTCTGCTGTAAACCAAGGGCATTCTCATCCTAAAATTGTGAATGCTTTGGTGGAACAAGCACAGACCCTAGCCCTTACTTCTAGAGCATTCTACAATTCTAAATTGGGAGAATACGAAAAGAAAATCACTTCATTGTTTGGTTTTGATAAAGTACTTCCGATGAACTCGGGAGCGGAAGCGGTAGAAACCGCCATCAAACTAGCCAGAAAATGGGCGTATGAGGTGAAAGGAATTAAAGGAAATAACGCTAAAATCATTGTTTGCGAAAATAACTTCCACGGAAGAACTACCACCATCGTTTCTTTCTCTAATGACCCTGATGCTCACAACAATTACGGCCCTTTCACACCAGGATTCATCAAAATTCAATACAATGATTTGAAAGAATTGGAAGAGGTTTTATCAGGCGATGCAGAACATATTGCAGCATTTTTAGTAGAGCCTATTCAAGGTGAAGCGGGAGTCTATGTTCCAGATGAAGGGTTCTTAAAAGGTGCGTCAGAGCTTTGTAAAAAGCACAATGTTCTGTTCATTGCAGACGAGGTACAGACGGGAATTGCCAGAACGGGAAGACTCATCGCTTGTCATCACGAGGAGGTTCAGCCAGATATTCTTATTTTAGGAAAAGCCCTTTCTGGAGGGATGTATCCTGTATCTGCGGTATTGGCAAATAACAACATTATGAAGGTGATTCATCCAGGGCAGCACGGCTCTACCTTTGGTGGTAATCCGTTGGCTTGTGCCGTGGCAATGGCAGCTCTAGATGTGGTAGAAGAAGAGCAACTCTCCGAGAGAGCAGAAAAACTGGGGAACATCTTCCGTTCAGAGATGAATAAAATCATCGCTAAAACCGATTTGGTACATTCTGTAAGAGGAAAAGGACTGCTGAATGCCATTATCATCAATGATAGCCAAGACAGCCCTACAGCGTGGAATCTCTGCGTAGCTCTGAAAGAGAATGGTTTATTAGCCAAGCCTACCCACGGCAATATCATCCGTTTGGCACCTCCTTTGGTAATCACAGAGGAGCAACTGATGGAATGCATTGCTATTATTGAAAAAACAATTTTAGAGTTTGGTAAATAGAAACAACATTTTCCCTCTTTCTTTTAGAAAGGGGGAAAGTTTTTAACTGGCAAACATCTTTATCCATAAAGAAAACGGTTTTTCTTCTAATGTCATTTGCCTTAAATTTTCGTAGGCATTTTCTGACAACCTTTTCATAAGGTTATTATCTTCGATTAATTGGGCAATATGTTTTGCCAAATCTTGGGCATCGTTTTTAGGAGATACTAGTGCTGTTTCATAGTGTATTCCCATATCTCTGATGCCTCCATCGCTATCTGTTATCGCAATAGCATTACCTTGGGTAATTGCTTCAGCAATAGCCATAGAAAACCCTTCACAATTGGACACATTGATGGAAATTTTACTCAATGCCAATTCTGCTTCCACATTCTTCACAAACCCCTTAAAATCAACATTTTTAACATTATACCTTTCGCAATATCTTTTCATCTTAGACTCTAAACCACCACTTCCTAAGATGACCAATCGCCAATTAGGATATTTTTCTGCTATCAATTCCCAAGCCTTTAATGCTAAGAAAGCATTTTTATGCCTACTTTCTAATCTGGAAACTAAAGTAATCCGATTTTGCTTGTTCGATGCTATCCGTTCATTCAACAATATCGGGTTGTGAATCACTTTAATCTTATTGACAATGGTATTTTCTCCTCGGAAAAGATGTTTCAGCTCATCAGCAGAGCCATTGCTTACACAGAATAGACCTTGCGGGGAAGATTGAATAAATTTTCTAAGCTTGCTCTTTTTAAACGGGTACACAATACTAGCCAATAGTCTTTTCAAAAGATTAGCGTGTTCCGCATCGGGGTACTTTCTGAGATAAGCATACGGCGAGCCGTGGTATTGCGGATACGCTTTACAGTTTGCCAATTTTGCTGCTTTCAAAACTTCCAAACCAATGGTCATATTATCGCCTTGAAAAATCAAGTGCTGGATATTTTGTTGTTTCAAATAATTCCCAAATTCCTCCGCGAAGCCTTTTTTCCGACCTAAAATTTTCAAATCTTTTACCGCAGGATAACCCATCGCTGGCTGCTGGTTGTCCGCTTTTAATGATATCAAATACAGATGTTGAAATCCTTGTTCTGAAAACTCTCGCATCAGATTGGCTGTAACACGCTCTACTCCCCCGCCCGAGGAATAATCTATGATGAAAAATCCTATATTAGCATTACTGTATCTATCCATATAACTTAGTTTCCATATTCTTACAAAAATACATATTTTTGCCAAAAGACATTTTAAATGAAAGTTTCCCTTATCATTGCCACATATAATTGGAAAGAAGCTCTAGAATTAGTCCTAAAAAGTGTTTTAAAACAAAAAATACTTCCCAACGAAGTTCTTATTGCTGATGATGGCTCCAGAGAGGACACCAGACAGCTAATAGAGGCTTATCAGAACATATTCCCTATTCCACTTCATCATATTTGGCACGAAGATGAGGGTTTTCGTCTATCTGCGATTAGAAACAAAGCAATAGCAAAGGCAAAATATGAGTACATCATCCAGATAGATGGTGATGTGGTTTTACATCCTAATTTTGTGGGCGACCACAAGAGACTCGCACAGAAAGATTGTTTCATCACAGGTTCCCGAGTACTTTTAAGCCCAGAAACTACGGCTATCGCTTTTCAGAAAAAAAACATTCATTTCAATCTGTTTACAAAGGGTATCAGCAATAGATTTAATGCAATATATTGCCCTTTTTTCAATGTCTTTTCCAAGCCTCAAAATAGCCCAATAGAAAAAATGACCAGCAGAATACGAGGCTGTAATATGAGTTTTTGGAAAAAAGACTTAATGGAAATCAACGGCTACGATGAAGATTTTGTAGGTTGGGGTAGAGAAGATTCAGACATCGTTATCCGACTAATCAAGAAAGGGTGTTTCCGAAAAAAAGTTAAATTAGCGGCTGTACAGTACCATCTCTATCATAAAGAACACTCTAAAGATAATCTAGAAGCCAATCATACCCTTATGGAAAAAGCCCTGAAAGACAGCAATTATAAAGCAAAAAATGGAATTATAAAATGAAAAAAAATGTTCTTTTAATAATGCCCAAACACGCCTCCATACACGAGCTGATTATAAAAAATATAGAATATGTAGGCTACAATGTTACGTTTTTTAGTGAACCAGATTTTAAGTATAAAAGTATTGGTCAGCGATTAGATAATTTTTTTAGAAAAACCTTTTTAGGACAAAAAGATTACAAAGACCGCCTAAAAATGCAATATCGAGAGCAAGCTTTCGTCAGAGATATTTATTCTTCTCAACCCATTTTTGATTTCGCATTGGTCATTCGCCCAGATTTATACGGGGAAAATATTCCTAAATATCTAAAAAAAATCTGCAAAAAAATCATCGCTTACCAATGGGATGGCTTTTCTAGGTTTAAATTAACCGACAATATCATCAATAGCTATGATACCTTTGCTGTATTTGACAATGATGACTTTGAACAATATTCTACACAGTATCCCCATCTCATCTCCACCAATAATTTTTACTTTGATTATCTTCCTATTCCTGCAAAAAAATACGATTTTTACTATATTGGGACTTTACAAGATGACCGTCTAGAAGTAATTACTAGAATATCCAATATGCTAAAGCAAGGTGAGTTTAATAATTCTTTTACTTTATTTGACATTACAGGAAAACAAAGCAAAAAGCACCCCGACATAAACATTACTCATAGAGAAATATCGTATAAAGAAATCTTGAAGAACTCCAGCGAATTCAATGTCCTTATTGACCTAAAAACGAGCTGTCACAACGGATTATCGCTTCGTTTCTTCGAGGCTCTACATTTTTCACAAAAAATCATCACCAATAATGAAACGGTAAAGAATATGGACTTTTACCACGAAAATAACCATCTCGTTTTCAATACTATTGACCAACTCAATTACGAGACTATCATAAATTTCCTACAAAAACCTTATATCAAACCATCTGATGACATCGTACAAAAATATAGCTTTATAAATTGGCTAAAATCACTAACTGTTTAATATACTCTTTTCAATAAACATAGAAGCTCCACATCGCTTTACCCAGCTTCATTAATCCCGCGTTCTTCCCTTTCTTGCATACATTCCTCATCACTAGGCTTATCAAATTATTTTTAATCCTTAAATTTGTACCTTCAAAAAATAAAAACAATGAGTAAAGTAAGAGTCAGATTTGCTCCAAGCCCTACGGGGCCTCTTCATTTAGGAGGGGTAAGAACCGCCCTGTACGATTATCTATTTGCTAAAAATAAAGGTGGCGATTTCGTTCTAAGAATAGAAGATACCGATACCACAAGATATGTAGAAGGTGCAGAAGATTATATTATGGAAGCCTTAGAGTGGTGTGGCATCATTCCAGATGAAAGCCCTAAACACGGCGGCCCATACGCCCCTTATCGCCAAAGTGAGCGAAGAGCTATCTACAACCAATATACCGAACAAATCCTAAAAACAGATTATGCCTACATTGCCTTTGATACCCCAGAGGAATTGGAAACCATCCGAAAGGAATACGAAGCCAAAGGCGAAGTGTTTGCCTATAACAACTATACCCGAAACCGACTAAGAAACAGCCTTACCCTTCCCGAGGAAGAAGTGAAAAAACTTTTGGCTGAAAATACCCCTTATGTGGTTCGTTTTAAGATGCCCGTGGATAGAATCCTTACTTTGGAAGACATCATCCGCGGTACCTTTTCTGTGAATACCGATACATTAGATGATAAGGTCTTAGTAAAAAATGACGGAATGCCGACCTATCATTTTGCTAACATTATAGACGACCACGAGATGAAAATCTCCCACGTTATCCGTGGTGAAGAGTGGCTACCTTCCTTAGGCTTGCACATTCTACTCTATGAAGCTATGGGTTGGGAAGCACCACAGTTTGCCCACCTTTCCCTGATTCTAAAGCCAGAAGGCAAAGGAAAACTCAGCAAAAGAGATGGAGATAAATTTGGATTTCCAGTATTTCCACTCAATTTTACCGACCCTGCCACAGGAAGCGTATCCAAAGGCTATAGAGAAGAAGGCTACTTTCCAGAGTCGTTTATCAATTTTCTCACCCTTCTAGGCTGGTCGCCTTCCGAAGACAAAGAAATTCTCTCTTTGGAAGAAATGATTCAGGAATTTGACCTCTACAAAGTACACAAAGCAGGAGCCAGATTCAGCAAAGAAAAAGCAGAGTGGTTTAACCAGCAATACCTGCAAAAGAAAACCAATGAAGAGCTATTGCCACTACTGAAAGACCTTAGCGAAGTGCAGGCTACCAACCTATCAGATGAAACCCTACTCACCATTATTTCCCTGATGAAAGAAAGAGCCACCTTCGTGAAAGATATTTATAGCAATGGTACTTTCTTCTTTGAAGCTCCTAAATCTTACGATGAAAAGGCTCTGAAAAAAGCTTGGAATGCAGATACCACCCAGCATCTCTCTGCACTCTGCGATGTTTTAGAGCAAACCGATTTCTCCGCAGATGCCCTTAAAAACGCCATTCACACCTTTGCAGAAAGCCAATCTCTGGGAATGGGCAAAGTGATGATGCCCCTGCGTTTAACCTTAGTGGGGGAGCTGAAAGGCCCAGATGTACCAGACATTTTAGCCATCTTGGGCAAGGCAGAAAGTTTGGCTCGTATAAAAAATGCCATCAATCATATCTCATAAGTCCACAATATTTTATAAATTTGGTGGCTTAACAAACTTGAATGAAACCTCAATATGGAATATTTAGAATTTGAATTACCTATAAAAGAATTAATGGAGCAATACCAGACCTGCTCCTTGGTGGGTGAAGAAAGTGGCGTAGATGTTAAATTGGCTTGTAGCCAAATAGAAGACAAAATCATCCAAAAGAAAAAGGAAATCTATGGCAACCTAACGCCTTGGCAAACGGTACAGCTTTCCAGACACCCTATGCGTCCTTATACCTTAGATTATATTAATGGTATTGCAGACAAAGGCTCTTTCCTAGAGCTACACGGCGACCGCTCCTATGCAGATGATGCTGCAATGGTAGGAGGCTTAGCCAAAATAGATGGACAAACGGTAATGTTCATTGGAACCCAAAAGGGGCGTACCACCAAAGAACGCCAGCAACGCCGTTTCGGAATGCCCAATCCCGATGGCTACAGAAAAGCCAATAGACTGATGAAACTAGCTGAGAAATTCAGAATCCCTGTGATTACCTTTATGGATACGCCTGGTGCTTACCCAGGATTGGAAGCAGAGGAAAGAGGACAAGGAGAGGCCATTGCTAGAAACATCTATGATATGACCCAGCTGAAAACGCCTATCTTTTCCTATGTCATAGGGGAAGGTGCCAGCGGTGGTGCCTTGGGCATCGGGGTAGGCAACAAGGTCTATATGCTACAATATACTTGGTATTCTGTAATAGCACCAGAAAGCTGCTCTTCTATCCTTTGGAGAAACTGGGACCACAAAGAAGATGCTGCCAATGCTCTAAAACTAACGCCTAAGGATATGCTGAAACAAAAAATCATAGACGGCATTATAGAAGAGCCTCTGGGCGGGGCTCATTATGAACCGCAGGTGGCGTATAATAATGTAAAACAATCTATCTTACAAAACATCAAAGCGTTTAGTAAGTTTTCAGAGAAAGAACTCATTGCCCAAAGACAAGAGAAATTCATTGCAATGGGTGAGTTTAAAGGCTAACCTTTTTCATTTTTTACACGAAAGCAGAAATTCTTAACCAATTTAATTAAGATTTCTGCTTTTTTTATTCAGTCCTTTCTCTATTATCTATGAGTACTAACAGCATTGAGGGCGATTTCCATATCTTTTTGGAGGTTTTTCACCTCAGAGTATTTTGCATCGCATACCATAGTGGTAATGGTATAAGACCCTTTGGGAAGTAAGATATAGTTGCTATTAGCTGCTGGAACCGTCAGATTATAAAACTTTTTCCCACTGATTTTCACTAAAAGATTACATTTAGAAAGATTTTTGATATGGATATAAGCTTCTTTCTTTGCTGGGTCATTATTGAACAAATGCGTCAGTAGCTCTGCTGTTTTTTTATTCTCACCACTTACTTCTCCTCTATTTTTAGCATCACCTTTGGCACTTGCAGCAGATGTTTTTTTCTGCATCAGAGTTATCGTAGGCTTTGCTATTTCTGGATTGCCACCATTCAGCATTGCATAGAGTTTCCTCTTAAATTCAGGCGTTTTAGGATGGTTGGGATTATTCTTGATAAAGTTGGCAACCACCTTTACATCATTAGTTTTTTCTACTTGCTCTACCGTATAATTCTGAGAATAAACAAGACCACTCGCTCCCAACAATAGTATTAAAAGAAACTTTTTCATCACCAATAAAATTTTATGGTTATCTAACGCAGAAATTCCATTTTTAGTTTACATAGATTTTATTATCTTTGCAAGGCTCAAAAAAGGGGCATAATAGAATCTTTTTTAATAAAAAACATTAAAAATATGTACACACCAGTAGCTGCAGATGTAGCAAAACTAAGAAACACAACAGGTGCAGGGATGATGGACTGCAAAAAAGCTCTTGTAGAAGCAGAGGGAGATTTTGACAAAGCAATTGAAATCCTTAGAAAAAAAGGACAAAAAGTAGCTGCTAACAGAGCTGATAGAGAGTCTTCTGAAGGCGCTGTAATTGCAAAAGTAAATGCTGATAACACCAAAGGTGCTGTCATCTCTTTGAACTGCGAGACCGATTTCGTAGCTAAAGGAGAAGCTTTCATCAAATTGGCTAATGATTTGGCTGAAAAAGCTCTTGAGTTCTCTACAAAAGAAGAATTATTGGCTTCTGACTATGAGGGAATTTCTGTTTCTGAAAAACTTATCGAGCAAACAGGAGTTATCGGAGAGAAAATTGAAATCGGTGCTTTTGAAAAAATCGAAGGACCTTTCTTGGGTGCTTACATCCACGCAGGAAACAAGATTGCTGCTATTACCGCTCTTTCTGCTAATGTAGAAGGTGGTGCAGAGGCTGCAAGAAATATCTCTATGCAAGTGGCTTCTATGAGCCCTGAGGTGCTTTCTTACAAAGAATTTTCTCCAGAGTTTGTAGCAGCAGAGACAGACGCTCGTATCGCTACAATCCAGAAAGATAATGAGGAATTGGTGCGTCTTGGTAAGCCATTGAAAAATGTACCTAAATATGTTTCTTACTCTCAATTATCAGAAGAAGTATTGAAGCAAGCAGAAGAAGATGCTAAAGCTGAATTGAAAGCTGAAGGTAAGCCAGAGCAAATCTGGGATAAAATCTTACCTGGTAAGTTGCAAAGATTCATCAGCGATAACACTTCACTTGACCAAGAGAAAGCCCTTCTTGACCAAAACTACATCAAAGATGGAGATTTGAAAGTGGCTGATTATGTGAAATCTGTAAACCCAGAATTGGAAGTAGTGAAATTTGTAAGAGTTTCTTTGTAATTAGTAATATTAAAACATACTATAAAAAACGCTGTCGAAAGATGGCGTTTTTATTTTTTATATTCTCTACATTTGCATAGATTTAACCCATCTTGTATGAAACGCATTCTATCTATACTTCTCTACATCATTTCGCTATGGTCTTTTGCTCAGATGGATACAGAGCATTGGCTAGCTCCTTTTGCAAAATCATCTTCCGCTGATACTTCTGGTGAAGCTCAGTATCTCTATTTATCTACTGATACAACTACTCCTTTTACAGTAAATATCTACAACAATAATACCCTAATCAACCAAATCTTCATCAGCAAAGGGAATCCTGGCATTGTCTATATTGATGAGGCATTAATGACTGCTATTTCAAATTCTGAAAAATCTGTCGTAGGCAAGAAAGGACTACATCTGGTGGCTGACCACAAATTTTTTGCACACTATCGCTTTGTAATGACCAGTCAAGCCGAGATTGTCACCTCTAAAGGCAAGGCAGGATTGGGGACAGAGTTCTTTGTATATACTCCTGAGAACACCGCCCGCACCAGAGGAGACAATGATATTGCCAACTCTACGGTAGGTATCATTGCCACAGAAAACAATACCACCATTACCATTGATAATTTTCAGAATTCTGGAAGATTCACCAATGGGAGTAGCTTCACCACCTCTACTGCTTTTAGCATTACACTCAACCGAGGTGAATCCTATGTTTTAGAATGTTTAGGAAGTTCCTCCTTGCAAGGGATTAGTGGTGCAAGAATCACCTCTGATAAAGCCATTTCAATTTCCAATGGTTCCTATTACAATGTTGCCCTTAATGGGAGTAATGTAGATGTTTTTATGGACCAAGCAATTCCCATTGAAAGGTTAGGACATCAATACATTGCCGTAAAGGGAAATGGAGGCTTAGTCGCAGAAATGGAACGTGTTGCTGTAATGGCTACAGAAGATAATACCAATATTTACATTAATGGCAGTGCTAGTCCCATCAATATTGCTAAAAAAGGCGAAACTTACGTTATAGAGAGTGCATATTACCATCAGGCTAGTGCCTCTTCAGATGCGTACAGCATATTTATAAACTCCGATCAAAAAATCTACACTTACCAACTCCTTACAGGGACAGATGATGGCACTGGTCTATACTCTTATGCTTCTGGAGGAATGAATATCCTCCCACCTCTATTATGCCTTTTACCCAATAGCATCAATGAATTTGCTTATGTCAACGAAATCGGTGGCAACACCTTCAATACCAGAATGAACATCATCACCGAAAAAGGAGCTACTGTAAAAATCAATGGAAATACATTAGGAAGCAGCTATGGTCCATTTGCGGTACAAGGTAATAGTGATTGGGAGTTTTATGTGTACCCAAACATTGCTGGAAATATTACCATAGAATCCACAAAAGCAGTAACTGCGGGAATTGCCGCTGGAAACCAAGCCGTAGGGTATGGAGGTTACTTTGCGGGGTTCAATTCTAACCCCGTAATAGCTAAAGGAGGAACTTGCGAAGATGGCACCGTAACCTTAGAAGTAGATGATAGCTATGATGACTACCAATGGTATATCAGTTCAACTGAAAACGGCATCTATACAGAATATACCGGTGAAGGAGCTAACACCTACAAAATCACACCTAATAGCGTGGGCTATTATTACGTTATCATCAAAAAAAATTCCACTTCTTGCAATGATGAATACCAGTCTCCTATCTTCAAGGTAGATTCTTGTCCTATTGACTCTTCCATTAGCCTTGAAATTGGAGAGTGTGGTACTACCATTACACCGGCTTTTTCTAGTTCTACCCAGCAGGTCAATCCTGCCTCTATTACAATATCCACACCTCCTAGCAATGGAACTGTTATTATAGATTCTTCTGGAAATATTGTTTACACCCCATCTTCTAATACCGTTACTACAGATTCCTTTATATATTATATAGAAGGAATTCACGCAGACTTTCCAGATAAAGAATACATTACGGTAAATCTCTCCATAAAGGATATCAATAGGTCTAATGTGGAAATTTTAGCCTGTGCAGATGATGATGGAATGGGACTTTATGACCTTTCTTCTGTAAATGTTTCTACCGATACTAATGTAACCATCTCTTATTTTGAGAGTTTAGAAAATGCTAGATTAAATATCAATGCAATACTCAATTTTAGTACTTATCATACAGCTCCTAAAACGGTCTATGCCAGAATAGAAGATGCTTTCTCTTGCTACGCCATAGCAGAGATTGTACTCAAAACTATAGAGACTCCAACCATTACTAGTGCAATAGTTTCCCACTCTACCCTTACCATCACCGCCTCTGGAGGTACGCCACCATATCAATATTCGTGGTCGGGACTCAACGGTAGTTTCGTAGAATACAATACTTTTTCTAACATTCCTTTAGGTGTTTTTACAGCGTATGTTGCAGATGCTAATGGCTGTACGATTGTTTCAAAAGAATTTATCAATCTTAATCTTATCAATACCATTACCCCTAACGGCGATGGCATTAATGAAATTTTAGACTATTCCCAGTTAAACATTAAAAAAGCTGTGAAAATTCAAGTCTTTGACCGCTATGGCAAACTTGTTTTCACCAACCGAGAAGGACAACTCACTTGGGATGGGAAGAGCAACGGCAGAGTAGTTTCCACGGGAACCTATTGGTATCTCCTCAGCTGGATAGAGCCTGATACGCAAGAGGCGAAGCAATATCAAAGCTGGATTGTAGTGAAAAATCAATAATCTCTTTTTTTAAAAAAAATTGGCGATTTTTAATAAAACTTTAACCTCTTTCCCACATCTAAACCGTAGGCATTACTATAATTAATGCCTACTTTTGTAAATCTTATGAGGTTAATTTTTATTTTAATTTTGGGATTTTCCATTACAATGGTGAAGGCACAGGTTTTTTCTGGGCAAGTATTTATGCGTGAAAATACCACGCTCCATCTCAACCAATTGTTTGTTACCAATATTACCACACAAAAAACAGTATTGTCCAACTACAATGGAGAGTTTAAAATTCACGCGAAAGTGGGCGATGTGATACGCTTTACCTCCATCATCACAGAACGCACCGATGTAAAAATTACCGAAAAGCTTCTGGAAAATACAATGAATTTCATAGAGCTGAAACCTGCCTACCACGAGATACAAGAGGTCATCATCGGCTGGCGACCAACGGGCAATCTGAGACGCGATGTTACCACCCTGAAGGATAGCAAAAGAAAAATGGAAATAGCCAGCATCATTGGACTTCCAGCTCCCAAAGGTGATGGCACCTCTCCCACCGAACCTATTGCAGGGTTTCAGAATGGCGGCTTTTCTCTGAGCATTGATGGCATCTACGACCTTATCTCTGGAGAACGAAAGAAAAAACAACGCCTCTATGAATACGAAAAAATGATGTCTGTAACCAAAAAAATTAAAAACTATTTTGGAGAAGACTATTTCGTAAAGCTTAAAATCCCGAAGAATATGATAGATAATTTTCTTCAATTCGTCTATTCTTCAGATAATATTTTGGCATTAGTAGAAGGCAAAAATATGGAAGCTACCCAAGTTTATATTGAAAAATACCTACCTATTTACCTCAAACGATTGCGACAATCTAATATGATGGGACTAGGAGAAGATGTCAATAAAAACCCTTAAATTTGTGGCTTTGTAATAACAATCTAATGGGAAAGAAAAATAAACTCGCTCGCTTTGCCGAAAATAAAATATTACCCAATGTCATCCAGCCTACCAGAGAAGAAGCCCTTAGCGGTTTTGAGCTCAAAGGACAATGGAGAGAACGCATTTTCAAAAACGAAAATCCTATTGTATTAGAATTGGGCTGTGGCAAGGGAGAATACACTGTGGGACTGGCAGAAGCTTTTCCTGATAAAAACTTTATCGGAATAGACATTAAAGGGGCTAGGTTTTGGTTTGGTGCCAAAGATGCTATCGCCAAAAACCTTAGCAACGCTTGCTTCCTTAGAACTCAAATAGAATTGGTAGATTGCTTTTTTGAGGAAAATGAAGTAGATGAAATCTGGATTACCTTTCCAGACCCGCAGATTAAATACCGCCGTACCAAACACCGACTGACGCACCCAGATTTCCTTAATCGCTATAAGAAAATATTGAAAAAGGATGGCATCATCCATCTGAAAACCGACTCAGAATTTCTCCACGGTTATACTTTGGGCTTATTACAAGGTATGGGATACGAGATTCTTACTGCCCACCACGATATCTACGGCGCTCCAGAATATAGCCCTGATACACCACTACTAAAGGATATCCAGACCTATTACGAAGGCTTATTTTCTGCCAAAGGAAAAACCATTACTTATATTAAATTTAGGATTAAATAGTTGAATATATCTTTTCTTTAAAAATTCGGAACTGCAAAAAATGATGACCTCCAACCCAGAAAATATCCAAGAAGTCTATGATAGTATTATCGCAGAGAAGTTTGAAATGGAGAAAAAACTCATCATTCAAGAACTGAGAAAATACGGCATCTACTCCGTTTATACCGCTCCAGAAAACCTGAATATAGAAGTGATTAACCAATACCTACAAATCAAAGCAAGAGGAATATTGTAGAGGAACGAATGTTGCAATAAAAAACATCAAAAAAAACACAATGAACGCTAAACGAGAACATTACTATACTAATGATGAAATCACCATCGTGTGGCGACCAGAGCTATGCCAGCACTCAGGGATATGTGTGAAAACCCTGCCACAGGTCTATCGCCCTAAGGAAAAACCTTGGATGATCATAGAAAACGCAACCTCCGAAGAATTGATAGCACAGGTGGCACTATGCCCATCACGAGCGTTGAGCATCAAGAAAAATAAAAAGAAACGCTCATAAAGATATAGCCCACTTCTGCGAACATCTACTCTGCCCATCTGATGGATTGGGTAGAGTTTTTTTATGGCTTTGTTTTCAGATTTTACACTCATTCCTTCCTCTTTCTTTCTTATCCTACATCAATGCAGTGGCGGTATTCCTTAGCGTACCTTTGCACTACAAAATGAGAGAATAAGATGAAAAAGAATGTAATTTTAAATGTTGTGACAAGAAACAATAACATCGCAACTCAAGTGGTGCAAAAAGACAGAAATACCCACTACGAATTTGTAAACGAAGTGGAAACGGCAATAGAAAAACTTCATCAGTTGCCTATAAGAGCCATCCTTTTAGACCAAGAATTACCTTTGGAAGAGCAAGAAAAAATCAATAAAATAGGAAAAGTGCTTCACGAAGGATTGCCAATAGCAACTGCCGATTTCCTTAATGCTGAACGCTTTTCGGAAACGGTGCAAGAGCTGAAAAGAGCCGTAGTAAAACAGAATATGAAGAAATACGAGTTTGAAGACAACCCCAACCTCAACAATCCATTTCTGAATATGAACAGAACCCAATGCTCCTTGAGCTAAAAATCAAGATAAACAACCCATTTTACTAACATATAAAAAAAATAAAACAATGAATAATAAAGTCATAGAAAGAGTCATACGCCCTGCAATGCCACACTTTGTAGGAGACGGTTTTAGAGTACACAATTTTATCCCAGGAATCAGCTCTATGGAACGCAATAGTCCTTTCATTATGCTAGATTACAACTCCAAGTACACTTTCCCACCAAGTCAAATTCCGAAAGGGGTAGGCGTACATCCGCATAAAGGTTTTGAAACCGTTACCATCGCTTACAAAGGGCGAGTGGAGCACGGCGATAGCTCTGGCGGTGGTGGCGTTATCGGTGAGGGTGATGTACAATGGATGACGGCTGGCAATGGGGTTCTTCACAAAGAGTTTCACGAAACCGAATGGAGCAAAAACGGTGGCGAGTTCCAAATGGTACAGCTATGGGTAAACCTTCCAGCAAAGGATAAAAGTACACCTGCTAAGTATCAATCCATCAAAAACCAAGACATTCCACGCATTGCGGTGGCAGAGGGCAAAGGCGAGATGGAAATCATTGCAGGAGATTTTAACGGAACCCAAGGAGCGGCTTCTACCTTTACGCCTATCCACCTTTTTAATCTCAATTTGAGCAAAGATGCCAGCACAGCGGTAGATTTCCCAGCCCATTACAACACTTCTCTATTGGTGATAGAAGGTACCATCACAGCCAATGGCGAAGCGGTGCCAACCGACCATTTCGTATTGTTTAAAAACGAAGGAGAAACCATAGAAATCACCGCTACCGAAGATGCGAAAGTATTGCTTTTAAGCGGGGAACCTATAAACGAACCTATTGCGGCTTATGGCCCGTTTGTGATGAATACCCGCGATGAATTAATTCAAGCGTTTGAAGATTTCAACAACGGAAAATTCGGACATTTAGAATAAAATTCACCGAAACCATTCCCCCTTTGAAGGGAAAAGAAGATGTTTTAAACCAAAACGCCATTCACTTCAGCAGTGAATGGCGTTTTTTTTCAATTTCAATCGTTTAAGTAAACTCGCAGACAACCTCTCCCCCTCTAACTTCTAACCTCTAACCTCTACCTTCTAACTTCAAACCTCTAATCTTTAATCCTCAAAAACGCTTTAGCAAGTTCTATCATTTTCGGTTCACCAGTATATTTACCGCGTTCATCCGAGAGCTTTACCGTTGGTATCCAATCACCGTTATTAGCTTGTACGCCTATGAGTTTCATCACAATGTTCATTGGTTTCAGTCCCACATCATTGGTCAGGTTGGTTCCGATACCGAAGGACAGCCCAATCTTCCCTTTGCAATAGTTGTAGATTTCTTCCACTTTTTCCAGATTGAGTCCATCGGAGAAGATGATGTATTTGAACAGCGGATTGATGCCGTGTTTTTCATAGTGGGCAATGGTTTTATCTGCAAAGTCTAGTGGGTCGCCACTATCGTGTCTTACGCCATCAAAGAGCTTGGCAAATTTTTTATCAAATTGCTGGAAGAACACCTCCGTAGTATAAGTATCTGAAAGAGCAACACCCAAATCGCCACGATAGACATCTACCCAATGCTCTAAGGCGAGTTCATTAGCCATCTTAAAACCATATTCTGCAGCGTGGAACATAAACCACTCGTGGGCGTGGGTGCCGATGGGTTTAATACCGTATTTATGGGCAAAATGCACATTAGAAGTCCCTATGAATTTGGAATTATTGTTTTTCAGTAGTGCTTCCACTACCAAATCGTGCACCTTGTAGGAGTGTCTTCTTCGGGTTCCAAACTCGGCAAAGTTTACGCCCAACTGACTGAGTTTTTCGGCTTTGTTTAGTGTATTTTGGATGACAGCTTCATTGGAGTTTCGTTCCAGATGGTTCATCTCATAATGCAATTCCGAAATCAAAGCCAAAAGTGGCACTTCCCAAAGGATGGTACGGTACCATAGCCCCTCTACAGACACCTCTATATCGTTTTCCGTTTGGGTAATCTTCACCTCATCGGGATTGTAGCGGTAGCCTTCCAAGAAATCTATATAGGGCAAATCTAGATAAGGGCAGGTTTCTTGTAAGAATTGTTTTTCGGCTTTGGTAAGCTGTAAATCTGCCATTTTATCCACACATTTGCGGAGCATCTCTGCAAAACCTTCGGGGAAGAAATGTTTTCCTCGGTTGATGAACTGATACTTTACTTTCTCATTAGGGAACAATTTCACTACGGCACATTGCATCGTGAATTTATAGAAATCATTGTCTAGGATAGACTTAAACTGCACTATTGGCATATTTTCAAAATTTTAATGAAAGCAAATGTAAGAATAAAAACAACAATTGCCCCAATAAATTGAGGCAATTTGCAGTAATTAAAATATTGATAGAAACTTATTATTTCCCGAGGTAGGCGTTGTACATCCAGACTTCTTTTTCTTGCTCTGTGATGTAGTCTCCCATTTGGGAGTTGGTAGCCTCATCACCCGCTTCACCTGCTATTTCTAAGATTTCTCTTTGCAGGTTAATCACCGTTTTGAAAGCTTCCAAAATCTGCTCTACGCATTTGGTAGCATCGCTCACCTCTTGGCTTTCTTGGATGATAGATACCTTGAGGTAATCCGAGTAATTATGGCAAGGCGTAGCACCCAGCGTAAGGATACGCTCTGCAATTTCATCTATTTTCAAAACCAAAGAATCATAAAGCTCTTCAAATTTTGGGTGAAGGGTAAAAAATTGCTCCCCTTTGATGTTCCAATGAGCCCCTCTGGTATTTTGGTAAAACACCGAGTAGTTGGCTAAAAGTACATTTAGCTTTTCAGCGATAAGTTTAGAGCTTTCCTCCTGAAGCCCTAGTATCTGTGTATTTTTCATATCGTTTAATTTTAATGCAAAGATAGAAAGTCCCTCACCAACCCATCTTACATTTTTGATAGAAATAAACAATAAGGCAATGAGGATTTTTAGATGAAGTGTAATGTTATTCTGTTTAGGAAAAGTTGTTTATTCCAAAGTAAACGAAAAAGGCAGAAGAAAGTATAGAAAACCTTATCATCATTGAGATTGATAAGGTTTTTTTAATATCTCCCCAAAAAACTATAAATTTGCCGATGTGAATACCGAACAATTAATACTAAAATACTTACTACGCAAAGGCTTAGTGGAAGTTGCTGGGTTTGGCATTTTCTCGTTAGAAAATGCGGAAGCTCAGTTGGATGAGGCGTCTGGTAAAATCTTACCTCCATCGCAGAAAATCACCTTCCATAGCGATTATCATACGGCAGATGGGGGCTTTATCCCTTGGCTTGCAAAGGAACAAAACACCTCTGTAGAAAAGGCTCAGCAAGAGCTTCTCAGCTACACCAATTTTTGGAAAACTTCTTTGGAGCAAGGCAACAACGTCCTACTGAAAGGCATTGGTACAATGACCATTGTGGAAGACCAGCTAACTTTTCAAGGGGAAAGAATCTATACCGAAAATTCTGATTTCTATGGCTTGGAAGAAATTAATCTTCAGGAGCTGAAAAAGAAAACCTATCTAGGTGGAGATTATCGCTTAAACCGTTCCATCCTTTGGTGGTTTCTCATCTTGCTTCCTACTGCGGGGCTACTTGTGTTAGCCTTCACACAGCGGGAGAGGTTATTCGGGAAAGCATCTTTTGCTGAGGTTTCTGTGAAGACATCCACCCACCGCATCACGGTAGATTCTGCGAAAATAAAGGCAGAGCAAGAAGTCTTGAAACAAGACAGCATCAGGCGAGATAGCATTCTACAAGATTCCATCCGCCAATCGGGGTTACCTGTGGTGGCAACCTCTAATCCTAAAAAAACTTCCAAATTTTATAAAAAAACGCAATGGAAAAACTCAAAAAAGCGAGCGAATCGCTCACGATAATGACCAATATTGTTCTCCCAAACGAAACCAACTCTCTGAGGAATCTCTTTGGGGGAGAATTGCTGGCGAAAATGGACCGCTGTGCGGCTATTGCTGCGGCAAGACACTGTGCCAGAAGGGTGGTAACCGCATCGGTGAATCACGTATCGTTTAATCATCCCATTCCCGAAGGAGGGATTGTGGTTTTGGAAGCCAAAGTATCTAGAGCTTTTTCCACTTCTATGGAAATCTATGTAGATGTATGGCTAGACGACCCTATTGCCAATAAAAAAATCCATACCAACGAAGGGATTTACACCTTTGTTGCCGTAGATGAGTACAATAAGCCTGTGCCTATTCCACAAATGGAACCCGAAACCGATTTGGAAAAAGAACGCTATGCCGCTGCATTCAGACGCCGAGAGCTTTCCCTTATCTTATCAGGAAGAATGAAACCTAAGGATTCTGTGGAACTGAAAAAACTGTTTCAGGATTAAATAACCTTTACTCAATAGATTAACTTCGGTTGGGCTTTTTGTTTTTTCAATGAATAAAATGCTGTTACCGAAGTTTTTTCGTTAAAGACACTACCAATGAAAGTTTTATTATTAGATAAAAATCACCCGCTCATCACAGAACAACTATCGGCAAAAGGGTGGGTTTTAGAGGAAGATTATCAATCTTCTTATGACCAAGTTTTGGAGAAAATCCACCTCTATGATGGTATGATTATTCGCAGTAGAATCCCCATTGACAAAAACTTTCTTCAGCACGCTAAGAATCTGAAATTCATAGCCCGCGTAGGAGCAGGAATGGAAAATATAGACACCACAACTGCCAGAGCATTGGGCATTGCCCTTATCAATTCGCCTGAAGGCAACCGAGATGCCGTAGCAGAGCAAGTGGTAGGAATGCTATTGGTCTTAACCAACCGATTGTTCATTGCATCGCAAGAGGTGAAAAATGGCATTTGGAAAAGAGAAGAAAACCGCGGAATGGAATTGCTGGGAAAAACCTTCGGGATTATTGGCTATGGTAATATGGGCAAGGCAACTGCTAAACGGCTTTCTGGGTTTGGGATGAAGGTGATATTCTATGATATTCTCCCCGATTTGGAAGACGCGTATGCAAAACAAGTTTCTTTACAGGAACTTCAAAACGAGTCAGATATTATAAGTTTGCACATCCCAGAAACCCCTGATACCTATCACTTGGTGGATGAGCATTTCATTGCTCAAATGAAAAAGCCATTTTACCTCATCAATACCGCTCGAGGGAAAAATGTAAAAACGAAAAGCTTAGTTGAGGGCATTCAATCGGGGAAAATCAAAGGTGCGGCTTTAGATGTTTTAGAATTTGAAAAAGCTTCTTTTGAGCAATTAGAAACCCAAAATACCGATTTGCAATTTCTTTTAAATTCGGATAAAGTCCTCATTACGCCACACATTGCAGGATGGACACACGAAAGCAAAACCAAACTTGCCCAAGTGATTGTGGATAAGATATTGGAAACTTTTGAACTAAGAGATTAAAAAAGTAGAGAGAAAGTGTCTGTTTCGTTAAAATTAAAATTCTAGAAAATGAAAATCCATTTACAGCCATTGCTTATACTATTATTGGGACTAAGTCTTTTTTCGTGCCAAAAGGGATTGGGTACAGAGAACGGCGAAGCAACATCGCTACCCAATTTTTCTAATGTAGAGATAGATGATGTTTTTAGCAGAAGAGATGGCAAGATGCAAGATAGAGATTCTGTAGTAGAAATCATAGACCAATACTACGAAACCGTCTGGGAACAGGGCGACCTATGGGGTGGTGTGCTGATAGCGAAAGGTGATAAAATTTTATTTGAAAAATACCGAGGCTTCTCTCAAGATAATGCACAAGCACCCGTGGATAAAACGACAGCTTTGCATATAGCCTCTGTAAGCAAGCCTATTACCGCAATGGCGATTCTGAAATTGGTAGAAGCAGGACTGCTGAAATTAGATGATGAGCTTACTCAATTTTTTCCAAAATTTCCTTATCAAGGGATTACCGTTAAGATGTTGCTCAACCAAAGAAGTGGACTTCCGAAATACGAGCATTTCATTGATAAAATCCAACCTCAACCTGCGGAATTATCCAAAAAATTTCTGACCAATCAGGATGTTCTCAATCTTCTTATTCAATACAAACCAGAAGCTGCCAGAGCTCCAGATACGGGGTTTATGTACTGCAATACCAACTATGCCCTCCTTGCCCTCATCGTGGAGAAAGTTACCGCTACGCCATTTCCCGAAGCGATGCAGCAAATGGTGTTTAAGCCATTGAAAATGAAACATACCTATGTTTTTCAGGAGAAGGATATCTCTACTGCGGCAAAGTCGTTCTACCAAAAAGGGGCAAAAGTGCATCCCTATGACCGCCTAGACCTTATCTATGGGGATAAAAATATTTATACTACACCAAGGGATTTGTTTAATTTTTCCCGAGCGATGTTTGCAGACAATTTCCTCCCAAAAGATTTGATGGCAATGGTTTTTGAGCCATACAGCAATGAGAAACCTGGGATTAATAATTATGGATTAGGATTTAGGATGAAAATTTTTGATGACCATAGTAAACTGACCTACCACAATGGTTGGTGGCACGGCTCCAATTCTGTATTTGGGCATTTGCTGGATTCCAAAGTTACCATCATTGCGATTGGGAATAAATATTCTCAGCGGGTTTATTCTACTTTGGCTCTGTCCTCATTATTTGAAAATTTCCCTTACGAAACCGAAAAACTATATAAAGTGATGGCACCCAATGCCACCAATGGAGAAGGATATGAAGAGTAGCTTAAAGCCGATAACGAAGAGTTATCGGCTGATGATGGTTTTATTTAAAAATATTTTGTAGTTCTTCTTTGGTTGGAAGGTTTTCCCATTCTTTTATCAGTTTATTTTCTGAATTGAAAAGGAAATAGAAAGAATCTATACTTTTTCCACTATATTTAGCTAAGAAATCTTTTTTAAATGCCTCAAAATTCTCATAAGGATTGTCCATTATTTTCTGAACTTCAAGGCTGTTTCCCAGATTATTCTCTTTGTAGAAAAGATTATGAAAATCATTTTCATAATGACGGGTACTCACTACTGCAACGGGCAAGATGGTCAATTGTGAAGTAAGAGCATTTTTTAGCGAACTAACATCTTGGTATTGTGTTTCAATGCTTTCGCATTTCGGTACCCAAAACATTATTAATTTATAATCCCTATCTTGATGAGCTAAAATACTATCAACATCACTGGCTTTGATGGGATTGACATTATTCTGAGCAAACAAGAATGATGCTCCAAAAGCTAAACAAAGAATGAATGATAAATATTTCATTACGACAATATGTTAGTAATTATGAAATTATTTTCTGCTTCAAATATATGAAAAGTTATTAGGAAACACCAACATCGTTATCGCCTTAGGATGAAATAACGAAAATAGTTTAAATTTGCAGAAAATCCATCAATGAAGAAGTTTTTTTTGCTTATCATTTTCAGTCTTTTGTGGTTGTCTTGTGCCAGAGTAGGCTCGCCCGTAGGGGGAAGTAAAGACACCATCCCTCCGAAATTTTTAGGAGCCAATATTGATACTTCAAGGGTAAATATTCCCGTGGACACTAAAGAACTACGCCTTTATTTTGATGAATATGTGGTGCTGAAAGATGTGCAGAAAAACCTCATCATTTCTCCACCCATCAAGGTAAAAAAAATATTGCCTACCAACTTAGGAAACAAATACATCTTGATAGAATGGGAAGAGCCTTTGGCAGAAAGCACCACTTATAGTTTCAATTTTGGAAACGCCATCACGGACCTAAACGAGGGCAATGTTTTACCGTATTATAATTTTGCTTTTTCCACAGGTGAGAAGTTGGATAACCTTTACATCAGTGGTGAGGTAAAAGATGGGCTATCGCTAGAGACGCCTTCCACTTCTTCCAATAATAAGAAAAACTATGTGGTGGGACTCTATCAGGAGAAAGACACGATAGACTATGCAAAGAAGCCGTACTACATCACCAAAGTAGATGATGATGGCTATTTTGAACTGAATTACCTTTCCAAAGGGCAATACCGAATCTTGGCATTTGATGATAGCAATCAAAACTCTATTTACGATGCAGGAAAGGAAAATGTGGCATTTCGCCAAGAAGCGATTACGGTAGAGAATAATATTTCTGGGATGCCATTTTCCTTATTTCCATCTAAGAAAAATATAAAATTGGTAGAAACCAAAGAAGCTACGGGTGGTATTCTGATGCTCTTCGAAGGAAATCCACAAAAGGTGGAGGTAACTCCTGTAGATGACAAGATAAAAAACTACCGTGTAACCCATCGCCCGCATTCTGATAGTGTCAATATTTGGTTTGATGCCAAGCAAGAAAACATCGGGATTACCCAAAGCGAAAATATCAAACTGAAATATCAAGCTGATGAAAAACAAGGCGAGGCCTCTATCTTCTACCGCCTCAATCCTAAAAATGAATTAACGCTGAACAACCAGATGGGCAATGCCATTCCGCCTAATAAAAATCTGGAACTGACAGCAAACTATCCTATAGATACCTTAGAAACCAACCAATGGTCTTTGAAATCGGATAGCACTACTACGGTACCTTTCACAGCTAAAATCTCCGAGAAAACCCCTTCTAAAGTCTTGATAGCAGCTCCGTTTGAAATCGGGAAAAAGTATTCATTAACGGTACCGAAGGAAACCTTATCCTCTTTTTATACCACTTTGGCAAAAACCCATCAGTTCAATTTTGAAATTGATAAAGAAGAAAACTATGGTAGCTTTGCACTAACTATTGAGGGCAAGCCTGATGCTCCATTTTGGATTCAGTTTTTAGATGAAAAAGGCGATGTAAAACTTTCAAAATATACCCAAGAAGCGGTGCATCATTTCAAGACCATCAAGCCAGGTAAATATCAGTTGAGAATTTTAGTAGATGATAATGGCAATGGCATTTGGGATGCTTCAGATTTAGCAACGCTTACTTTTGCAGAGCGTGTGTACCTCTTCCCGAAATCCATAGAAATTCGCCCTCTTTGGGAAAATAAAGAATCTTGGCACCTCGGGACCAATTCCACAGAAACACCACCACTAAAATCTAACAACGAGTAATGAAAAAAGTATTGAAAATCTTCGGATGGGCGGTATTATTATTCGCTCTAATTCAGTTGATTCCCATTGACAGAACCAATCCTCCTTTAGAGGGTAAGCACAACTTTGTAGAGGTTATGAATACCCCCACAGAGGTACGCCAATTGCTGAAAACTTCTTGTTATGATTGCCATTCTAACGAGACGGTATATCCATCTTACGCTTATGTAGCTCCAATCTCTTGGTCGGTAAAACATCACATCAATAAAGGTAGGCGACACCTCAATTTTTCAGAATGGGGAACCTACAACCGAGAACTGAAAGAAGGAATGCTGAAAAATGGCATTGGCGACCTAGAGGAAAACCGAATGCCCCTTGCAGGCTATGTTGCACAGCATCCCGAAGCTCGCCTTACCAAAGCTCAGAAAAAACTATTGATAGATTACTTTCAAAAAGTATTGGATTCGTTGAAATAAAATAAAGGTAGTATTCCTGATTCTCTCCGCTAATAACGCAAAAACAAACTACAACGAACCAATATACCCCTTCAAAAATCTTTTTTGGGAGTCAAACGCTAAGTCTTCCAGCTGAATGGTGTGGGCTTCTACCCATACAATGCGGTCTATCTCATCTAATGCCAACTGTGCGGTGAATTTTTCGGCAACTTCGTACTCGAAGAAGAGGTCTAATGTATTGTAATCTATATTTTTATAATGGTAAACATTGGGTTGGGTAGCCAATAGTTTTAGTTTTTGAAGGTCTATCTCATACTTCAGCTCTTCCCAAAGTTCTCTTTTGCAAGCCTCTTCCGCACTTTCTTTCGGGTCTACAAAACCACCCGCCAAGTCTAGTTTTCCTTTTTGGGGCTCTTGGTTTCTTTGGGTAAACATCAGCTCCTTGCCACATCTAATGATAACGGCAACGGCAGCGGCACAGTTTTGATACATTACAAACTGGCATTGGCTACAAGATAGTTTATTTGCGTTGTCCCATCGTAAGGAAGCTTGTCCGCATTCTGGGCAGTATTTTAAATGATTCATTGTTGGTGTATTATGTATAATGTAATATGTACAATGATAGATGTATGTACAAAAGTAAGATAAAAGTATAAAACAAAAAATCATAGTGCTTACATCTTATTACATTTTGCATAGTACAAAACTACAATGGTTCTCTCATATTATTTCTTGGATGGTGTTTTAGGATGGTTTCTCTCAGTTCTTCAGTATCCAGATGGGTATATATTTCTGTGGTGGTAATGCTACTATGCCCTAGCATTTCTTGGATAAACCGCAAGTCGGCACCGTTTTGCAGTAAATGGGTCGCAAAAGAATGGCGAAATGTATGGGGTGAAATGCTCTTTGGGATATTGGCTTGCACTGCCAACTCCTTGATGATGATGAAAACCATCACTCTCGATAGGGCATTACCTCTACTATTGAGGAAAAGATGATCTTCACTTTTAGGATTAATTTTCCCTTTGGCACGCACTTCATTGATATAGCCCGTTATCAGCTGGGCGGTGTACTTTGCCAGAGGTACCCATCTTACTTTACTGCCTTTCCCTTCTATGCGTACAAAGTGTTCCTTGAAATTAATATCCGATATCTTTAATGCTACCAACTCCGAAACACGCAACCCACAGCCGTACAATACTTCTATGATGCAATGGTTCCTTCTGCCCAAATCGGTGCTTTGGTCTATGGCAGATACCAGCTGTTCTATCTCTTTAAGACTTAAAGTATCGGGAAGATACAAGCCTAATTTAGGCGTTTCTAAAAGTGCAGCAGGATTATCCTCTCGGATTTCGTCTTCTAGCAGATATTTGAAAAATGTTTTCATAGAAGAAATCCACCGAGCCTGAGTGCGTTCACTGAAAGCATCTTTGGACAATATATAAAGATATTCTTGCAACTGAAGATAAGAAATATCCACTGGCGATACGCCCTCTAACTCATTTTCGGCATAGGCTTGCAGTTTTTGAAGGTCTCGCAGATAGGCATCTAAAGTATTGTCCGATAGATGGCGTTCAAATTTTAGAAAATTTTTAAAATCAGAAAGGTGTTCTTCCCAGCTCATTGATGGTGTTCCGTTCTTACTCTATTAAAGGTTAGATTTAAAGACTCAACTCTTCCAATGGGATTTTCAGCACTTCTATCTTGTGTTGTTTCAGGAAATCTACCCCCTCATTATCAGAATATTCGTGAATATAAACCACACGACTAATCCCCGATTGTAAAATCAGTTTGCTGCATTCCTTACACGGAGATAGGGTGATGTATAGCGTGGCATCTTTGGCAGATTGTGTAGAACTTGCTAGTTTTAAGATGGCATTGGCTTCTGCGTGCAATACATACCATTGGGTTTTGCCGTCTTCATCTTCGCATTGGTTGTCCGAGCCAGAGGGCGTTCCATTGTACCCATCGGAGATAATCATACGGTCTTTTACCACTAAGGCTCCCACCTGTTTCCGTTTACAATAGGAAAGTTTTGCCCACTCCAAAGCCATTTTGAGGTAGGCAATATCAAATTTATTGTGCATTGTTTATTTAGAAATTAGGTTTTCTTTTTTCCAAAAATGCCGTAACACCTTCTTGCTTGTCTTGCATTTCAAATAATGCTCCAAAGGCTTTTATTTCAGCTTCATAACCTTCTGGTGTATCTGAAAGGTTGATAACCTCAATTGCTTTTTCAATGCCCATAGGTGAATTTTTAGCAATTTGAGCCGCCAATTCTTTGGTTTTATCTAAAAGCTCTTCTTGGGTACAAACTTCATTCACTAGACCTATTTCTTTAGCCTTGGTGGCTGAAATCATTTTGGCTGAAAAAATCATCTCGTTGGCAATCCCTTTTCCTACCAGCTTGGGCAAACGCTGGGTACCACCATAGCCCGGGATAAGTCCCAAGGTAACCTCTGGAAGCCCTAGCTTAGCATTATCGGAAGCATAGCGGATGTGACAACTCATCGCCAATTCTAGACCACCACCCAACGCAAAACCATTAATGGCTGCGATGGTTGGTTTTTTAGAATTTTCCAACTTGTTGAATAGGGAGTTTTGTCCGTTTCGGGCAAGGGCTTCCGCTTGTTCTGTATTAAAATCACTAAACTCCTTGATGTCTGCTCCTGCTACGAAAGATTTTTCACCACTTCCTGTAAGGATAATCACACGGCAGTCTTGGTCGGCATTCAAAGCATCTATGGCTTCGCTAAGTTCCTGTATTGTTTTAGCATTCAGGGCATTCAAGCTTTGAGGTCTATTAATGGTGATGATAGCAGTTTTATGGTCTCGGTCAATGATAATGTTTTCCATTTTATTGTATAATTAAAAAAATAATGATTGAAAGTAAGCTATTCTAAAATCTAATCTCTAATATCTAAAATCTAATCTCTAGCATCTAATATCTATTTTGTATGCACAAAAGTGCTGGCATCAATGGTTACGCCAAGCCCGATGGCGATTTTCATTCCCAAATCAATATTCGCACGGAAGAAATGGCACAGTTGTCGGTTGATAATTTCATCTTTCCTATCGCCATCTATCTTTTTCATATGAGCCACAATATTGCTCACGAGATGTTGGCGTTCTTCATCGTTCATTGCTTTGGTGTAGAGTAATCCTGGCTGCGTATAGTGGTCGTTATCCTCTTCGTTTCTATCAAAATGAGCCACCTGATTGCTGTCTATTTCGTACTCATAATTGCGGTAGTTTTCATCAGGTTGAATATCACCAAAGCTATTAGGAAAATAGTTAGGTGCATCTTCATAATCTTGAGAATTTGCCATTGCTCCATCTCTTTGGAAATTATTCACGCCAAAAGGACATCTATTGACCTCCAACTGATGAGCATTAACACCTATTCTGTATCGGTGGGCATCAGGATAAGAAAACAACCTACCTTGCAGCATTCTATCTGGCGAAAAGCTGATGCCATCTATGAGATTGCTCGGCGAAAAAGCGGCTTGCTCCACGTGTGTAAAATAGTTGGGTGGCAAGGTATTGAGTTCTAGTTCACCCACTTCTATCAATGGAAAATCTTCGTGAAACCAAACTTTGGTTACATCAAAAGGATTCCATCGAAATTCTTTTGCTTGCTCCTCGGTCATTACTTGGATGTAAAGTGTCCATTTAGGAAAATTGCCTTTTTCTATGGCGTTTACCAAATCTTCTTGTGCAAAATCAGGGTTTTCACCTTTCATTTGAGTGGCTTCCACATCGGTAAAGTTTTTGATGCCTTGCTGAGTTTTGAAGTGAAACTTCACCCACACGCGTTCCCAGTTGGCATTAATCATAGAAAAGGTATGAGAGCCAAATCCGTGCATATGGCGGTAGCCGTAGGGGGTTCCTCTATCAGACATCAGAATCATCACTTGGTGCAAACTTTCTGGGTTTAGCGACCAGAAGTCCCACATCATTGTATGGCTCTTTAGGTTGGTTTTAGGATGGCGTTTCTGAGTATGGATAAAATCTGGAAACTTCTTTGCGTCTTTAATGAAGAATACGGGCGTATTATTGCCTACCAAATCCCAATTGCCATCTTCGGTATAGAATTTCAAGGCAAAGCCTCTTGGGTCTCGTTCGGTATCGGCACTGCCTCGCTCCCCACCTACGGTAGAAAATCTAGCGAAAACCTTGCAGGAGTTGCCTACCTTAGAAAACAGCTTTGCACGGGTATATCTTGTAATGTCATTAGTAACAGTAAAAGTACCATACGCCCCAGAGCCTTTGGCGTGTACTACGCGTTCTGGGATTCTTTCTCTCACAAAATGAGCAAGATTCTCTTGCAACATAAAATCTTGAAGCAATACAGGGCCTCTTGCCCCTACCGTCTGTGAATTTTGATGTTCATAATACGGGATTCCCGAAGCATTGGTAAGCTTTTTCTTCTTCATAAGGATAAGATTTTTACGCTACCAAAGTTAATCTATTTTTTTTTACCTTGAAAAACCAATATCTTTGTAATTGAAAATTTTTGATTTATGAACATCCAGCAATTAGAATACCTCATCGCCGTAGATCGTTATAAACATTTTGGAAAGGCTGCACAAGCCTGCTTTATCACCCAGCCTACATTAAGTGCAATGATTCAAAAGATAGAAGATGAGCTGGATGTAAAAATTTTTGATAGAACCACCCACCCCATAAGAACCACTGATATTGGAGCACAGATTATTGCTCAGGCTCATAAAGTGATCGATTCTGTAAACGAACTGAGAAATACGGCAGACCTACTAAACAATGTGTTGGGAGGGAAAATCAACATTGGGATTATCCCTACCGTTTCCACTTATATTTTGCCAACCGAAATTTTTAGTTTTCTAGAAAAAAATCCAAAAGTGGAAATGGTGATTAAAGAAAACACAACAGAAAACATCATTAAAGGTTTGAAATCTGGAGAAATTGATGCTGGGATTATCTCCACACCGTATTCTGAGGCAAGCGAATTTTACCAAGAGTTTCTCTTTAACGAAGAACTGATGATTTATTCCAACGAAGCCAACTTAGCCATAGACACCTTTGTGGTACCAGAGGAAATAGATATGAATAGGGTATGGCTTTTGGAAGAAGGCAACTGCCTAAGAACGCAGTTTGAAAACATTTGTCAACTGAAGGAAAATTCTCTAAAACCGAAAAACCTAGAGTTTAAAGCATCTAACATTGGTACATTGGTACAGATGGTGGATAAGATTGGCGGGGTTTCCATCATTCCAGAGCTGGCACAGACGCAGCTTTCGGAAGGGCAACATCAGAAAATATCAAGATTTAGAAAGCCTTTTCCGTATCGTGAAATCAGCATCATCTACTATAAACCGACTTACAAACAGAAGATTATAGATGAGCTTGCGGCTCATATCAAAAATTCTTTGGAGCAACAGCTAAACTACTATCAGAACCCCGAAGATTTCGTAAGTGTAAAACCGCAATAGAACGAAATTAAGCTAAAAACAAGACTCGCTTAAAATTAATTTTTTAAGCGATTTTTTTGTATTTAGAAAATAGTCCTTAAATTTGCACCGAAATAATCACAGAGGAAAAATTTGACTGATTGCAACCTCATTAAAAAATGCTAAAACAGAATATTCTTTTTTAGTCTCTTTTGGTTGAATATCAATCTTTCGCTTTTTTCCGAGTTTTAAACCCTTAATAAAAGAGATAATTATGCCTTATTTATTTACATCTGAATCCGTTTCAGAAGGACATCCGGATAAAGTTGCAGATCAGATTTCTGATGCTCTTATAGATCATTTTTTGGCGTATGATGCCAATTCTAAAGTAGCTTGTGAAACCTTGGTAACCACAGGACAAGTGGTGCTGGCTGGGGAAGTAAAATCTGAAACCTATCTGGATGTGCAAACCATTGCAAGAGAGGTTATCAAAAAAATAGGATATACCAAAGGGGAGTATATGTTTGATGGAGATTCTTGTGGCGTAATCTCTGCAATACACGACCAATCACCAGACATCAACCAAGGGGTGGACAGAGCAGCAGAGGAAGATGATTTTGAAGCCAAAGCCAATGCTCAGGGAGCGGGCGACCAAGGAATGATGTTTGGCTATGCTACCAATGAGACCGATAACTATATGCCACTGGCATTAGATTTGGCTCACGCTATTTTGAAGGAATTGGCAGCTCTGAGGAGGGAAAACACTGAGATACAATACTTGCGTCCAGACTCTAAAGCCCAAGTAACCATTGAATATTCTGATGATCACAAGCCTATTAGAATAGATTCTATTGTGGTATCTACTCAGCACGATGAGTTTGCAAGTGATGAAGTAATGCTGGCTAAAATTAGAAAAGATATTACGGAAATTTTAATCCCGAGAGTGAAAGCCCAACAAAAAAAGGAAATCCAAGACCTTTTTAATGATGAGATTAAATACCACATCAATCCTACAGGAAAATTTGTGATTGGAGGGCCTCACGGAGATACAGGGCTTACGGGGAGAAAAATCATTGTAGATACCTACGGCGGTAAAGGTGCCCACGGCGGTGGTGCTTTTTCTGGTAAAGACCCTTCAAAAGTGGATAGAAGTGCTGCGTATGCTACAAGACACATTGCTAAAAATCTAGTGGCTGCTGGGGTAGCAGATGAAGTATTGGTTCAGGTGTCTTATGCTATTGGGGTGGCAGAACCTTGTGGCTTGTACATCAATACCTACGGCACAGCAAAGGTAGATTTATCTGATGGTGAAATCGCTCAGAAGGTGTTGAAAATTTTTGACCTTCGCCCTTATGCTATTGAAAAAAATCTAAAACTCCGTAATCCAATTTACCAAGAAACTGCCGCCTATGGTCATATGGGAAGAGAAAGCTATGTAGGCAGCAAGGTGTTCAATGCTGGAAAAAAGAATGAGCTAAGAATAGATAATCTAGAGTTTTTCACTTGGGAAAAACTAGACAAAGTAGAAGCCATTAAAGCTGAATTTGAAATTTAATTTTTCATCACAATAATAAACCAACCGATTCATTTGGAATCGGTTGGTTTTGTTTATTACAATATTATTGTCCTCTCGCCTTTTTTAGCAGAATAATAGCGTTGCCCTGTGTGATGCTAAGACTATCGCCATAAGTTCTTACTTCAATATCGTGTTCCGCATATAGGTTACCTTCTGTGGTTGTATTGGTTTTGGGAAGGGTAATGGTTTTATTGTTGCTGAATATTTTTATTTTTTCATTCCCATTATCATTGATGAAAGTGATGTGGGTATTGGAGCCATCTTCCGCTACATAGCGAAATTTCTCTTCGGTAATGGTGTTCTCCTGAGCTACAACGCCTTTGTTGCCGCCATCTTTGCAGTTCAGCATTAAAATCCCGATACTCAAGGCGAATATTATTTTTTTCATAATCATAAATTATATGGTTAGACTTATTTTAAGACAAATTTAAACAAAATTGGACTGATTATTGTTACTAACCAGCGGTAAAAATTTCATTATTTTTGATGAAAATCTCTATTTAATATTTTTAATTTTTATAAAATGAATGCAGAAAAGGAACGCTTGAAAGATGAGCAGTGGAAAGTCTGGGGTCCCTATGTGAGCAACAGACAATGGGGAACGGTAAGAGAAGATTATAGCAATGATGGTAATGCTTGGGGCTATACTTCGTATGAACAAGCACTTAGCAGAGCTTATAGATGGAATGAAGATGGTATTGCTGGGATTTGTGATGATAAGCAGCACCTCTGTTTTGCTTTTGCTTTTTGGAATAGAAAAGACGCTTTTATCAAAGAACGCTTTTTCGGGTTGAGCAATCACGATGGCAATCACGGGGAAGATATCAAAGAATTGTTTTATTATCTAGACAATACGCCTACCCATTCTTATATGAAGATGGTGTACAAATATCCCATTAATGCCTTTCCGTATGAAAAACTTCTGAACGAAAACCGAAGCCGAGGCAAAGATGTCCCAGAGTATGAACTGATGGATACGGGGATTTTCGCCGATAATGCCTATTTTGATATTGAAATAGAATACGCTAAAATACACCACGATGATTTCCTGATAAGGGTAAAGGTAACCAATAGAAGCCAAGAGAAGGCACCGCTGGTTATATTGCCTACGCTGTGGTTTAGAAATGATTGGAGCTGGGGCTACGATGTGCTAAAACCCAAAATGAGTGCTTCCTGCAATGGAAAGATTAACATCAATCACGAGAAAGTAGCAATGAGGCATCTCTATGCAAGACACGCTGATACGGAAGTGCTTTTCTGTGATAATGAAACCAATAGTAAAAAACTATACGGAACGGAATCTGAGAACGATGGCTTTTTCAAAGATGGCATTAATGATTATGTTACCAAAGGTTTGGATACCATCAACCCCAATCGTAAAGGAACCAAAGCCGCTTTCTTGGTAGAAACTGAAATAGAAGCAGGCGAAAGCCAAACCTTTGATTTTAGGCTTAGTCCTCACGATATGGAAAATGCGTTTTATGACTTTGATTATATTTTCCAACTCAGAAAAGAAGAAGCTGATGCATTCTATGGTGAATTACAAGAAGGAGTGGAGAACGAAGACGAAATCAATATACAAAGGCAAGCCTACGCTGGATTGCTATGGAATAAGCAGTTTTACCATTATAACCTTTCTAAATGGCTGAAAGGAGACCCCAATCTGAATGCTCCTAGAAACTTTGAGCACTATGTGAGAAATACCGAATGGGAACATATGCTGGCGAAAGACATCCTATCAATGCCAGATAAATGGGAGTACCCTTGGTTTGCCACTTGGGATTTGGCGTTTCACTGTGTGCCATTTGCCTTATTAGATGGTCATTTTGCGAAAAAACAGCTACAATTGCTTACCAAAGAGTGGTACATTCATCCTAATGGGCAATTGCCAGCCTATGAATGGGATTTTAGCGATGTTAATCCACCGGTACACGCGTGGGCAACTTTCAGGGTTTTTAAAATCGATGAAAAAAACACAGGTAAAGCCGATATTGCATTCTTAGAAAGCGTTTTTCAAAAGCTATCGCTCAATTTTACTTGGTGGGTCAATCAGAAGGATAAGAGAGGAAAGAATATTTTCGGTGGTGGTTTCCTTGGATTGGATAATATAGGAGCATTTGACAGGAACATGGAGTTCAAAAACGGTGAGTATCTGGAGCAAGCCGATGGCACCAGTTGGATGGCAATGTTTGCCCTCAATATGATGCGGATAGCAATGGAGCTGGCACTGTACAACCCTGTGTACGAAGATATGGCAATCAAGTTTTTTGAACATTATTTATACATCGCTCAGGCAATGGAAACCATAGGAGAGAAAGATGGGCTTTGGAATGAAGAAGATGGCTTTTTCTACGATGTATTGCAACTGAAAAATGGGGATTCTAAGGCATTAAAATTGAGAAGTATTGTAGGGCTTATTCCAATGTTTGCGGTGGAAGTGGTAGAGCACAAGATGATAGAGCAATTGCCCAACTTCCAGAAAAGGATGAATTGGATACTGAAACACAGACCCGAACTGGCGAAGCTGGTCTCTCATTGGGAAACCGAAGGTAAAGGAAGAAAACATCTGATGAGCATCCTTAGAAAAACCAGACTTAAACGCATCTTGGAGAAAATGTTAGATGAAAAAGAATTTTTATCGGATTATGGGATTCGTTCGATGTCTAAAATTTATCAGGAGCAGCCATTTGTTTTCGAGATTAATGATACCCAATATAGGGTGCAATACCTTCCTGCGGAGAGCGATAGTAGAATGTTTGGAGGGAATAGCAATTGGCGAGGTCCTATCTGGTTTCCCATTAATTTCCTCATTGTAGAAAGTTTACAACGCTTTCATTATTACTATGATGATAGTTTGGAAGTAGAATTTCCTACGGGGAGTGGCAAGGTTCATCATTTAGATGATATTGCAGAAAACCTTATCCATCGCCTTAAATCTATTTTCACGAGAGATACAGAGGGCAATCGCCCATTCAACGGGGAAAATGAGCAGATGAATCGCGATGCGTATTTTAAAGACTATATAATGTTTTACGAGTACTTTAATGGGGATACAGGCAAAGGTTTAGGTGCTTCCCATCAAACAGGGTGGACGGCAACCATTGCTAAACTTATACAGCCGAGATTGAAATAATACAAAAATCCCTTCCAGTTTATTACGCTGGAAGGGATTTTTATTATAGAGAATGGATGTTTTTTATATTTTCTCACCATTTACAAACACTTCATAGCTCACCTCTACATTTGGTTCTAATGTTTTGGAGACCGAGCAATATTTTCCAAAAGAAAGTTCCGCAGCTTTTAGGGCTTTTTTAGGCTCCACTTCTCCTTCTATGAAAAAGGTTACCTTCATTGTTTTAAAAGGTTTAGCCTCATCTATGGGAACTCTTTCACCTTCCACCTCTGCAGAGAATTTTGTGATATTTTGTCTTTGTTTTTTTAGGATGGCTACCACATCTATTCCGCTACAGCCCGCTACAGCCATTAGGACGCTTTCCATCGGTGAAACCCCTTTGGCATCTGGCTGAGAAGTGTTGTCTAGAAGGATAGAATTACCTGCCGAGTTGGTACATTCAAATAAGAAGTCATCATTGATTCTGTTAAGTCTGATTTTCATATTGTCTAAAGGTTTTAATAAAAAAGATTAACCATAAAATTCTCTTTGGGTAACAATCTGCTACGGTGGAGTCTTTTATGGTTAAGCTTAAATTGAACTAATCTTTTGTTGATTATCTTTTATCTATGGCTACATAATCTCTTTTCTGAGCCCCTTGATAAACTTGTCTAGGTCTTCCGATAGGGTCGCCCATTAGTCTCATTTCTTTCCATTGAGAAATCCAACCAGGTAATCTTCCCAAAGCAAACATTACGGTGAACATTTCTGTAGGGATTCCCAAAGCTCTGTAGATAATACCAGAGTAGAAATCTACATTTGGATAAAGCTTTCTTTCTACGAAGTATTCGTCTTCCAAAGCTACTCTTTCCAGTTGCATTGCAATATCCAATGCTTTATCTTGGATGCCTAATGCGTTAAGAATATCATCTGCTGCCTTTTTAATGATTTTAGCTCTTGGGTCAAAGTTTTTGTACACTCTATGCCCGAAGCCCATTAGACGGAAGCTATCTTCCTTATCTTTAGCTTTTGCTACATATTTTGCTACATCACCACCATCTTTTTCTATAAGTTCAAGCATTTCAATCACTGCTTGGTTGGCACCGCCGTGCAATGGCCCCCAAAGTGCAGAAACCCCTGCAGAGATAGACGCGAAAAGCCCAGTATGAGCAGAGCCCACCATTCTCACTGTAGAAGTAGAGCAGTTTTGCTCGTGGTCTGCGTGGAGGATAAGGAGTTTATCCAAAGCATTTACTACAATTGGGTCAATCTCAAAATCTTTGTTAGGTCTGCGGAACATCATTCTGTAGAAATTTTCCACATAGTTTAGAGAATCATCACCGTGGTTTAGTGGCAATCCGTTCATCTTTCTGTAAGTCCAAGCACAAAGGTGAGCAAATTTTGCAATGAGCATTTCCGCAGCGTGGTCTAGGTCTTCTTTAGATTTCACATCTACCGCTTTGGGGTTGAATGCCGTGAGTGCGGATGTAAGTGAAGATAATACCCCCATTGGGTGGGCAGATCTTGGGAATGCGTCCAAAATCTTCTTCATTTCTTCAGCTACAAAATTGTACTCTTTAATATTTTTTTCAAATGCTGAAAATTCCTCTTTATTTGGAAGTTCACCGTGAAGCAAAA
This sequence comes from Bergeyella porcorum, assembly GCF_042427575.1. Taxonomy (NCBI): domain Bacteria; kingdom Pseudomonadati; phylum Bacteroidota; class Flavobacteriia; order Flavobacteriales; family Weeksellaceae; genus Bergeyella; species Bergeyella porcorum. Next base: position 84,071 of record NZ_JBHMFD010000007.1, read on the forward strand.
GGTACATTACTTCTGTAAAATTAGACTGCTCTGCAATCTGCTCTATTGGATAACCTCTGTAGAACAATTCTCCTTGATCGCCATCCAAGTAAGTAATTTCACTCTTGGTAGCTCCTGTGTTTTTATAACCTAAGTCTAAGGTAATCAGACCTGTTTGGTCTCTTAGTTTTGAAATATCAATCCCTCTATCTCCGATGGTGCTTTCCACGATAGGATACTCAAAAGAGTTCCCATCATAATTTAATATTACTTTGTTATCTGCCATTTTAATTAAAATTTTGGCTAAATGTAAGCAAAAAAAAAATATCAGTCAAATGTTTGTACGGATATGAGTTATAATTTTTATCTATACAAAAGATTGATAATTTATTTCAATCCTTATTTTTGATTGATTTTGTTTTTAAATGTAGCATAATCAGATTGTTAAGGTAAATAAAAAAGCATCGGAAAAAACCGATGCTTTGCATTGTGAAATTTTTGTTAAATATTATCTCTTCACTTTAAAGGCATCTAAACCTGGGAAGATGGCAGTGCTGCCAAGTGCTTCTTCTATTCTTAATAGTTGGTTGTATTTTGCCATTCTATCAGAGCGAGAAGCAGAACCTGTTTTAATCTGCCCACAGTTCATTGCTACGGCAAGATCTGCGATGGTAGCATCTTCTGTTTCTCCCGAACGGTGAGACATTACAGATGTATATCTGTTGTGCTGAGCCATCTGTACGGCAGCCATTGTTTCAGAAAGAGAACCAATTTGGTTTACTTTCACTAGGATAGAGTTGGCAACGCCTTCTTGGATACCTCTAGAAAGTCTTTCTACATTGGTTACGAATAAATCGTCCCCTACGAGTTGTACTCTATCGCCAATCTTATCAGTAAGGAGTTTCCATCCTTCCCAATCATCTTCTTGCATACCATCTTCTATGGAAATGATAGGGTATTTAGCACATAATTCTGCCAAGTAAGATACTTGCTCTTCTCTTGTTCTTACGGCACCTTTTGCACCTTCAAATTTGGTATAATCATAGATGCCGTCTTTGTAGAATTCAGAAGAAGCACAGTCTAGAGCCAGCATAAAATCATCACCTGGTTTGTAGCCTGCTTTTTCTATTGCTTGGAGAAGCGTATCTAGGGCATCTTCCGTTCCGTTGAATGTAGGGGCAAAACCACCTTCATCACCTACAGCTGTAGAAAGTCCTCTGCCTTTAAGGATAGATTTTAGATTATGGAAAACCTCAGTTCCTTTTCTCAATGCGTGAGAGAAAGAGTCTGCTTTTACAGGCATAATCATAAACTCTTGGAATGCAATAGGAGCATCGGAGTGAGACCCTCCATTGATAACATTCATCATAGGAACAGGAAGCGTATTGGCATTAGCCCCACCTACATATTTGTAAAGAGGCATTTTAAGCTCAGCTGCTGCTGCCTTAGCTACGGCTAATGAAACCCCAAGAATGGCATTAGCACCTAGTTTTCCTTTATTGCTGGTACCATCCAAATCTATCATAATTTGATCGATAAGGTTTTGCTCTAAAAGTGGAAGCCCCATCAATTCTGGAGCGATTACTTCCCTTACATTTTCTACTGCTTTCAGCACCCCTTTTCCAAGGTATTCATCGCCGCCGTCTCTTAGTTCTACGGCTTCGTGCTCTCCCGTAGAGGCACCCGATGGCACAGCAGCACGCCCCATCACGCCACTATCGGTAAATACATCTACCTCTACGGTAGGATTTCCTCTTGAATCTAAAATTTGTCTTGCTTCGATGTAAGAAATGTAACTCATTGTTTTATATTTTAAAATGTTTTGATTTTAATAGGTCATAACTCTCGCAAAGTTAAGGAAAAATGATGATACTTTTTTATGATAAATGTCTTGACTTGTTTTTCTTTCTCAAAAAATAAATTTCCCTCTTACAAATCCTTTGCTTATATTTGCGAGTAAGCATTATTTTATGAAACTGAACATCAAAAACGAAACTGCAAGATTAAAATCAGTGGTATTGGGGCAGCCAAAATCTAATGGGGCTGTGCCTACTTTAGAAGAAAGCTATGATGCCAAATCCTACTACACCATCGCTCACGATGTCTATCCCACAGAGGAGGATATAGTGTCTGAAATGGACGCCTTTGAAAAAGTGCTGAAAAAATATGATGTAGAAGTCCTTCGCCCCGATGTGATTCAGGATTACAACCAAGTGTTTGCGAGGGATGTAGCCTTTGTTATAGAAGATAAAATGATTCTTAGCAACCTTATCCCAGACCGTGCCGATGAACAAGAAGCATATAGCAAAATCTTTGAACGAGTGGCGTGGCGTGATATTATCAATCTGCCAGAGTCTGCCCATGTAGAGGGTGGCGATGTGATTGTGTGGAATGATTTTCTTTTCATTGGTACTTGTTTCAGTGAAGATTATAGAAATTTTAAAACAGCCAGAACCAATGAATACGCCATCGAAATCCTCAAGGAGTATTTCCCTAAGAAGAGAATCATAGATTTGGAGCTGAAGAAGAATGATACCGTGCCTTATGAGGGGATATTGCATTTGGATTGCACCTTTAATCCCGTAGGGAAAGATAAGTGTATCATCTATAAAGATGGTTTTGTAGATGAAAGCGATTATCGTTTAATCTTGGATATTTTCGGAGAAGAAAATTGCTTTCATATCACCAAAGAAGAAATGTTTGATATGAATCCCAATATATTTTCCATTTCACCAGAGGTAGTGGTTTCAGACAAGGCGTTTGGAAGGATGAACCAGCACTTGCGTGAGCAATGGGGAATGACTGTGGAAGAAATACCGTATAGAGAAATTTCTAAAATGGGAGGACTTCTCAGGTGTTCTACAATGCCATTAGTGAGGGAATAAAATACTTGAGGCTCGTCCGAAAAGTTTCGGACAGCCTCTTTTTTAATTTAAGGTTTAATGTTGAGAGGTTAGAAGTTAGATGTCAGAGGTTAGAGGTTAGAAAGTTAATAGTCTTTTTTCTTTGCTCTTTCATCAAAAACTCAAAACTCAGCACTTAAAATTGGTTGATAGTTGTCGGTTATTTGCTAAGAATCTAGAAAGTTAGAGGTTAGAGGTTAGAAGAAAGTCTTTTCTCTTTCTTCTTTTCTCTTTTTTCAAAAAAAACTCAGCACTCAGCACTTAAAACTTGAGTTTGGTTGATGGTTGATGGCTGATGGCTGATTGTTAATGGTTAATGGTTAATTGTAAACCAGCTCAAAACTAAAGCAAATAGTATTAGCGTCTTTGCCCCCTTCGGGGGCTGATTCAAAACTTGAGTTTGGTTGATGGTTGACGGTTGATTGTTAATGGTTAATTATTAATTGTTAATGGTAAACTAACTCAAATTGGTTGACAGTTGACTGTTGATAGTTGTCGGTTGATGGTGAACTCAAAACTCAAAACTCAGCACTCAACACTAAAATTGGTTGACAGTTGATGGTTGTCGGTTGACGGTTGATGGTAATAGGGGAAATTTGTAGGGGTGTATCGCATACGCCTATTGTATTTGCAGGGGGCATCATTCCATCATAATAGGGCGAATGCAATTCGCCCCTACATTGTTTACCCGACATTGTAGTGTCCTACCATTCGATATTATAATATCAGAACGACCTACATTATAATGTCGGAGCGACTGACACGCTAATGTAGAACACCCTGACATTACCGTATCCCTATATGAGGACACAAGTAGAGACGCTATATATAGCGTCTCTACATTATTTGTAACAGATTATAATATGCTGATATTACTCTCCAAACTAGCGGTTCGTGGTTCTTTCAAAGGAGTATTCCCACTGCTTCCTTGCGTAGTAACGCTCAGCTCATAGGTGCCCGCCGAAAGCTCTGGTACCAAAATAAGCAAACGCGAAGGCTCATTCAGCACGATATCACTTGCCTCTACTTTTACCTTGGCTTGGGTTTCTACATTGGTGAAGTAGATGCCATTCTCTGCGTGGTCGCCTGAAATCTTGATGTAAGTCCCTCGTATCTCTGCATTTTTGCCCACCGTAAGCGTACCATCGCTCTTACCCGTAGATTTATCTGTGATGCTGAACAAACTCATTGGGCTAGATTGCTCACCGAGAATTTCTACTTTGAGCTGAGCAATCTCCTTCCTTAGCAGGGCACCTTGGTTGATATTGATGTACACCGAGTGCTTCTCTGCGTCCCAAGATTTGCTATGAAACACACCCTTGATGGCAGGCCGCATCAAGACCAAACCTGTATTAATGCTATACCCACTGGCTACCATCTCTGCGGTCTTGCGATTGAAGCGAGAGATGATGTCTATAGCGGTCTCTGCTTTTATCTCCATACCCTCTTTGATGAGGGCGGCTACTATCTCTGCAACGCCTACACTACCCACCACTACGGGCGTTGCCACAAAATCACTTTGGTCTTCGGTTAAGAGGTTGGGTCTTAACCACGCATTGAGTTTGCTCATTTTTTTTGTTTTAATATACTTTATACTTTTGTACAATGTACAATGTACGATGTAAAATGTAAAATGTACTATGATTCTTTATACTTTGTACTTTATACTTTTATACTATGTAAAATGATACATCATGCTCTAATACGAGATATTTTTATCAAGTAAGCAAAAAAGCCGTCTTTCACAATAGCTGTGAGACGGCTTCTCCTTTTATTTCAAAAGTTTTTCTAATTTCTCTAAACGAGATTCTAATTCTTTGTTTTTAGATTTCAACTCCTCGTTTTCTTTTTTAAGCTCAATTGTGTGCAAGTAAAGCTCCTCAATTTTCTCTACATTGGTTAATTGAGTTTCCATTAAATCTACATAACCTTGAGCCTTGATAGCTTCTGCGGATTTATAACCAGGCAAATGTCCGTTAGCTTTTACGAAATCTTCTACTTGGCTTAGAGTTTTGAAAGTATAATCTGCCTTGATAGAAGAGTTACCTGTATAATACTTTTGGAATACGTAATCTGGGAAAATGGTTGCACCGTTGGTACCTTGAAACGAAGTTGCTTTTACCATACCTGTGTCTGTGATAGATACAGGTGCTGTTGTACGGTCTGTTCCTGCTGAATTTACTGCCAATTTCACTGATGCATTTGTAGCATCTTCTACCCATTTAAAGAATGTTGAAGCAGTAGTAGACGTCCCTACTTTTAACACACCATCTGCATCTACTGTTACCACTCTATCTGTAGTAGCTGTAGCATCCGCTAAATCTCCAAAACGAATTTTTCCTGCTTCTGTGTGGATAGCTCGATTGAATTCTGTCCCTCCCGCTATATTACCTATGTAAAGACCATAATTATTTTGTACAGAATGAACCGTTCCCGAAACATTTAACCCTTCATAAAAAAACCTCTTGAATCAGTAATACTCAATGTTCCTTTCATATTTTTCATTTTATTTGATACTTCTACACCTCTTAGAGCAACAATCGATAATGAATTTTGACTTAAGAAATTATTAGTACCCGCAAAGTTTGATAAATGAGAAATCTCCCCTGTTGCATTAACAAGAAGTTGGTTATTAGAAACCACTCCTATTTGTTGATTAGAACTCTGATTAGAATTATACGCCGCCGTAAATCTACCTCCAACAACATATCCTGTAGATTTTCCCGAACTTAATCTTGCATCTGAATAAGTTCCTACCATATATTTGGAATCTCCTTGACCATCATGTCTTGCTACAGAATATGTTGCCATCTGAAACATATAATTCTTTGTATTTGAAGGAGATGTTGCTACTTGAATATCATCACCTATTAAAAAAGAAGTATTATCTACCGAAGTGTCTGTAGCATATAAAATTCCTCTATTTAAAATATGACGAGGAGCTCCTAATATAGTCGGCGTATAAGTAGATGCATCAATTTTCTTATAATGAGCATTGTAAGGCGTGGCATCAATATCTAATGTCTCTGTTACTAAAGTTCCCGTAGGATATCCTGACGGAGTCAAATTTGCAGATGCATTTAAGTAATCATAACTTATCATGTTTTGATTAATAAATCCTCCTTTACGATTATAAAATATTTGATTTCCAAATAAATCTCCTCCACTTCTCTTTAGGGTAATTCTGTTAGTAGCCAAATCGTATACCCACTCTTGGTCTTGAGGGGTATTCTTTGCTTTCACCCATTCTGTACCATCATAGTAATAGTAACCTTTCTCTGTAATCTTGGTTACTTTAGCATTGTTGCCTGCATAGGAAGCAATGGTGCTAGAAGCATCATCCGTTACATAGACCAATGTTCCCTCTACAAGCAAAGTGTCTTCTATGTTCGCTACTCTGGTTTTGGATAGTTTAGGGATGAGAATCCCCTCGTTGGTCGTCGCTGTTTCTTGGCTATTGTCGTCATTGGGACGGATGTCTATGGTCGCCTGCGGCGTCATTATATTAATCCCTACTTTGCCTAAATGAGCCTTGTCCGTTTGGGCACTGGCAAATCCTACTGCCAGTAGCCCCGCTAAAATAAATTGTTTCTTCATCTTTTTATAAATTTAAAATTAATAACTTCCTCCTATAATAAACCAACGATTCCCATCAGACATCAATAAATGTCCTTTTCCTGCTGTAAGTGTTGAAGAATTAGCTGGTGAGTTTGTCCCTGCATAATTAAGACTTGTTCCTGCTTGATTGTTCACAGAAATAATTCTGTATTTATAATCATTCGGTGCAGGTAATTGAATAGCCTCTGAAGAAGTCTGTACTTGAGCAAAAATTGGCTTTCCATCTACTTTTTCTGCCCATGATGCTATTGTAATAGCATTAACAGTTCTAATTACCCCTGTAATAGCATCTAAAGTTGCTCCTCCCTGTGTAGCACTCGCAAAATTTGAACGCTCTACTGTTTTTAATACTCCACCTGCATCTGCCACTACTACTTTATCAGTATCCGATCCTGCCACATTAGGTAGTGTTCTCAATCTTGCGTTCCCATTTACATCCAATTTTTCAGTAGGAGCAGAAACGGACATACCAATTTTTCCTGTATCACTCAATACCAAAACCGACTGCATAGCACCTGCACTACTGCCTGTTAAATTAGGATACCCCCAAAATTGTAGTGTGTTACCATAAGTACCTGACATATTATAAATTCTCCACATAGGCATACTTCCCTCTGTAGCTAATGGTTTAGATGTATTAGCAAGCGTTAAAAAACCTCCAATACTAGAAGTTCCTTCTATTCTCATACTTGTATTTCTAATATGAAATCTCTCTGCTGGTTCAGTAGTATTTACTCCCACATATCCATTATCCAACACAGTTAACATCTTGGTACCACTAGCATTTTCTAATTCAAAATTTTTAGTAGCAGATGTTGTCCCTGTTTTAGATTTAACATTCAGTGTTGCACTTGGTGTTTCTGTATTAATCCCTACCCTTCCTGCATAAGGGTCTGTCGTTTGGGCACTGGCAAATCCTACTGCCAGCAGTCCCGCTAAAATAAATTCTTTTTTCATCTCTTTTTTGTTTTAAAAAATTAATAATTAAGTTATTATGTTGTTGTTTGTTAATCTTTTTCTTTATTTTTGTAAAATCAATCCCACATAGACATCTCTGCACACAACTTTTATTAAACATTTTAAACACGAACGAAAAATCAGATTTTTCCTTCTCGAAATGTCTATTAGTGTGGGATTGATTAATTTTGAAAAGAGAAATATTTCCCCGTTTATATTCCGTAAAAAATAGAAGTCCTAACACCTCTAACCCTTTTATCATATTGTTTCCTTTTAGGAAACAGAAGGCTGAAGCAAAAAGGAAACAAAAAAAGCCCAATGCAGTTTTCAGAGAAAACCACATTAGGATAGTAGAATAGCCCAAAAAATATTTTTTGGACTTATTTTTTATTTCAAAATTATTTTTGTAAAATACGCACAGGCACGCGTCTATACTAAGGTGTAGCGACGGTGAGTCTGTGTGTGTGTGTGTGTGTGTGTGTGTGTTTACACAATTATCCGAAACTACCAAATTATTGAGGTAGTTTTTTGCATTTTTTTGCTGTAATGTGTGGATGTTGTGTGTCATAAGAATGGGGCAAAGATAAAAAGTTTTTTGTAATAGGCAAAAAAATAATATCAAAGCTTTTGGATATTCAGCTCCGATTTTTCAACATCAATAGCATTATAGCAACTTTGAAGCCAGCTTTTGCCGTAGTCCGCATAAAATGTACTGAAATTATACACTCGCTCTTGCCAGTTTTTATTGGGATATATTTCATTGAATAAATGTTCTATTCGCTCTATTTCTTCCTGATGCTTTCTTTTTTCGGCTCTTAGCAAGCGTTTTTTCATTCGCTGAAAAGCTTTCAGCTGTCGAACTTCTTCGGCTTTTACTAAATTTCTAAAAGTAACATCCGTTTGCTCCGAAGCGGTTTGTATCTCTGTAAAAATCTGTTTCAACTCCTGCTCTTTATCAGCAAGCAATGGGGAGATGTCGCTATTGCTCAATAGCCGTTCTTCTATCACCTTGGCGAAATTTCTAAAAAAATCCTCTACACTAAGACCCAATTTTTCCATTTTCCTAAATGTTTTTTCATTCAAAAATAACATTGAATTTCTCGGAATGAGGATAGGAAACGCCAGGTTTAAATACTTAAAATAATCTTTCAGCTCTATCCAATACATAATCTCTGCATTGCCCCCGATATATGCCAAGTTGGGCAACACCCATTCTTGATACACTGGACGCATCAATGCATTGGGACTAAAACGCTCTGGGTAAGCCTCTAACTCTTGCACCAACGCTTCCTCTGTCCATTGGAAAGAGGCTTCTACTGTTTTGTACCTTCCAGCATCGTACTCTATCCTATTTCGGGTTTCAGAAAGATAAAACAGATTGATATCCCGAGGGTTTACCTGCACTTTTCCATAGCGGTTTTGCAAGATTTCTATCTGAGGTTGGGTAGTTTTAAAAAGAGACTGATGAAGTAATTCTTCCTTAAAAATAGGAATCATTCTTTGTTTCAAATCTCTATCATCGCCATCTAAAATCAGCAGTCCATATTCTGAAAACAGATAATTCACCAGTAGCCTTGTGGCTTCTGCCAAGGTTTTCCCTTTCTGATAGGCATCTTTCATCCAACGGAGAAGCTCTGTCCCGTAGATGGTATCTTGAAACGCTTCCTCAAACTGAGCAATAAAAGCCTGTTCTTCCACTGGGATTCTCCCCACAGCACCTCCCGCTTGCCCTCGCATCTCATAATAGCGATTGGGGGTTTTGAAGTGGTGGATTTCCTCAAAATCGTGGTCCTCGGTTGCCATCCAAAATATTGGAACGAAATGGTATTGTGGAAATTTTTCCTTCAGAAACACGGCGGTTTTTATGGTTTGCAAAATTTTATAAATGAAAAATACAGGCCCTGTAAAAAGGTTGAGCTGATGCCCTGTGGTAATGGTAAAAGTATTTTCTTTCGCTAGCTTTATGAGGTTTTCATTTTGCAGTTCCGAGACATTGACGCCCTTCATCTGTCGCTCTAATACTTGACATAGCACCTGCCTTTGCTCCAAAGCAAAAGTTTTTTGTTTAGCAACTATATGATTTTCAATATTTTTAAGATTAAAGGTATAAAGTTCCATTCCTTCTAAAGTCTGATTTAGAAAGTCCTTTATCATCTGCGGAATAGAATCTATATTCTGAAAAGAAATGGAGGTGTTCAAGATTTAAGGTTCAAGGTTTAAGGTTTAAGGTTTACAAGCCCCCTTTCCCCCAAAGGGGAGAAAAGAGCAATATATAAGATTCAAAACTAAAATTTTCGATATGAAATTCACTAATCATCTGCATCATAAATGGTATTTCATTAATGGAATAATCTCCAAACAATGCCGATATTTAGCCTAAAATCATAAAGCGGATAGTAAGGCACCGTGTAGGATTTATTCTGCATCAAGGTGGTGGTAAAATTCTGAGCTTCTACATAGATTTGCATTGTTTTTACCCTTAGATTGAAATACACATCTAAAATCGGTTGTCCACCAATAGCATAGCCAGAAGTTCCTGGCAGCAGAAATTCATTAATGGCAGGAGAAAACATTCGGGAATCAAACTGAGTAAAGAAATAGCCTTTGAGCCCCGTCATAATCTCAGCAGCATTTTTAAAAGCTTTGCTTTGCCAATACACATTAGCCCGCCCGATAAAATTAGGCATTGGAAGCAATTCCTTATGCGTCAAATTAGCCTGAAACAATAGCTGAGTATCCAAATGCCATTTTCTATAATTAAAATGAGCCTTACTACCAATCTGCGAAACATTAAAGGAAGTAGCACTCTGCTGTGGTTGCCCCTGAGCATCAAAGTACGCAAAATTGTCTATTCTGAAATATTGTGCCTGCAACTGGGCATTGAACCACTTCACACCTAAACTTCCGCCTAGTTCTACAATATTTTCATTTTTAAAATTGGTAAAATGATGATTGTAATTGAGAATAGGTGAAGCATTCATCAGATAATTAAAACTGGGTGCAGCACTTTGGAAATTAAGTTTTGCATCAATAAAATAATCTTTTATCGGCTCAAATTTCACTTGATTTTTTGAAGAGAGAAAATTTCCAAAAGCATTGCCATTAGAATATTCTAAAAAGGAATGAAGGGCAAAGCGATTCCATAGATTCACCTCTATGCTCCCTACAGCTCCCAATCGGTTTTCCGTTGTTTTATATCCTGCTAAGTATCCAGTTCCTAAGATTCCGTTTTCGGCTCCTAAAACTATGTTTTGATGCCTCAGCCCTGCATCCAATTTAAATTTTTCATTATCCCATACCAAGCTTACAGTATTGCTCAGATTATCATAGTATTTCCGCGAAGATAGTGCCCTTGTTGCGTCCACCGCTTCAAAGAATGCCAAATCATTACTACCTAAATTAAAGTAATATTTATTTCCCTGATGAAAGAGGGTGTGCTTTACTTTGAAAGGATATTTTGCCACATCAAACGGTGCAAAACTATGGCTATAATAATATCTTCTGTAAGAAAATCGGGAGTCTGACCCCGTGAGATTAACGGGAATATTTTGTCTATTGCTAAATCTGGAATCGCCACTTAGAAAGACATCAAGATCTTGGATACCACCATTTTCTTGGCTATTGACATTCTGATGAATAAAATGGGCATAGGCTTCGTACTTCTGATTGGGCGTTTTGAAATGAGCAGAAAGCACCACATTATTGTTAGCAGAAAGACTATTGGTATAAAATCCCTGAGACCGTAGCCCCATATATTCTAACGCAAAATTGAAATTTTTGCCAATGTTTTGCGTGTAAGTGGACTGCAACGCCGCTCCATTTCTCATTGCCGAATGGTAGATGAATGATGTGGTAGGAGTTTTCACATCGTAATATTTCACATCATTGATGCCAAGAATAAAGTGAGATTTATTGGTAGGCAACAATGAGAGTGCTTGTTCTGCATTGGGAGAGTAAACCAAATCTTGAAATCCTGCTCCTATATTAGCAAACTGTATTTTCCCAAAGTTATCCCGATTATTGTATTGGGTATATTGATAGGAATGGTTTACGGCGAAGGTGGTATCAAACACTTTCGCTGTTCCCCATTGTGTACGGTATTTATAATCTGCAATGGTAGGTTTAAAGATTTTAGCCGAGTCTTGATTACCATTATCTATCACAATAGTATCCGACTGATTCCCCATCAATCTGGTAGATTGTGCCTTGCACCACGCTACCGTCATTAATATAAAAAAAATGTACCTCATAAAAAGATTATGAGGTACAAATGTAAGGAAATTATCTTTCCTAAAAATTATTCTAACATAATTAGTTATCATATCCAGGGTTAGATACCACTAAAGAACCTGATACATTAGTTTCAGATTGAGGAATAGGAAATGTTAATAATTTATCTCCTATCTTCTTATCTTTAGAAGAATCTCTTACTCCTGCACTAGTATAGTAAGGAATAGTTTCTCCCCATCTCAAAAGATCCCAATATCTAAATCCTTCACCTGCCAATTCTTTCTTTCTCTCTTCTTTAATCATATCAAGCGTTACCACCGATACTGCAGAAAGCCCTCTATTGGTTACTATTTGGTTATAATACTCTAAAGATTTTGTAGGATTAGTAGATAAATACGCCTCTGCTGCATTTAGAAGCACTTCTTCATATCTTATTAACTTAATATTGGTAGCTCCCGTTAAGTCTGAGAACTTCCCTGCTAAATAATACTCATCATCTTGTACAATAACATTCTTCCTAACATCTGCATCTGCATAAGATGATACCAAAGAAGGAAGCACCGCAATATTAGCATACCCTCTAGGGTTCATCAGATAATCATAAGAAGTGGTTCCTAAAGCTCCATTAAGCCCTAATGCCAATTCAAAGATACTATTAACCCCTCCAGCTTTAGTAAAAGATGTTGCAAAATCTCCTGATGGCACTACGGAATAAGTTCCACTTGAAATCACCTCTTCTGCATAAGCTGCTGCTTTGGTATAATCTCCCGTATAAAGATAGTATCTTGACATTAATGCCTTCACTGCATTAACATTGATGCTCGTACTTCCAGTAGAAGCTGAAGTACCAATATTAGCTAGAGCATTTGCAAAATCAGATTCAATTTGAGCTCTTGTTTCTGCAACAGTTGCTCTTCCCATTTTAGCATTAGGATTATATATTGTAGGTAACACAACCCCTACAGTCCCTCCTGAATACTCTTGTCCGTATAATCTAAGAAGATCAAAGAATGCCAAAGCTCTTACAGCATAAGCTTGTCCTTTTAAATCCTTAATTCTATTAGCTATCGCCGCTGTACCACTTTGCCCCGCTAATGTAAGATTGTCCGAGGAGTTGATAACGATATTAGCATTCCCCACAGTTTGGTAGATAGAATACCAAGTATTTTCTGGATCTCCACTTAATGATGTAAAGGTATAAGTAGCCCATTGTACATTACGCCCACTATATTGTGTACAATATGTTTCATCTGTATGAATCTGAGCGTAACCTCTATACAAAGAACCCAAATAATTGGTAGAACGCATTTTAGCATACGAACCTCTCACAAAAGACTCTAACTGCTCTACTGTTGTAACAGGTGTAGCAATTTCTTCTTGAAAAAACTGAGTTTCAGTAAACTCTCTGCTACACGAGGTAAGCACGAAAGAAGAAGCTGCAACAGCAATTGATAAACTATATATTACTTTTTTCATTGTTTTATAAATTTATGTTTTTTTTAAAAAGTTAGATTAACTCCTAAACTATAAGTTTTAAGAGGTGGCAATGCCATAGAGCTGGTTCCTCCTACTTGGAAATCTGGGTCAAACTTCAAGTTTTCGTCAAATACGTGTGTCCAGATGTTATTTCCTACCAAGTAGATCTGAGCACTAGACAGCCCCGTACCATTTAAAAGATTTCTATTAAAGGTATAAGACACTTTCAATGTTCTCAATCTTAAATAATCTCCTTTGTATAAGTATCTAGACGAAGCTGCATTGGCATTAGAGTTACCCGTACCATAGATTGGTGCAGGGTTCAACGCGTTAGGATTCTCAGCCGTCCAATAATCTAACTGATCTGCAAAACCAGGGTATGTTGCCACATACTGTCCATCACTAAACATATAGTTCATAAGTCCACCATAGATTTTGTTTCCAAAACCATAGCTCAATTGAGCATCAATAGCAAAGTTCTTATACTCTATCTGCGTATCTACCCCTCCAAACAAAGTAGCGTAAGGACTTCCTTGTACCGCCAATTGTGCTTCATTGTAGTTAGATGTGGTAGCACCATCTTTTCCATTGATATACCAAAGTGGTTTTCCATCTGCAGCATTTACACCTGCCCATTTTCTCATATAGAATGCATTAGCCACTTCTCCTTCTCTTAAAATTCGAGTTCCTGTTACCACATCTTTTCCTTCTGGCAACTCTGTAACTTCATTTTTAAGTGTACTCAAGTTAGCACCTAAACTCCATTTAAAGTTCTCATTTTTAACGATGTCTCCACCGATTGTAAATTCAAACCCAGAGTTTACCATAGATCCTACATTCACATATTTTCTTGCGTAAGCCGCTCCACCAATCAAAGTGTACCCTGCTTGGGCAGGAGACAATGGCGTATCAAAGATCATATCCGAAGTTTTCTTATGATAATACGCTGCTCCGAATGTCAATCTGTTATTAAAAAACGCCAAATCTAATCCAATATTCAACGGATTAACGGTTTCCCATCTCAAATCTGAGTTATCCACTCCTACAGGATAAGCTCCCGCTTTATCACCATAGTTTAATGAATATCTATATGTAGAGTATGGTATTACATCATTAGATGGCATATTTCCTACTGCACCATAAGATGCGGAGAACTTCATTTGAGAAATCGCATCGATATTTTTAATAGCTTCTAATCTTGCTAAATCTACACCTATCCCTGCAGACCAGAAGTATCCTGTCTTATTATCCGTCCAGAAGTTAGATACTCTATCTTGTCTTCCTGATAAATCCAACAAGAATAATTTATCATAATCATAGTGGAAAGTTACCGCATATCCACCTCTTGAGTTTACAACCTTTCTCCCTCTTACCGTTCTCGGTATAATAAAGCTATCTAGCGTTTTAAGATTGGTAGAACCTACCACATTAGAGTTCCCTCCAATAAATCTTGAGTCATCTCTATATGCTTCTTGTATCACACTCGCATTAAAATTGTTACGATCACCAAGTTTCCAGTTATAGCTCAAAATATTCTGAACATTGAAGTTGAAATATCTTGTAGAGTAGCCATACATTGATCCTCCTAGAGCATAACCATCTCCATGCAATGGGGATCTATATTCATCTTCTTCTATCGTGATATATTCTGGTGCGAATACGAATCTATAAGTCAAGTTTTTCAAGATTTTATACTCTGCTTGCAAGTTACCAAAAATTCTTGCTGTATTACCTTGCTTATAATTTAAACTCTGAAGTGCTGCAACATTAAACAAACCATTAGACATTCTTCCGCCACTACCTCCTAGGTAATAAGATCCATCAGCATTTCTCACAGGATCTGTCGGTCTTAGGAAGTATTGCCCCATAATAGGGTTTGCAAAAGTACCTCCATCAGACAATGTTCTAATCTTACCATAAGAACCTTGAATATCCGTAGATATTGTTAATTTATCCGTCGCCTTATAGTTCACCTTTGTAGCAAAAGAAGTTCTCTGGAAAGACGAACTCTTCACAATTCCTTCTTGATCAAAATAACCAAGAGACGCAAAATAGGTTAATCTATCATTTCCACCAGAAACTGATGCATTCACTTTTTGCAGTGATGCCCCTCCCGTGTTTTCTGTTTCATTTCTCCAGTCTGTATCATTCGTACTATTAAAGATGCTTCTTAGGGTAGCACCATAAGTGCCTGCTGCTGCATTTTGAGCCGCCACAGTAGTAGAAACATTATAACGATTAGCCAAACTCTGAGATAGCAACTGCCTATGCTGATTAGCATTAAGTCCTCTATAACCTTCAACTGCTCTAAAAGAAACCCCTGTTTCTGCATTAATATTAAACTGTGCTTTCCCCTTTTTTCCAGATTTGGTTGTTATAATGACAACCCCTGCTCCAGCATCCGCTCCATATACCGCTGTAGATACAGCATCTTTAAGAACAGTGAGGCTCTCAATATCCGCTTCGTTAAGATTCGCTAAGATATTCGCCGTTGTTGAATTATTTGTAAGATCCCCTTGAGCGACTCTTACCCCATCAATGATGATAATAGGATTATTTCTACCATTTACAGAAGCCATACCTCTGATACGGATGGACGCTGCACCCCCAGGCTGCCCTGTGGACATCCCCGTTTGCACACCTGCCACCCTTCCAGATAGGGCTTTATCCACAGATCCCATAGATACGTCTGCAATTTCTTTTCCTACTTTACCAACGGAACCCGTTAATTCAGAAATTACTTTTTTCTGACCAAAACCCACTACCACCACCTCTTCGATGTCTTTAGTTTTGGTTGCTGTGTCTTTCTTTTGTGCCAGCACTACTCCTCCCCCAAGGAAAAATAAAGCACCAACACCTAACACCTTTAAATTAACATTCATATAGTCATATTTTATAAAATCGATGCAAAGGTGTTAAATAATATTAACATAAACAAACATTTGTTTAACTTTTTTGATAAAAAAATATTTTTAAAGGACTTTCACAATATTAAATACATAACAATAACCTAATATTTTAAGAATAAAGTGTTAAAAAATAAAATTTTAACTAATTATCATCATTTACAAAACCTTTTTAGATAAGAACCTCAATGAACTTTCACACAAAAAAAATCTGCCCTAATGTAGGGCAGATTCATTTTTCCAATTCAAATAGTTTTAAGGATTAGAAACATTAGAGTTAGCATCCAACTCAGCCTGTGGAATCTGGAATATCAACCTCTTATCACTCGCTGAGATATTGAATTTTCCTATTGAAGAATGGTTAGACCCTGTATAATCTCTAGCAAGATCTTGCCCCAATCTCTTCATATCGTAAAAATTCTGTCCCTCTCCCCAAAGCTCTATTCTCTTATTGACATTAATCTCTTCTAACAAAGCCTCTCCTGAATTTATCGATGCTACATACGCCGTATCTCTTACTGACATTATCTCTGCCAATACCGCTCTAGCTCCTGCCTCATTTCCACTTCTCGCCAACGCTTCAGCTTCAATAAAATACATTTCTCCCGCTCTCATAAACACATAATCACCTAAGAAGAATGTAGCGTCTACAAACTTAACATTAGCATACTTTGGCAATCCATCCGTAGCTTGCCCTAAAAACCACTGTTTTCTTAAATCTGTATCAGCAATTTTATCATAAAGTCTACTATCTATATTTCTATAAACTCCCAAAAGTCCCGCATAACCTTTATTTTTATTACCAATGTGCGAGAAGAAAGAAGCATAAATAGTAGTTGTTGCTCCATCAATATCAGCACCCCACATCCACTCAGGGTTGGAAATCTCATCAAAACCATCCATCAATCTAGTTGCTGGCATCGGAGTGTATCCCTGTCTTGCCATATTAGCGTACTTAGCTGCCTTCGCATATTCCCCTTTCGTCATATATAGTCTCGCCAAAAATCCTGCTACTACATTTCTATTGATAGATTGTTTATCTCCTCTCTGATAACCCTCTAGCAAATCATATGCCTCCAACAAATCATTCTCTACATACTGAAGAACAGTAGATGTAGCTACTCTCCCTGTCTCATTTATCGTCTGAGAATAATATGGTATCCCCTGATCTCCAACACCGTACAATCTTACCAAATCCATATAAGCCAACCCTCTCATTGCAAGCGAACGCCCTTTTAGCCAACGGGTTTGATCATCTAAATCTCCAGTTGTAAACTTGAGAATATTATTCATATTATACACTACTTTGTAATAAAAGTTCCACACCATTCTAGTACGGGAGTTTTCTACATTTCGTGCTAAAAACATATAATAAGTACTAAACCAATGATTTCTAGCCATTACAAAATCATTTGTCATATGCTCCGTTGCTAGCAAAATAGACATATAACCAAAATCATCGTGGGCAGAGAAGCCATTTGTATTAGATTGGATCAGATACTTATTATTCCCAGCTTCAAACCCTTGGGTCACAACAAAAGCTCTTTCAGGGAACGATGCAATCATATCATCCAACTGATCTTGTGACACCGTATTCCCTGGAGTTTTATCCAATAATCCCTCCTCTCTACAACTCGTTAATAAAGCTATAGAAGCCAATGCAGATATTATTATTTTTTTCATTTTCTTAATTTATTTTTTTTAACTATTTTCCACTAAAAGCCAACATTAAAACCTAAAGATATTGTTCTAATCGGTGAATAACTACTTGATGAAATACCTCGTACAGACATTCTAGGATCATATCCTTTTCTCTTAGACCATACTGCTACATTATCCGCTACAGCATAAACTCTCAAGCTATCAATTCCAAGATTCCCCATCATATCTCTATCAAAAGTATATCCAAAGCTCACATTTTGGAGACTGATATAATCACTCTTAATCAACGCCATAGTAGAAGATCCGTAATACTGCTTTGAGTTACCTGGAAGCAATACTGGTAAAGAAGCAGTAGTGTTAGATTTAGTCCAAGTATTAGCATAATCCTTATGAAAATTAGCTCCAGCATCTCCAGAAAACCTATTAAGCCACATTGTATCTTGTCCCCATCCTCCGAATTGATATGCAAAACTTATTGCAAAATCGAAGTTCTTATATTTAGCATCTGCACCAAAGCCTCCATAGTACTTAGGTACAGCCGATTTTCCTGTATCCAATAATGTTGCTTCAGAATAAGTTTCTGTCAATGTTTTTTCTCCAGTAGTAGCATTCACCACGGTAAATAAAGCTGCTCCATTCGTTGGATTTACTCCTGCAAACTCACGCAACCTCCAAGTATACATACTATTACCTGGCTTCAAAACATAACTTCCATTAAGAATTTCTGGTTCTGACAATCTCAAAATTTCATTTTTGAGATATGTAGCATTCGCATTGATATTAAATTCAAAATCAGATGTTCTAACTACCGCTACATTAGCAGTAACCTCTACACCACGATTCACCATATCACCAATGTTCTCTGGCATACTTTCAAAACCTTGAGACAACGGCAATGGTTTTAAAAACAACATATCAGTACTTTTTCTGCTAAAATATTCTGCATCCAAAGTCAATCTATTATTAAATAGTCCTAACTCCAAACCTGCATTCAAGTTAGCATTTTTCTCCCAAGTGATATTCTTATTCCCTTTATAAGTCTGAGATAGTGAAATAGTAGTTTCCGCAGCATTCGTTGTTTGAACCACTTCGAACTGATCTACATATGGGAAGTTATAATAATAATATTCATAGGTAATTCCCAAATTATCATTACCTTGCTCTCCATAAGATGCCTTCAACTTCAAATTATTCAACCACGTTGAATTCTTCAAGAAATTTTCTTTAGAAACAACCCAAGCTGCTCCAAGCCCGAAGAAGTTACCCCATCTATTGTCTTTGTGGAATCTTGAAGACCCATCTCTTCTCGCATTCGCATTAATAAAATACTTCCCATCATAGTCAAAGTTCAATCTTCCAAAGAAGCCTTCTGTTGCATAAGGAGAAATTCTACCCTGAGCCCCATTAAGTGTAAGATAGTGGTTGGAAGCCAAACTACTTGTCAAAATCCCTCGTTGAAAATTAACACTGATATAATCAATATTTCTATTCATTGTTTCATGTCCCACCATAGCTTGAACACCTAAACCTCCAAATTTTCTCTCATATGTCAATATCTGTTGCTGAGTAAGAGAAGCTATATTGGTATTATAATTATACAATCTACCTCCAACTCCCACAGCATCTCCATACAACATAGTATCCATACTATGCTGTCGCAAATTAGAAAACTCTCCTGTTACATTATAAGTAAAATCAAGCCCTCTAAACAAGTTTAACGTAGCATATCCACCTGCAAAAACTTGATTAGTTACATTTTTCTTAACATCGTGAATAGCTGTAGCTAATGGATTCTGAAGCGAACCATATGGTCTCACCATACCTCCATTATAAATTCCCGTTCCATCGTCATAAGCTCTTTCTCCATTTGGCAAATAAACAGGTGCCCCAGAAGCCGTATATGCATATACGGGATAAATTGGTGCTATACTTCTAGACCACTGAAAAGGATTTGAATAAGATGTACTACCATTAAAACCATCTGGAGCATTCTGCAATATATTAGAATAAGCAAGATTCGCTCCCACCTTTATCTTTTCACCTATCTTAGAATCAACTTTAGTACGTGCTGTTATTTTTTCAAACTTAGAGTTGATCATATAGGTATCATTAGATTCATATCCTAATGAATAGAAGAATGAAGTATTATCAGTTCCTCCAGCTGCACTAAAATAAGTATTCGTATAAAAACCTTTTTTAAACAATCTATCCGCCCAACTTTCTTGATATAAAATAGAGGCATTAGGATTAAATTTACCATCTGCACCTATAATCTGATCGCCCGCAACATTAGTAACATTATATCCCAAACCAGTATTATTCAAGGAAACCAACTCATTTGAAGCAGATGTATGAGCTACATCTACAGCTTCTCCTGCGTTAATATATCCATTTTTCAACATTCTATGATATGCTTCATAATACTCTTTTGGAGATGTAATAATATCATATTCAGGAATACCTCTCATTGCAATACCAGACTTAACATCTAGATTATATCTGGTTTTTCCTTTTCTTCCCTTTTTAGTTGTAATAATTATAACCCCATTAGCTCCTCTATTACCATATAAAGCTGCAGCAGAAGCATCTTTCAAGAAAGACATACTCTCTATATCCGCATTGTTAATTGCAGCAATATCTCCATTAAAAGGCACTCCATCCACTACATAAAGAGGGGCAGATGAACCATTAATAGAACCTATACCTCTAAATCTAACCGTTGGCTCTGTACCTGGCAAACCATTATTAGTTGTAATCTGAACCCCAGCTACTTTCCCCGTTAACCCTTGAACCACGTTAGCAGAAGCTACCTGTTTCAACACATCTGATTTTACCTGAGCAACAGACCCTGTTAAAGACTCCTTAGTCTGCTTACCATAAGCAACAACAACAGTTACCTCTTCTATATCTTTCGTTTTGATAACTGTGTCTTTCTTTTGTGCTGTAACCGCCGCTCCACCAAGGAAGAACAACGCTCCAACACCTAACACTTTTAAATTCACATTCATATTAACAAATTTTAATATTTTCACTGTTACAAATGTGTTAATTTTTCTTAAAACACACAAGTTTATCACAAAAAAACATTTCACTAAAAAAAACAAACAATCGTTTAATTAAATGCCAAAACAAAATAGAATAATGAAAAATAGATAAAAATGAAATAAAAATACAACTACAAAACAAATATATTTTCATTCACAAACAAAAAGCATTGAAAATTGAAAAATATGACAAAAGTCAATTTCCTCTCGGAAATTGACTTTAATTTATAATAATTCTAAATAATTTTAGGTGCTATTTCAGCTTTTTCTTCACGGCTACCTCTTCATAAACCTCCAAAATATCACCTACTTCTATATCGTTGTAACCTTTCAGGTTGAGACCACACTCGTAGCCTTTGGTTACTTCCTTCACATCGTCCTTGAAACGCTTCAAGCTTTCTAGCTCTCCATCAAACTTCACAATACCATCGCGAAGCAGTCTAATCTTAGAATTTCGGGTTACCTTACCAGAAAGCACCATACATCCTGCAATGCTTCCTACCTTAGAAATCTTGAAAACTTCACGGATTTCCACATTACCAATGACTTGTTCTTTGATTTCTGGCGAAAGCATTCCTTCCATCGCTTCCTTCACTTCATCTATCGCCGCGTAAATTACAGAATAAGTTCGGATTTCTATCTCTTCCCTATCTGCCAATTCTTTCGCATTAGCTCCTGCTCTTACATTAAAGCCGATAACGATGGCATCAGATGCAGTTGCTAATAGAATATCAGATTCCGTAATCTGCCCCACTCCTTTATGAAGAATATTCACCTGAATTTCCTCTGTGGAAAGTCTTTGCAACTGGTCTGATAACGCTTCTACCGAACCATCCACATCTCCTTTCAAGATAATGTTCAACTCTTTGAAATCGCCCAATGCAATTCTTCGTCCGATTTCATCAAGCGTTAAGTGCTTCTTAGTTCTAATGGATTGTTCTCTTTGCAATTGCTCACGCTTATTGGCAATCGTTTTAGCTTCTCTTTCATCTTCATACACACGGAATTTATCCCCCGCAGTAGGTGCTCCATCAAGACCTAAAACCGTTACTGGCTTAGATGGTCCTGCTTCTTTCATAGGCTTGCCACGCTCATCTAGCATCGCTTTTACCTTACCGTGATTTTTACCTGCTAAAAGATAATCTCCTATTTTCAAAGTTCCCGACTGTACCAATAGCGTAGAAACATACCCTCTCCCTTTATCTAAAGAGGCCTCTATCACCACCCCTTGAGCACGTTTATCTGGATTGGCTTTCAATTCCAAAAGTTCCGCTTGAAGCAACACCTTTTCTAATAACAAATCCACATTGTTACCAAACTTAGCAGAGATTTCCTGAGACTGAACATTACCTCCCCATTCTTCCACTAAGATATTCATTGCTGAAAGCTGTTCGCGGATTCTATCTGGGTTAGCGTTAGGTTTATCCACTTTGTTGATGGCAATAATCATAGGAACGCCTGCTGCCTGAGCGTGTGAAATCGCTTCCTTGGTCTGTGGCATCACATCATCATCGGCAGCTATCACAATAATAGCGATATCCGTTACCTGTGCTCCTCTGGCTCTCATCGCCGTAAAGGCTTCGTGACCCGGAGTATCCAAGAATGTAATGCGATGGTCATTTTCCAACTTCACGCTATACGCCCCAATGTGCTGCGTGATACCTCCAGATTCCCCTGCGATTACATTGGTCTTACGGATATAATCCAACAAAGAGGTTTTACCGTGGTCCACATGCCCCATTACTGTAACAATAGGTGCTCTTGGTAGCAAGTCTTCTGGACTATCCACTTCTTCCTCATCTGAAGATTCTTCCAAATCTGCATCGGAGAACTGAATATCATATCCAAACTCATCTGCCACTAATTGAAGGATATCCGCTTCTAAACGCTGGTTCATAGTTACCATTACCCCAAGTGAGAAACAAGTAGAAATCACCTCAGTGGCACTTACATCCATCAAGGCTGCCAATTCTCCTACGGTAATATATTCTGTTACCTTCAGCGTTCTATCTTGAGCTTCTCTTTCCTGCTGAAGTTCATCTTGCTCTCTACGGAAAGTTCTTTTTTCCTTTCTGTATTTAGCCGCTTTAGATTTCCCCCCTTTATTGGTAAGCTTTTCTAAAGTTTCTTTGATTTGATTCTTTACTTGCTCATCAGTCAATTCCACTGGCATTACACGCTCATTCTTCTTGCCACCTCTACGGCTGCCACCTCTGTTGCCTCCTTGGTTGTTACCACCAGCACCTTGCGAGCGATTGCCTTGCTGCCCTTGTGGACGATTGCCCTGATTTGTATTTTGAGCATTAGATTGCCCCTGAGCAGGTTTTTCTATTCTTTTCCTTTTTTTCTTCTGCTTGCCCGCACCTTCTTTTGGCTTGGTCTGAAACTGAGACAAATCCACTTTTTCTTCAAGGATTTTCAAGCCGTCCAACTTCTGATATTGGGTTTCTATCTTCTGAGGTTCTTGAATCACAGGCTCCTCTTTTTTAGGCTCTTCCTTTTTCACCTCTACTTTCGGTTCCTCCTTCTTCGGTTCCACCTCTTGTTTTGGCTTTGACTCTACCACAGGTTTTTTCTCCTCTTTTTTAGGTTGAGTTTTTTCTTTTTTCTTTGGTTTTGTAGAGTTATCTATGGTAGAGAGGTCTATTTTACCTAAAACATTCAGTCCTGTTTCAGAAGTTTTAACAGGCTCTTCTTTAGGTGCCTCTTCTACTTTTTCAGGTGTTTTTTGCTCCTCTTTCACCGCTTCTTTTTCCTCTTCTTTTTTCGGCTCAAGGTCTATTTTACCTACTACTTTAGGCTCCAATTTTTGAGTTGCTTTTGCCTTGATTACTTCTGGCTTTTTCTCTTCTTCCAGTGCCAATTTTTCTTCTGGCACTTTAGTAATCACCACTTCGTGGGAAGCCTTGCGTTGCTCTCCATCTTTGCGAAACTCCGCCTCCAACGCAGCAAATGCCTGTTCTTCTAATATTGCATTCGGATTACTCTCTACTTCTATCCCTTTGCTTTGTAGAAATTCTACGGCTCTTGAAACAGAAATATTAAGTTCCTTGACTGCTTTATTTAATCTAATTTTTGGCATATAATTATTTTATCTTTCGCTATTTATAGCTTTTTATGATTTATTTTTTTGAAATTATTTTAATCTTAGTCTTCAAATTCTTCTTTCAGAATAGCTTTCACCTCCTCGATGGTTTCCTCCTCCAAGTCGGTCATATTAAGAAGACTCACGGTGTCTTTATCCAACACAGATTTGGCAGTGGTAAGCCCCACTTTTTTGAACTCGTCCAAAATCCATTGTTCGATATCATCAGAGAACTCATCCAATTCCACATCATCATCTTCAGAAGTTTCTCTATATACATCAATCTCATAACCACTGAGCCAAGATGCCAATTTGATATTTTGGCCTTGCTTACCAATAATTTTAGAAATCTCCTCCACTGGCGTGTACACCAATGCGTAAGATTCCTCTTCGTTGATATCTATCTTATTGATGGTTACATTTCCCAATGCTCTTTTTACCAAAACTTCTGGATTTTTAGACCATTGAATCACATCGATATTTTCGTTTTTCAACTCACGAACCACGCCGTGGATTCTAGAACCTTTTACCCCAACGCAAGCCCCCACAGGGTCTATTCTATCATCTAATGCGTCCACAGCAATCTTTGCCTTTTCACCTGGGATTCTCACCACTTTTCTAAGCATAATGGTTCCATCTTGGATTTCAGGAATTTCAAGCTCTAATAGTTTTTCCAAGAATTTTGGAGCGGTTCTGGAAACGATGATTTGTGGTTTAGAACCTTTAAAATCTACACTTTCCACTATTGCTCTCACATTCTCTCCTTTCTTGAAGAAATCTGATGGGATTTGATTTTCTTTTGGCAAAATAAACTCATTACCTTCATCGTCTAGCAAAATCACGTGCTTATGACGAATATGATGTACTTCTCCCACTACAATTTCTCCTATTCTATCGCGGAACTGCTCATAAAGCATCGCATTATTATGCTCCTGAAGTTTCGTTGCCAAGATTTGTTTCAAAGTTAGAATACTTCTTCTTCCCAACTGAGCTACGGGAATTTCTTTAGTATATTCCTCTCCCACTTCAAAGGTTGGGTCTATTTTCTTAGCTTCAGAAATTTCAATTTCCAAGTCATCATCTTCTGACATTCCATCTTCCACAATGGTCATATTCAAGAAGATTTCAAAATCTCCTTTATCTGGATTCACAATCACATCAAAGTGGTCGTCAGAATCGTATCTTTTTCTCAAAAGGGTTTTCAAAGCATCTTCAATAATTGCCATCAGGTCTATCTTGCTGATACTTTTTTCATCTTTAAAATCACCAAACGCTTCAATTAAAGCTAAATTATTCATAAATATTTTAGTTGTTAATTATCTATTCTAATCACGAACCTTTCCTACAGAAAGTTCTCTAATCTTTAAAATTTTATTACGACCAAGGCTTTTTTAATCTCCGAATAAGGAATTTCCCTTTCCTCTTCCACATCTACTTTACCTTTGCCTATGTCTTTCGGTTTTCTATATCTAAGGATAAGTGTTATTTTTTCATCATCCACACTTGCCAATTCTCCTTGAACCTTGGTAGTATCTTCAAGCAAAATTTCCAAATCCCTTCCTAGATTTTTCTGAAATTGGCGTGGCATCGTAAGAGGCTCGCTCAACCCCGCCGACATCACCTGAAGGCTAAAATCTTGCTCTTCTCTATCGATATTAAATTCTATGGCTCTACTCGCATCCAAACAATCTTGTATAGAAACCCCTTGGTCTCCATCTAGAATAATTGTAATATCACTTGCCACAGAGACCTTTAAATCTACCAAAAACAAATCTGGTCTGGTTTGCAGAAACGCCTGTAATAGCTCCTCTACTCTAGTTTTCAATTCCATAAAACACCAATTATTGCTACGAAAAAAGGCTTTCTTTCCGAAGGCCTTTTCATCTATAATTCTAAAATCTCCTGCAAAGGTAAGTATTTTTTATCACACTCACAAATCTTTTAGTTTTGAAAATCAACACCTTTAGAAATCTGAAAGTTTGGAATGATGATTTTTTAGTATCTTTGCGTTTTAATTTTAAAACAAAATAAAACATAAATGAATATTACCATTGTGGGTACTGGTTATGTAGGTTTAGTAACTGGTACTACCCTTGCAGAGCTTGGTAACACCGTGTATTGCGTGGATGTAGATGCTAAGAAAGTAGAAAAAATGAAAAACGGCATCGTGCCCATCTACGAACCAGGCTTGGAAGAAATGTTCCACCGAAATATCCAAGCTCAGCGTCTTTTCTTTACTACCGAACTGAAAGAAGCGTTGGATCAATCCGAAGTAATTTATTTGGCTCTCCCTACTCCTCCGGGTGAAGATGGCTCTGCAGACCTATCGTATGTCATCAGCGTTGCCAACCAAATTGGGGAACTGATGACGGATTACAAAGTAGTGGTGAATAAATCTACCGTCCCTGTAGGCACGGCAGATAAAGTAAGAGCCGTAATTGCTGCTAAAACTGATATCCCCTTTGATGTGGTCTCTAATCCAGAATTCCTGCGTGAAGGTTTTGCTGTAAAAGATTCTATGAACCCAGCCCGCGTAGTGGTAGGATGTAGCTCTGAAAGAGCAAAAGATATTATGGCAAAAATATACCAGCCTTTCACGAATACAGGGGTGCCAATTATCTTTATGGATGAGAAATCTTCGGAGCTCACGAAATATGCTGCCAATTCTTTCCTTGCTGTGAAAATCACCTTTATGAATGAAATTGCCAATTTCTGCGAAAAAGTAGGTGCCGATGTGGATAAAGTTCGCCTTGGTATGGGTAGCGATGATAGAATTGGACACCGATTTTTATTCCCGGGCATTGGCTACGGTGGAAGTTGCTTCCCTAAAGATGTAAAAGCCTTGGTAAAGTCTGGAAAAGAAGAGGATTTTAATTTCCAAATTTTGGAAGCTACAGAAGCGGTGAATAAAAACCAAAAAGTGATTTTAGTCTCCGAAATAGAAAAATATTTCAATAACAATCTTAATGGTAAGAAAATTGCTCTTTGGGGACTCGCATTCAAAGCCAATACCGATGATATTCGCGAAGCGTCTTCTCTAGACAACATCCGCTTGCTTCTAGAAAAAGGCGTTCAGATTACCGCCTATGATACCATTGCAGAAGATAATGTAAGAGGTATTTTGGGCGATAGTATAGCGTATGCCAAAGATATGTACTCTGCCTTGGAAGGTGCAGATGCTTTGCTCATTGCTACAGAATGGCCCGAGTTTAAAAATCCAAACTTTGAGCTAATGGCAGAGAAGATGAACCATAAAGCCATCTTTGATGGCAGAAATATGTTTGCCCTAGAACAGGTGGAAAACACTGGGTTCTATTATAAATCTATTGGTAGAAAAGTTATCACTAGAAATTTTTAAACTTTATGAATAAGGAAATTAAAACTGAAAAATATAATTTTTTAGGATATTTCAAATATTTCAAAAATATTTTGGGTAATCATATTTATGTATTCATCCTATTAAACTCATTGGTAGGACTTTTAGATGGTATTGGTTTAACAATGTTCATCCCCCTGCTATCTGTAGCTACAGATAGCAGTAATGCCAACGAATCTCTTGGAAAACTAAAAATTGTAATAGATTTTTTGAAAAACATTGGTATTGAATTCAATATAGTGAACATTCTCATACTAATGGTATTATTATTCTCTACCAAAGGGCTTATTAATTACCTAAAAACCATATACATATCCAAAATAAATATACAAGCCACTCGCAATCTCAGATTCAAACTCATCCACGGATTGGGCAATTTATCTTATCAAGGCTTTACCAAAATGAGCGTTGGAAGAATACAAAACCATATCTATGGAGAAGCTGCAAGGCTCATAAATGCTATGGAGCGTTATATGAATGCTATGCAATTTGCCACAATGGTAATCACATATATGATTTTGGCTGTTATTTCCAACTGGCAATTTGCTATTATGGTTGCTGCTGGGGGATACTTTGCAGATTTCCTCTATAAATACCTTTCTAATCTTATCCGTGATTATTCTAGAAAACAGGTAAATCTTGGAAATGATTTTAATGAAGTTTTAATTCAATCCATTAATTACTTTAAATATTTAAAAGCGACCAACTATTTTACAAATTATAACAAAAGACTAAAAAACAACATACACCTTAATGATAATTATTCGTACAATATTACCAAGCTCAACTCCATAATGGTAAATGCTAGAGAACCTATTATCATCACCATTATTGCTATTGTTGTCATTCTTCAAATCAAACTACTCGGAGGAAATCTAGCCTCCATTCTCATTAGTTTATTATTATTCTATCGTTGCTTAGGTTACCTCACTAATTTACAAGGTGCTTGGGCTCAGTTTATACAAAACTCCACTGCGATAGAGTCTATTGATACTATACTAGAAGAATTTAAAGAAAATGAAGAGCCTCAAAACTCAACACCTGTTAACAGAATAAAAGATATTGAAGTAAAAAATCTCAGTATCACTTTTGGGAATACCCCTATTCTCAGAGACATCAATATGAATATTCCACAAAGAACTTCTATAGCATTTGTAGGAGAAAGTGGAGCAGGAAAAACCACTCTCGCCAATGTGATTTGTGGATTACAAATTCCACACAATGGAAAGGTAGTAGTAGATGGCCAATCTCTATATGAATCAGACCTCAACACTTATCGTTCTAAAATTGGGTATATTACTCAAGAACCTGTAATATTCAATGATTCCATATTCAATAATGTAACTTTCTGGGCTGAAAAAACACCTGCAACTTTAGAGAAATTCTACAAAGTAATGGATATGGTTTCTATGAAAAACTTCATAGAAAATCTTGAAAATAAAGAAGATTCCACTCTTGGAAACAACGGCGTTTTGGTATCAGGTGGGCAGAAACAACGGATTTCTATCGCACGAGAACTTTATAAAGATGTAGAACTCTTGATAATGGATGAAGCAACTTCCGCCCTAGACTCTGAAACAGAAAAATATATCAAAGATAATATTGATATGTTACACGGAAAATTCACGATGATTATTATTGCACATAGGCTTTCCACTATCAAAAATGTAGATACCGTTTACCTTCTTGATAAAGGAGAAATTACAGGTAGTGGAGCATTTAGTGAACTTGTACAAACATCGGAAAGATTTAGAAAAATGGTAGAATTACAAAACTTGTAAAAAAGTCTAAAAAACTGTAAATCTCAAAACTTAGATTATGACCATTCGGTAGCTTCTAACTATTCATTTTACTTTCTCTTTATTAACTTTTGAACAAAAAAATGAAAACACAATACGATTATTTAATAGTAGGCAGTGGGCTGTTCGGTTCCATTTTTGCCCACGAGATGACCAAGCAAGGTAAAAAATGCCTCGTAATAGAACGCCGAAACCACATCGCAGGAAATATCTACACCGAAAAGGTAGAAGGCATCAATGTGCATAAATATGGTGCTCATATTTTTCATACCAGCAATAAAGAAGTTTGGGATTATGTGAATTCCTTTGTGGAGTTCAACCGCTTCACCAATGCACCAATAGCCAACTACAAAGGTGCTTTCTACAACTTACCTTTTAATATGAACACCTTCTACCAACTGTGGGGCGTAAAAACACCACAAGAGGCTCAGGCAAAAATAGAAGAACAAAAAGCTGCGTATCAGCATATCACCGAGCCTAAAAACTTAGAAGAACAAGCTTTGGTTTTGGGAGGAAAAGATATTTACGAAAAACTCATAAAAGGTTACACTGAAAAACAATGGGGAAGACCTGCTACAGAAATTCCTGCTTTCATCATTAGAAGATTACCTTTCAGGTTTACTTTTGATAACAATTACTTTAATGATACCTACCAAGGAATCCCAATTGGTGGCTATACCACTCTGATTGAAAAAATGCTGGAAGGCATTGAAGTAAAAACCAACACCGATTATTTTTCAGATACAGCATATTGGAATTCTCTAGCAGAAAAAGTGGTATATACAGGTAAGATAGATGAATTTTTTGATTTCCAATTTGGACACTTAGACTATCGTAGTCTAAAATTTGAAAATGAAATCCTAGACTTGCCCAACTATCAGGGAAATGCCGTGGTTAATTATACCGAGAGAGAAATTCCATTTACAAGAATCATTGAACACAAGCACTTCGAGTTTGGTACACAACCGAAAACCATCATCACTAGAGAATACCCTCAGGATATGAAAGAAGGGGAAGAAGCCTACTACCCTATTAACGATGATAAAAACCAAGCGGTTTATCAGAAATACAAAGAGTTAGCAGACCAGTTACCTAATGTAATTTTTGGAGGAAGATTGGCAGAATACAAATACTATGATATGCACCAAGTGGTAGAAAAGGCTCTGGAGATAGTGAAAACTCAAAAATAGAATAATGAAAAAGAAACTTATTCTTATTAATGATACCGCATTAAATGATTCTTTTACAAAATCCTTTATAAAGGAAGGATATGATGTTTTTCCTATTTTAGAAAAACCCATTGTGTGTAAAAGAAATTGGAGAACGAAGTTAACAAACATTTTTTATCGTGTTGTTTTAAAAGATAATTCTTTTTTCAAAAAGTTATTTCATAAAAACCTTGAAAAAGAAGTCTATAATAGAATAAAGAACATAGAAACTCCCATAGATTACGCCATCGTATTTAGTGCTCATTACTACTCCGAAAGGATAATTAAATTACTAAGAAAAAAATCTAAAAAACTTATTTCTTATCAGGTCGATGGCTGGGAACTATGCCACGACATTGTAAAATACCGAGATTATTTTGATAGAGTTTTCTTTTTTGACAATGATGATTTAGCAAAATATGGAGATAAGGCGTTACCATTAACTAACTGCTACTTTACGGAAGAGAATCCAAAAGATACTCCTAGTGTCGACTTATTCTATCTTGGAGGTTGGAACAACACTAGGTTTTCTTACCTTAAAAATATCCATAACCGACTAAAGGGGAAATATATATTAAAAGCATTGATGCATATCCCTGAATATAAAGAAGAAGAAAACATTTTAACCGACAACGAAGGCGGAGGAATCTATCTTAAAAATGGATCGTTTCAATACAATGAAAATATTGATTTCGTTAAAAAATCAAAGTGCATAATAGACATTAAATTTAGTTATCATAATGGACTTTCTTTCCGATTTTTCGAAGCATTATATTATAAACGAAAACTTATCACTAATAATGCAACCGTAAAAAACTATGATTTCTATCACGATAATAATATTTTTATCACGGATTTTGAAAATTTAGACGGAATAGAAGAGTTTTTAGAAAAACCGTATACTGAAATAGACCCAAAAATTGTAGACAAATATGGTTTTCCTAATTGGTCTCGCTACCTTCTAGACACACCTCCTTATCAAAAAATTACTAATGGATAAAATTTATGCTATTCAAATGAATAAACTACTTACCATTATCGTTCCGATATACAATACGCAGGAATTTTTACCAAAATGCTTAGATTCTCTCATCATCAATGAGAATCTAATGCCACAGGTAGAGGTTTTGCTCATCATAGATGGAAGCCCTGACAACTCCATAGAAATTGCACAAAAATATGCTGAAAAATATCCGCAAACTTTTGTGGTAGTTGATAAGGAAAATGGCGGCTACGGCTCTGTTTTACAACGCGGAATACAAGACGCAAGCGGAAAATACTGCAAAGTTTTAGATTCTGATGATTGGTATGATACAGCAGATTTTGAGCAACTCGTGCAACTTCTTCAAACGAGCGATTACGACATCATTGCAACCGACTATGTGAGAGAGTATGTCTTTGAAAACCGTCAAGAACTGATGTCTTTACCACTCTTGAAAAACAATCACAGATACGATTTGGACAAAGATATTCTCCAGCTCCAAGGCGATATTTTTATGATGCACAGATTGGCATACAAAACGGAAATAGTGAGAAAAGCCAACATCAGTTTCCCTACGAAAATCTCTTACACGGATACACTTTTCGCAACGATTCCGATGTTTTTTGCCAAAGATTTATATTACACCAACCTGAGAGTTTATCGCTATTTCATCGGGAGAGATGGGCAAACCATCAACCCTGCTACCATCAGAAAAAACAGAAAACAAACACAGCAAGTAACTCAATACCTCTATGATAAGTATCTAGAACACAAAGATGAGCTTTCACAGAAGAAAAATGAGTATATTCTTAGCAGTCTGAAAAGCTATATGGAGCTATACTTTAGAATACTACACCACCTTCCGTTCTCAGATGCTAAAAAGGAACTCGCAGAATGGAACCAATACATAAAAAATACGCCATACCATAAGTATTTTACCAGCAGTAAAATGTGGAAGTATTATAACTTACTACCGTATAGAGTGTTTAGATATACTTCGTTTTTGTGGAATAAATAATTAAAATCAATCATCATAATGGAAACATTAATATCAGTAATAGTCCCTTGCTATAATCAAGCTCCGTATTTGGATGAATGCTTGCAATCTGTATTAAATCAAACTCATCAAAATTGGGAATGCATTATAATAAATGATGGTTCTACGGATAATAGCGAAGAAATTATCAGAAAATGGTGTAAAGAAGATAGTAGATTCAAATATTTTTACAAAAATAATTCTGGAGTTACTGATACGCGAAATTTCGGAATAGAAAATTCAGTAGGAAGTTATATTGCCTTTTTAGATGGAGATGATGTTCTTATTCCTGATAGCTTAGAAATCAGATTATCAACTTTATTAAATAAAAATGTAGATTTGGTTTATTCCTATGCTTATGCCATTAAAGGGAGAGAATATATCACAGAAGCATTTCGCTCAATAGATACAGGGGAGATAAAAGGAATAAAAGGTATAGAAACTTTCTTAAACAATAATAGTATTGCTACATCCACTGTCCTTTGCAAAAAGGAAATTTTGCAAAATATTGGAAATTTTAATTGGGATAAAAATGCAGAAGATTTATATTGCTGGCTTGAAATGCTACTAAACAACGCTATCTTCTATGGAATGAAAGATTTTACAGTATATTGTAGAATCGTAGAAAATTCTCTCAGTTCCATTGATAGAAGATGTATGAAAGAAATTATAGAATTTATAGAAATTCTAAAACCAAGACTTATACAATATGGAGTAAATTATAGTAAATATATGAATCTTTGGATACGAAGGCATATACTGAGAGAAGATGAAAAAAGAAATATTCTCACAAACATAAAGAGTAGAATAGAGTATGTAAACACAATAGTTCCCAGCTACTTTCCAAAATATCTCATTTATTTACCTTTAAGCGAAAAGCTAACAAAAATATTGGCAATAAGAATAATGAACGCTAAAAAAAATAAAAACTATGTTCAATAAAATTGCTTTAAAAATCCGAAAACTATTTCCTAATGCTTACCAAATTTTACTCAATGTAAAACAAGGTAGGTATAAATATGTTTTTTCTAAAGATAAATACCCTTATAGCTTTTTAGCCAATACACCACCCTCTACTTATAAGGGGGAAAAAGCTCCAGAGGTAATCTATTGCTTTTGGACAGGTGATAATCCTCTCACAGAAAACAGAAAGAAAGGATTAGAAACGTTGGAAAAAACAGCTGGTATTCCTGTAAAACTCATCACACCTCAAAATTTATCGGAATATATTAAGCCAGATTTTCCACTGCACAAGGGCTATAAGTTTCTTAGCTATATACATCGTTCAGATTATTTGAGATGCTATTTTATGCATCACTATGGTGGTGGCTATGCAGATGTGAAACCTTTTGAGCACTCTTGGAAACCTGCTTTTGAAAAGCTAAATAAACATAAAAATAAATACATCATTGGCTATCCAGAATTATTATATGGAGGGATTACCCCTGTGAATCATTCTTTTCTCCCAGACAAATCAGTTTATATAGACTATGAGCAAAAGAAAGATTCAGAAGAAAAAGTTTTTAAAGATTTAGAAAAACATACTCCTTTGCTTATAGGAAGTTGCTCTTTCATCTGTAAACCCAATACCCCTATTACGAAAGAATGGTATGATGAACTCCACAAAAGAATGGATATAGCCTATGACAGCCTCAAAAAATTTAATGAAGAAGAAGAAAATACCTTTATCTACTACGATATGAAATATCCAGAAAAGGATAAAGGTTACCCTATCCCATATTTTCATCTATTGGGGCAGATCATCCATCCATTACAGTTAAAATATCATAAACACATTGCTCACTACAAAAAATTATTACCTGTGTTAAAGGATTATAGGTAAATATAATTACTTCCTCCTTCAAAGTAAGAATACGCTAAACTATCATCAAAAAAATCATCTCCCTAAAAAAAATGAACATCGTCTATTTTTTTCCTACACTAAAGGACGCTGCTGGCACAGAAAGAATGCTCAATATAAAAGCCAACTATATGGCAGATGTATTGGGCTATAAGGTAACCATTATCACCTACCGCCAATATGAAGACCCTATTTTTTTTCAGTTTAGTGATAAAATTAGAATCATCCACCTGAATATTCCAGACCCTACACAAGATTTGAAGGGATTAAACTATTGGAAAAAAAGAAAACTGTATAAAACATTTATGCAAAGCTACCGAAAAAAGGTAGAGGAATATCTATATCATAATCCTACGGACATCGCTATTTCTATGTACTTCGGAGCAGAGCATAAATTCTTACCTTTGATAAAAGATGGAAGCAAAAAGATATTAGAATACCATTTTCATTTTGATATTACACCACTGAGCAAAAAGCTAAAAGCCAAATGGACACTCAGAAACCTTAAAATGAAAATCCAAACTTGGCTATTTCAACGAACTCTCAATCGGTATGACAAAATAGTAGTGCTTACAGAAGAGGATGAGAAAGAGTGGAGTGTCTATTTTGATAATGTTACCAATATTCCCAACCCCATCACCATTGAGCCCATTACAGCAGACCCTACAATAGAGAAAGTCTTAGCAGTAGGCAGACATACCAGCCAAAAAGGATTTGATTATCTGGTAGAAGCTTGGGCTATCGTGAATAAAACATTTCCGCATTGGCAGCTGGACATCTACGGACACGGTGAGTTGGAAGAAGAGCGAAAACAACAAATAAAAAACTTAGGATTAGAGAATAGCATCCATCTGTATCCACCTGATAAAGATATTAACAAAGTCTTCTCACAGCATTCTATTTTTGCATTAAGCTCTCGGTTTGAAGGCTTCCCTTTAGTTCTGATAGAGGCACTTGCCTCTGGATTAGCCCCCGTCTCCTTTGAATGTAAAAATGGTCCCAAACAAATGATGGGAGATTCTAAACTAAAAGACTTTTTGGTAGAGCCTTATAATATCAATAGCTTTGCAGAAAAATTGATACGGCTAATGGAAAATACTAACCTAAGAAAAGAAATCTCTCAAGAAGCATTAAAAGTTTCAGAAAGATACCAAATAGACCGCATTATGAAAATGTGGGAAAGTTTATTTAATAATTTGAAATAGAATGAATACCTCACAATTAACATTTACCCGTTTTATAGCAGCTGTTGCTATTGTTTTTTTCCATTATCATAATGATATTATTTTTAAAACCAATTCAGATTTTATAGAAATATTAAAATCTAACCTCAATTTGGGAGTGAGTTATTTCTATGTATTATCGGGGTTTGTTATGATGCTAGCCTATGGATATAAGTCTTTTGTACAACCGAAAGAGTATTATATTAACAGATTTGCAAGAATTTATCCGCTACACTTTTTAGCATCTGTACTATTTATTATTGTTTCCATCTTAGTTTCAATAAAATATCTAGAGTATTATCACTTTCCAAACACATCCATACTATTAGAACATATTTTTTTAATACAGGCTTGGGTACCTCAAAATGCTCTATCTTTAAACTTTCCTTCTTGGTCAATTTCAGTTGAAATTTTTTTTTATTTATGTTTTCCTTTTTTGTTTAATTATTTTCTCAAAAAATATAACCTAAAAGCAATAAGTATCATTTCATTATTATTTTGGATTATTTGCCAAATATTGCTTAATTTGTATTATATATCTCCATATTATACAGAAGTTCCTCTACCTGGTAACAATCTATCCCTACAGCATACATTTCTTTACTTTAATCCTCTTCTACATCTAAATCAATTTATCATTGGTTTATTATTCGGAAAATATTTTATAATGTATTATAAGAAAATAAAAGGAACATATGATATACCTATTTTGATAGTATCATTTATCACTTTAGTTATGATATATTTCTTAAAAGATTTTTTTATACATAATGGTCTGTTAGCCATTAATTTTGCAATTCTAATAGGCTTAATTTCGGCAAACGAGGGTATTATTACCAAATTATTCAGAAGAAAATTTTTGATTTATTTAGGAGAAATAAGTTTTGCAATATATTTATTACAAGCTCCTATATATAGTATGGTAGAGAAAATTTTTAAAACACTAAAAGTAACCAATCCATATATACTATTTTTTACATTTTTAGTTATCTTAATCATCGCTTCCCATTTCGCATATAAATATATTGAAATTCCTTGTAAAAATAAAATTAAAAATACGCTTTCAAAATAAACAATTATGGATATCCTCATAAAAAGCTATTATCGTCCTCATCTATTAGACCGCTGTTTACGAAGCATCTACGAGCGAGTAAGAGACATACAACAGATAAAAATTACCATTTTAGATGATGGCACTCCTCAGAAATATTTGGATAAAATAAAAGAAAAATATCCTGAAGTTTCTTTTAAGTTTTCCCAATATAGAGAGGAAAAAATAAAAGCAATTTCTGAACATCTCAATGGAAATAAGCAATATTATGATGTAAGGATTCCAACTGAATTGTGGTATGATGCGATTTCAGAAGCATCAGAATATCTGATAATGACCGAAGACGATGTTTGGTTTATTGAAAATTTTGATACTAAAAAGTATTGCAAAGAAATGAAAAACCACAACATCCACATCCTAAAATTAGGAAGAATATTAGAGAAAGATTCTGACATTATACCCCATTATCCGTTAACAGATTCCATATCTTACCACAATCCTAATTTTTTTATTAAATCTAAAAAGTTTTATCACATCCTTCTGAAGAACAAATTTAACATTAAAACTCTATTAGAAAAATACAATATTTTACCTCAAAGATGGATAATGCAACTCTGGGTAATGTATGACATTCCTATGGCTATGTATCGCAGAGACTATTTACAATTCCTCTGGAAGGATAAATACAAGCGGGTAATTGAGCAACTTCAACTAAAAAATGCTGTAGATTGGGCTTTCAAACACAAAGGAAAAACCAAATACACACTGATGAATAAACGCATAATGACCACTTCTTATCGTTCCTCAGCTTCTTTCAATTCTTTTAACATCAAAGAACATTTTGATCTTATAGAATTCAATCATCTGCTAAATGAACTTTGGTTAGATGGAAAGTTTGACGAATATGAAAACTACCCTAGCGACTTCTCTGTGGATTATATTTATAGCATTTTATTAGAAAATAAGAATAAAGAATTTGCAGATAAGTGGAAAAAGTGGACGGAAGGTTTTATAGAAATGCATAAAGAATCATAAATACTATTAAAAATGATCATCGGTAACGGGCTTATCGCATCACTTTTCACGGAACACGATAGAGAAAATGTCATTTTCTTTGCATCAGGAGTATCCAACTCTTTAGAAACCAGAGACAATGAATTCCTTCGTGAAGAAAACCTTATTAGAACCACCATCAAGGAAAATCCTAATAAAATCTTTATCTACTTCTCTACTTGTAGCATTTACGACTCTTCTAAAACCGAGAGCCAATATGTTCTTCACAAGTTAAAAATGGAGCAAATCATTGCAGAACTATGTCCACAATATCTTATCTTGAGAGTAAGCAATGCCGTTGGCAAAGGGGGAAATCCCAATCTGCTGATGAACTATCTCATTCGTTCTGTAAAAAGTGGAGAAAACATCAATGTTCACACCAAAGCAACCCGCAACCTCATTGATACCGAAGACATTAAAAACATTACCCTTTTGCTTTTGGAGAAACAAGAACTGAATAAAATCGTCAATCTAGCATATTTGGAAAATTATTCTATTATTGAAATCTTGCAAATCATAGAAAAATTTTTCAACCTTAAGATTAATCTCAACCTCATCAAGGCAGGCTCAGGCTACGACATTAGCATCTCTGATATTGAAAATTATTTCATAGAACATCAACTAACCAACAAAGAAACCTATCTTTGTAGGATATTAGAGAAATATTACGCATAATGAATTCTGTTAATGATTTTAATCTGTATAAAATCGCCGTAATAGGGCTGGGATATGTAGGCTTGCCATTGGCTAGATTATTTTCCACAAAATATCAAACCATAGGTTTTGACATCAATCAATCTCGTGTAGAGGAACTGATGAAAGGGCACGATACTACCCTAGAAGTAGATGATGCTCTTTTGCAATCTGCCCTTGCCAACGGATTTGAATGCACCAGCAATCTCGATAAAATTAAAGATTGTAATGTTTACATCATCACGGTACCAACACCCGTGGATAGAAACAACCGACCAGACCTCACACCTTTGGTAAAGGCAAGTGAAATGGTAGGAAAAATCATCAAAAAAGGAGATATTATTATTTATGAATCTACGGTTTATCCTGGTGCTACGGAAGAAGATTGTATCCCCGTGGTAGAACGCATTTCAGGATTAAAATTCAACCAAGATTTCTTTGCGGGATATTCGCCAGAGCGTATTAATGCTGGGGACAAAGAGCATACGGTAGAAAAAATTATGAAAGTTACCTCAGGCTCTACACCAGAAATTGGACAGGTGGTAGATGGCATCTATAAATCTGTGATTACAGCAGGAACGCATTTGGCTCCTACCATCAAAGTAGCAGAGGCGGCAAAAGTTATTGAAAACTCGCAAAGGGACATCAATATTGCCTTTGTAAACGAATTGGCAAAGATTTTCAACCTGATGGACATTGATACCCACGCCGTTTTGGAAGCTGCTGGCACCAAGTGGAATTTTCTCCCGTTCAAACCAGGATTGGTAGGCGGGCATTGCATCGGGGTTGACCCTTATTACCTTGCACAAAAAGCTCAAGAATATGGCTACCACCCAGAAATCATCTTGGCAGGAAGACGCCTCAATGATTCAATGGGCAAGTATGTAGCAGAGCAAGTGGTGAAGGCAATGATAAAGAAAAACATCAATGTCAATGGTGCAGAAGTATTGATGCTAGGGATTACCTTTAAGGAAAATTGCCCCGATGTACGCAATACCAAAATTGTAGATGTGATTGCAGCGTTGGAAGATTTCGGCGTAAAGGTAACTACTTATGACCCTTGGGCAAATCCCGAGGAAGTAAAACACGAGTATGGCGTAGAAAGTACCACACAATTGCCTAATGAAACATACGATGCAGTAGTTTTAGGCGTGGCACATCAAGCATTTCAAGATTTGGATTTGAATACTTTAACCAAAGAAAATACCGTGGTGTATGATGTAAAGGGTATTTTGAAAAAACAAAAAACATCGCTCAATTATAACGGTATAAGTCTGTATTAAGCTATAGAATCAAATTAGTTTTTCAGTATCTTTGCAGAAATTTATGATAAAAAGAAAACTTTCATATCATTTACACATCACTTTTAATAATTATTATTAATTTTACCCATCATAAACACGCTTAATATGGAAATTACCAATATCAACCAGCTAGACCTCAATAAAGTCTATACCTATACCGACTATCTTCTCTGGAAGTTCAGCGAAAAAATAGAGCTCCTAAAAGGAAGAATCCTAAAAATGTCTCCTGCTCCCAGTAGAAAACATCAGGAAATTCTAAGAATTATCAATAGGCGTTTTGATGCTTATTTCTATCAGCAGCAGTGTAATATGTATTTTGCCCCTTTTGATGTAAGGCTCCCTAAAAAGGGAGAGACCGAAATCTACACCGTGGTGCAGCCAGACCTATGCGTGGTTTGTGATGAAAGCAAATTAGACGAACGCGGTTGCCTAGGTGCCCCAGACCTCATCGTAGAGATACTTTCCCCTGGAAACTCTAAAAAGGAAATGAAAGATAAGTTTGAGATATATCAAGAAGCAGGCGTAAGGGAATATTGGATGGTATATCCGCTAGATGAGATGGTACTCATCAATGTACTGGAAGATGGTGGCTACCATACCCAAAACCCGATAGTAGATGACTGGGTAACCTCTAGAATCTTCCCAGAACTAAAAATCCATACCGATGAGATTTTTGAACAAAAAAAATAATTTATTAGTACCATAATAATTGTTTAACCTTTTAAATTTTTTCATTATGCCAGTGCAATACACCTTAACACAGAAAGGAAACCCCTCAAACCCTGAGGCTCCTAAAAAATTCTACGCTAATGCAAAAGCCTCTGGTGAGGTAAGTTTCAAATCTTTGAGCAAAGAGATTGCGGGAAGCTCTACCACCGTGAGCGATACCGATGTGCTTGCTGTACTGAATGAGCTGAATAAACTCCTTGGAAAGCACCTCTCCGAAGGAAAAATTGTAAGATTTGGAGACTTTGGCTCATTCCAGATTACCCTTAGCAGTGAGGGAGCAGAAACGGAAGAGAAGTTCAATAGCTCGCTCATCAAAGGAGGAAAAATTGCTTTTCGCCCAGGTTCAGATTTAAAAGAAGTGCTTGCAGTTTTGAAATACGAGAAAGTGAGTAAATAAAAAAGCTCTAAATGTTTTTCTAAAAAGCCCGCCTGCATTTACAGAAAGCAGGCGAGCTTTTATACAAAAGCAGGCGGGCTTTTTAGAAGTTGCTCGCCTACTTTTCAGAAATGAATTTTAGTAATGCTTCATTTAGTAAAAATCGTTTAATAAATAATGAAATTCTCCATCCTCATTGCACATTATAACAATTTTGAATATTTTAAAGATTGTTATACAAGTATTATCCAACAAACTTTTCAAGATTTTGAAGTCATTATCGTAGATGATTGCTCTACTGATGGTTCTTTTGAAAAAGTAAAAGATTGGATAAAAGAAGATTCCCGATTCAAAATCTTCCAAAATGAAGAAAATAAAGGAGTAGGCTATACTAAAAAAAAGTGCATAGAACTCGCCAACGGAGAAATCTGCGGTTTCCTTGACCCAGATGATGCACTTGCTAGTTTAGCATTGGAGACCTGCGTTAGATGCTACACAGATAATTCTTTGGTAGCCGTGTATTCCCAATGCTCCTTCTGTGATGAAAAAATGAATCATTTATTTGTTCTCCAATCTAACACCTCAATAAAAAATAATAATCCTCTTTTTTTTAATATTTTCTTTGAAGTCAATCATTTTTTCACTTTTAGAAAAGATGCATACCTAAAAACATTAGGAATAGATGAATCCCTAAAGGTAGCAGAAGACCAAGATTTATATTTAAAACTTTATGAAGTGGGGAATTTTAAGTTTGTCAAAACTCCATTGTACCTTTATAGAAGACACTCTCAAGGTTTATCTCAAGACATAGATATAAGAAAAATAGAACAAAAAAAGAAAGACTGGACAAAGGTGTTATTTACTACGCTACAAAGAAGAGGCATTAATACTTTGTATGGAAAAAAAATAAACGAAATAAAAGACTTACCAACTTTTATCTATAACAACCAAAATACTATCTGGAAAAGAATTTCAAGAAAATTAAAAGAACTCTGATGACCGATATATTTATAAAATCATATAACCGAGCTTTTTATCTTGACCGTTGCATCTCCTCCATCTATACGATGGTAAAGGGAGCATATCGCATTGTTATATTAGATGATGGTACACCGGCTCCCTATTTAGATAAGCTACAAGAACGCTACCCGAAGATAGAAATACGCCGCTCTAAGCAATACCGCCAAAAAGCCCAAGGCGTAGAAGAAAACATCTGCTCAGGAAAACCCATTGATAGCCTCGGTATCCCTACAGACCTTTGGATAGACGCGGTGAAAAATGCTTCGGAATACTTCATCATTACAGAAGATGATGTTTGGTTTACGGAAGAAATCAATGTAGATGAATTGTCCCAAAAAGCGAAAAGTAATAACATCTCTCTACTGAAACTCGGTTGGCTCAATAATTATAAAGACGACCAATGGGTAAACCTCTCCCCTATTGATGAGCAACTGACAGCTGTACAACCCAAAGATCTTTTCCTAGCTTCACCTATGATAATGGATTGGTTCTTTTATAATAAGTATAAATTTTTTACTATTAGTTATAAACTAAAAATATTTGACAATTATACCAAACTGAAATATTGGGCATTAAACTCTATCCTAATGGGCTTTTGGCAAAAGGATTATTGGCTCTATGTATGGAAAGATGCTTATGGAAAAGTAGATGAAAAACAGCAGTTAAGAAACGCTGCAATTTACTACAGAAATCACAAAAACAATCCAAATTTCATTGCAAGACTAAAAGACGAAGCTATGCAGACCACCTTTCAATCGTCTGCTACCAACTCCTACCACGAGTATGGTTTTGAGTTTGATGTCAATTTATTTAACCACCTCATCAATGAAGCTTGGCTGAAAGGAGACTTTGATGCAATGCAAAACTTCCCAAAGGATTTTTCTTTGGATTATTTCACGCCTTTTATCGATGGGAAAATCAATGTAGAGGAGTTCAAAAAATGGGTTAATCAATTTAAAAATCAATATAGAAACTTAGGTTGTGATGTTGAATAAAAATACTACAAAACAATTTTTCCCTGCATTAACAGGCTTCCGAGCAATTGCTGCTTGGATAATTTTTGTCTATCATTTTTTTCCTTTCAAAAATGTTAACCACTCCTATCCCGAATGGATAGCAGATGTGGTTTGGGAATTTCATATCGGAGTAGATATGTTTTTTGTTTTGAGTGGATTTCTCATTACCTACCGCTATTTTGATGATCATCCTATTGATTTCAAAAAATATATGACCAACCGCGTTGCAAGGATCTATCCTATGTATTTCCTTATCACCGTATTGGTATTTATTGTAAGAACCTATCAGGCTGGCTTTTGGACAACACAAAATACCATAGAAGCCATCTTAAGTTTCACAATGACAAAAGCCTTATTCTCTGATTATTTTTCAGCAGGAATATCGCAAGGATGGACGCTTACTTTGGAAGAAATGTTCTATCTTACCGCTCCATTTTACTTTATTTTAATTAGGAAAAACAAATGGTGGCTTTATCTTCTTCCCTTTCTAATTTTCATTTTTGGAACTAGTTTAAAAACCATTTTTGAGAATTTTGAAAATTTAGGAGGTTTTTTAAATAAAAATATTTCAACCTATATTATTGAGTTTTTCACTGGAATAGGCTTAGCTTTATTAATGTTAAAATCTAATTTCAAACCCAATTTAAAAGGTATTACTTATATCGGAATCTTTTTCATTTCACTCTACTGTTTGACTATTTCAGATTTAAGAAGTAGTTTCAGTCTAAAATCAGATATAGGTAGATTTATCGAAATGGGGTTACTTTCTATATTAGGAATCGCTCCGCTTTTCTGGGGACTTATCCACGAAAAAACGATTGTTTCTAAAATCCTTTCTCTTCCCATAATGATACTTTTAGGGAAAGCTTCTTATATTTTCTACTTGATTCACAAAGGAGTTATCTCTATTTTCATAGATGAACATATTTGGAGTAATAAGGCATTTTTATTTATTTCACTCAACATTATTTCAATTATTTTATTCAAATACATAGAAGAACCAGCTAATCACTGGATTAGAAAACGATTTTCAAAATAAAAAACACAATGAACACACCCAAAAAAATAAAAATCCTTTTCAGACTTCGGTCTTTAGAAATGGGCGGCGTACCTCGCGTTGTTTTAGATTTATTAAGAAATTTACCAAAAGATAAGTTTGACTTAACCTTAATGCTCAACCTTTATCAAGGAGAATTGGTTTCAGAAATCCCAAAAGATATTAAACTGATTGTGATAGAAAAAGGGAGAGAGCAAATGTCTAAAAACTCTTTTATCCAAAAAATTCAATTAGGATTGAGAAGATTAAGACTAGAAATTTATGATTTATTTCCTTCTTTACTTTATTATTTAAAAGTAAAAGAAAAATATGATATAGAGGTTTCCCCTGGCTATGCAGAATTTGAAATGGTACTAAACTCTCCTAACAAGACTTCCAAAAAAGTCGGTTGGTTTCATACAGATGTAAGCTATGATAAAGACCAAAACCGAGTAATGAAACGCATCCAACTAATGAAACAGTTTGATTGGATGATTTTTGGAGCGGCTCAGACTCGTCAAATCATCAAGGATTTATATGGCGTAACCTATCCTAATAGTTCGGTGATTTATAATGTGATAAAACTTTCAGAATCTCGTAGTAAAGCAGATGCTTTCCCTGTAAATTACGAGACTCGTCCTGTATTTTCTTCTATGGGAAGACTTCATAGTAGAAAAGGCTATCATACTTTGGCGAAAGTACATAAAAGACTTTTAGACGAGGGATTAAATCATTCAATTGCTGTAATTGGAGGTGGAAATGAAATGCAAAATCTTCAAAATCAAGCGAAAGAATTAGGCATTGAAAAAACTTTTCTACTGTTAGATAGTCAGAAAAACCCTTGGCCATATATCAAGGCTTCAGATTACTTTGTGCTGCCATCGCAATCAGAAAGTTACCCTCTCACCATAGGAGAAGTAATGGGACTTCATAAGCCTATTATCTCCACCAATGTGGGGGGCATTCCAGAAATGATAGACGATGGTGTAGATGGAGTTTTGGTAAATTATGATGAAGAGGAAATTTTCCAAGCAATGAAAAAATTTCTTACCAATCCAGAATTTGTAGCTAAAATACAACAAGGCACCTACAATGCAGATGAAAAGTTTGATGAACAGAAGATATATCAGCAAGTAACGGAGGTGTTTACTAATCTTGTAAAAGATAGCAAATAAAACAATGTCGCATTATTTAATAAAGAAAAAAATGGAACAGA
This sequence comes from Bergeyella porcorum, assembly GCF_042427575.1. Lineage (NCBI taxonomy): Bacteria > Pseudomonadati > Bacteroidota > Flavobacteriia > Flavobacteriales > Weeksellaceae > Bergeyella > Bergeyella porcorum. Next base: position 128,910 of record NZ_JBHMFD010000007.1, read on the forward strand.
TAACAATCATCACCCCTACCTATAATAGAGCTCATACTTTGCCTCGCGTATTTGAATCTTTGAAGAATCAAACTTTTAAAGATTTCAAATGGCTCATTATGGATGATGGCTCTACGGATAATACAAGTTCATTAGTTGCTAAATTTCAAGAGGAAAATGTATTCCCTATTGAATATTATGCTAATCCGAATTCTAAAAAATTCTATACTGTTTTTAAAGGGATTGAAAAAGTAACATCGCCGTTTTTTACTATATTAGATTCTGATGATGCTTATACAGAAGACGCCTTGGCAATTATGTTTAATGAAATCAGCCAATTATCTGAAGACAAATACATTTCAGCAACTTTTAATTCCATCACTCCAGAAGGTAAGCTGGTAGGAACTCCTTTTCCTGAGAATTTTTCAGGTTCAATATTAGAAATGCGCTATAAGTATAAAGTGAAAGGAGATAAACATACCATTTTTTTTACAAAAAAATACTTAAAATATCTGAAAGCGTTTGACTATCAGAAGTACAAAAACAAATATGCACCACAGAAAATTTTCTTCAATATATATGATGCCAATGGGGAGCTTTCTAAGTTTATAAACAAAGGGGTACGCATCTATCATCAGGATTTGGAGGATAGTAACTCTATGTCCCAAGACAGAGTTAAACCCTCTTCCTTCTTAGGTCTAAAAGATGGACATCTCTCATTTATTAACTGCTATGGTGATAGGCTTTTATCCTACCCTAAACCAGTATTGAGAAATCTTATTGGTTATCAATTTTATTCCTTTAAAAATAAAAACAGTATTTCTGAAATTATTTCTCAGCCTAAAAACATTAGCATTAAAACATTAGGCTTATTACTATTTCCGTTAAGTTTTATCTACCATAAAATGAAATAATAGAATAAATATAATACCACAAAATATCTCACCTTAGAAATGAAGGAGATAGATTATGAAACTTTGGGAAAATAAAGAAACACCTATAATATAAAAACTAATTTACAACCAATAATAACAAAAATAAAACAAAAGACTCACCCATTACCGAAATATACGATTAAAAAAATGCCTCAAAAAAAGTCTATCATTTTCATCCTACCAGATTTGGAAACAGGCGGTGCCGAACGCATCGTGACTACCATTGCCAACCACTTGCCTCGGGAAATATTCACACCCAAGATTATGCTCCTCCGCAAAGAAGGTGGCTACCTCAGCCTGCTAAAAAACGATGTGGAAATCATAGACCTGAAAGTACAACGCATCAGAAACAGTATTTTTCCCATTCTGCGAGAACTTCGAAAGCAAAAACCAGACATCGTATTTTCTGGATTGGGGGAAGTGAATGCTTACCTTTCTATATTCATCAAGTTATTTCCAAAGATAAAATTCATCGCTAGAGAAACCAACATTGTATCGCAGCACGTTACAAGACCCGAAATCCGTTTTTTCTATCGATTTTACAATAACTTTCATAAAATCATCTGCCAAAGTGATGATATGGTGGAAGATTTACTCCAGAATTTCAATCTGAAGAAAGACAAAATCATTAAAATCAACAATCCCGTAGATTTTGATTTCATCAATGAAAAGCTACACACCTCCGAACGCCCCAAATCATTTGTGGAAAACGCCCAACATATTGTTGCCATCGGTAACCTATCCCATCGCAAAGGCATAGACTTACTTTTAAAAAGTTTTGCCCATCTGAAAAATGACAATATCTGGCTTCACATCTTAGGAGATGGAAGGGATAAAAACCTACTACAAGAGCTCAAACAAAATTTAGGCTTAGAAAAGGTCATCTTCCACGGCAGGCAGAGCAATCCTTACCAATACTTAAAACACGCCGATTTGTTTGTGCTTTCATCTCGCTATGAAGGGTTTCCCAATGTGCTTTTGGAAGCTGGAGCCTGTGGTGTTTTTGCTTTAGCAAACGATTGCAAAGGGGGCATCCGAGAAATTATCCAAGAGGGCATCAATGGCGAAGTGGCAGATATCAACCAAAGTGAAGCCTTCGCCCTAAAAATCAAAGAAGCTTTATCAAAAAATCACAATAAACAACAGATTATCAATTCTATACACAGTAGATTGTCAAAAGATATTATTATGAATCAGTACATTGATGTATTGAGTTCGATTTGATAACTTTGTTTTAACCTAAAGAAAAGACAATGCATACCATCATTCAAAAAGATTTTTACCGAGAAAGTGGTCAATGGCTTTCTATATTTCAGATATGGAAAAAGTGTTTCAGTCCCAATCTGCATTTTATCTATCTTTTCAGGAAGTGTCAAAAACACCACCAGACACCTATCTTAGGAGTGTTTTGGAAATTGATACTTCGGCATTACCAAATCAAATATGGTTTTCAGATTTACCCCGAGACAGAAATTGGAGAAGGCTTTTATTTAGGACATTGGGGAGCTTTAGTCATTAATCCCAAAACTAAAATTGGCAGAAACTGCAATATTGCTCAGGGAGTTACCATTGGGCAAGCCAATAGAGGTAAAAATATTGGCGTTCCTACCATTGGTAATGAAGTTTGGATTGGGGCCAATGCTGTAGTTGTAGGGGGCATTCATATTGGCGATGATGTACTCATTGCTCCCAATGCGTATGTGAACACCGATGTCCCTAGCCACTCTGTAGTGATGGGCAACCCAGCCACCATTATCCCCAAAGAATACGCTACCGAGGGCTATATCAATCACAAAATCTGATTGACTCGATATTTGATAGCTCTCCTTCATCAGCGCATTCTACATTATAGATTTTTAATATTAAATTTTGTTAAAATTAAGATACAATCTATAATTATGACGCTTCATTTATTTTTTATCGCTTATATTTGTGGCGTCAAAGGGATTTTCATACTCTGTGAAAAAGGTTTTAAACATATTAGCTGCATTGATATTCATCAATTTTTTAGCATTACCTAGTATTGCTAAGGTGCTAGATTTTGAACTACCGCAGACCAATATGGTATTCACAGAAGAGGAAGAATCTCACTCTTCGGCAACTTCCCTATTTGAAAAAAACATCCCAAAAACACTGAATGTTCACGAGTTTTTGAAGTTTTTTCCAGCAGTAGAAATTGCCAATATTTCATTTCCAGAATGGGTAGAAACCACCAATCTATCCCCCTATTTATCCATTGTTTCTCCGCCCCCAGAGTTTTAATCATTACTTTTATTTTTTGTTTATCCCCTATTTTTAGAGAGATAAGCATTGCTGTAACGCTTTGTAAAAAGCAAATGATTTAAAACTTAATAATAGTGGTATAACCTTATATCACGAAATGTACTTATTTTCAAAATGAAAAATTCAAAAAATTTAATGGGGCAAATTAAGGAGAATTTCCCTTCAGGTTTAGTTGTATTCTTAGTAGCATTACCCTTATGTCTAGGGATTGCGTTAGCATCTGGAGCACCTCCATTGGCGGGGATTATTGCAGGAGTTATAGGTGGTATTGTGGTGGGATATATCAGTAATTCTCATATTTCAGTATCTGGTCCTGCGGCAGGTCTTACGGCAATTATCTTTGCTGCCGTAACAGAGTTGGGAAGCTTTGAACTCTTTCTTTGTGCGGGCGTTATCGCTGGGCTTATCCAATTGGCTCTCGGCTTTATGAGAGCAGGAAGCATCTCCAACTATTTTCCGAATAATGTTATCGAAGGAATGCTTGCCGGTATCGGGGTAATTATCATTCTGAAACAAATCCCTCACGCCTTAGGTTACGATGCTGATTTTGAAGGCAATGAAACCTTATTCAGCAATGGATACAGCTTGGAAGCCATCAGCACCTACTTTACCACGCTATTCAGTTCTATTCAGCCTGGTGTAGTGATTGTTACATTAGTTTCTATGGCAGTGCTTTTAGCTTGGGACCACATCCCAGCTTTGAAGAAGCTAAAACTTCTCCCTGGTGCCTTAGTAGCCGTAATTTTAGGAATTTTAATCAATCAATTCTTCATCAGTACAGGGAGCTCTTTAGCCATTGGAGAGGCTAATTTGGTAAAACTACCTGTCCCAAAATCAATAGACGATTTAAAAGATATGGTAACCTTCCCAGCAGTAGAAGGCTTTATGAACCCCGCCGTTTGGGTGGCAGGTGCTACCATCGCGGTAGTGGCTTCTATTGAAACGCTACTCTGTATAGAAGCAGCCGATAGAATGGACAAAAAAAGAAGAATTACCGATACCAACCTAGAGCTAAGAGCCCAAGGTATTGGAAACTTAGTAAGTTCTTTTATTGGTGGACTCCCAATGACTTCCGTAGTGGTTCGTTCATCAGCGAATGCCAACTCTGGAGCCACCTCCAAAGTTTCCGCCATCATTCACGGTGTTTTATTGCTGCTTTGTGTGCTAAGCATTCCTGCATTGCTCAACAAAGTTCCTTTGGCAACATTGGCTGCTGTGCTTATTTTAGTGGGATACAAATTGGCTAAGCCTGCTACCATTATGCACTTCTGGCACAAAGGAAAGTATCAGTTTATTCCGTTCATTGCTACCATTATAGCCGTAGTAGCCACCGACCTTCTGAAAGGGGTGGGCATCGGTATGGCAATTGCTATCTTCTACATCCTACAAGGGAATATGAAACGGGCTTATTACTACAGCCGAGAAGAGCTGGAAGATGCCGATGAGGTGAAACTAAAACTAGCAGAAGAAGTTTCTTTCTTGAACAAGGCAGCAATCAAAAAGACTTTGAAAAACATTAAACCAAATTCCAAAGTGATTATTGATGCCTCTACCACATCCTATATCACTTCTGATGTGATAGAACTGATACAAGATTTTGCCAACATCCGTGCTCAAGAGGAAAATATAGAAGTGGAACTGATTGGCTTCCGAACCTCGTACAAAGATTATGAAAATGACCAACATTCTCACATTATCATCGGGCATAGAAGTGCAATGTAAAAATTAAATCTTAAATTTAAACACCATTAATAACTAAAAAAATACGATTATGTCAGTATCTTACAAAACCATATTTGAAAACAACCAAAAGTGGATTCAAGAAAGACTTAACGAAGACGCAGATTTCTTCAACCGCTTATCCGAAGGACAATCTCCAGAATATCTTTATATTGGTTGCTCCGATTCTCGTGCTACGGCAGAAGAATTGATGGGACTAAGACCAGGAGAGGTATTTGTGCACAGAAATATTGCCAATGTGGTGAATACCTTGGATATGAGCTCTACTGCAGTGATAGAATACGCCGTGAGCCACCTCAAAGTGAAACACATCATTGTATGCGGTCATTATGGCTGTGGTGGGGTAAAGGCAGCTATGACACCTCAAAATCTTGGACTGCTCAACCCTTGGCTAAGAAACATCCGTGATGTATATAGACTGCATCAATCTGAATTGGACGCCATAGAAAACGAAGATGAAAGATACAACAGATTGATTGAACTGAATGTACAGGAACAAGCCATCAATGTGATTAAAATGGCGTGTGTACAAGAGCGTTACATTGATGAGCATTATCCAATTGTACACGGATGGGTGTTTGACTTGAAAACGGGAAAACTAAAAGATTTGGAAATTGATTTTGAGAAAATCCTCCACGATATCCAAAAAATCTACAACCTTACCGATTCCGATTGGAATATGAGTAAGCGTGAAAATAAAAACTTGGTGGAAAACACCACAAAATAATCCCAACTTTATTCAATTTATTTTTCATAAGCAAAGAAGCTGTCCGAAAAGGGCAGTTTTTTTATGTCTAATCTTCCCCAAAAACCGAAACGAAAATAAATATAGTTTTTAAATTTTGGGAGTCCTAAACAAGTATATTTGCAAACAATTAATAACAACGGAAAAGTTACTTTTATAAGCTGAATCTGCCCCTTGTTGCAAATACGCTTGAATTTTGCATCTTTGTTCCAATGTTAAATGACTCATATTTAGTTACTTTTGGTCGAGAGCAAATATGAGAAAAAATTTCATTTAACCCAAGGGAAGTTTCGGCTTCCCTTTTTTATTTGCCCTCTCTAAAAAGTTACCTTTGTGAGTTGAATGTGCCATATAAAATATCGAATTAATTCGCAAAGCACAAGGAGCTTTCAGAGCGTTTGAATTTTGATTATTACTTTGCTCATCCCTACCACAGCTGGGAACGAGGCTCAAATGAGAACTATAATAGATTGTTAAGGCATTATTTCCCAAAAGGTTATGATTTTAGCCAGATAACACAAGAACGATTAAAGGAAGTTCAAGAAATTTTAAATACCAGGCCAGGGAAAAGGTTTGGATTTTTAAGTCCAAAACAAGTATATTTGAAAACTATTAATAATAACGGAAAGTTACTTTTATAAGTAGAATCTAAGTTTTTTAATTTTGAAAGTATGGCTGATAAAGCAAAATTTATAGAAGAGCTCAATGCGAGATATACCGCAAAAGGAGAGAGTATTATTTTAGGAAAAGGAATTTTAGATGGGGAGGTAATTCCAGAAGTAGGCGTGGCTCTGCCACTGAAAACCATTAATAGACACGGGCTTATAGCAGGAGCTACAGGAACGGGAAAAACCAAAACCGTTCAGGTGTTTGTAGAGCAACTGTCACACGCGGGGATTCCTTCTTTGGTGATGGATATCAAAGGTGATTTTTCTGGAATTGCAATGCCAGGGAAGGAGAACGATATCATCAAAGACCGCTATGCTAAAACCCAACTCAACTGGCAAGCTCAAGGTTTTCCTGTGGAGCTGATGTCCATTTCAGGTAAAGATGGGGTGAAACTTCGGGCTACGGTAACGGAATTTGGACCTGTTTTACTTTCTAAAATATTGGAGCTGAACGATACGCAATCCAGCATTATGTCTATCGTATTCAAATATTGTGATGACAAAGGGCTGCCGCTTATCGATTTAGACGATTTGAAAAAAGTCCTTCAATATGTTACCGAAAATCCACAAGGTAAAGCCGAGTTGGCTAAAGATTATGGTTCTATCTCTCCAGCATCTTTGGGAGCTATTTTGCGTTCCATTGTGGCGTTGGAACAGCAGGGAGCTACGCAGTTTTTCGGAGAACCAAGCTTTGATGTGGAAGACCTTTTGCAGCAACGCGATGGTAAAGGTGTGGTGAATGTTTTTCGTGTGTCTGATATTCCTACTCAACCGCAGTTGTTCTCTACCTTTATGCTATCATTGTTTGCGGAGATTTATATGACTTTTCCAGAGGTGGGCGATGCTGGGAAACCGAAGTTGGTTCTTTTCATCGATGAAGCTCATTTGATATTCAAGGAGGCTTCCAAGGCTTTGCTTTCGCAGATTGAAACAATGGTGAAGCTTATCCGTTCTAAGGGTGTGGGCATTTATTTCATTACCCAAATTCCAGGCGATGTGCCAGAGAATGTTTTATCACAATTGGGCTTGAAAATCCAGCACGCCCTCCGTGGTTTTACAGCAAAAGACCGAAAAGAAATTGATAAAGCGGTGCAAAACTATCCGCTGACGGAGTATTACGAAACCAGTCAGCTGATTCAGAATTTGGGAATTGGAGAAGCCTTTGTTACGGCATTAGATGAAAAGGGGATTCCTACGCCTTTGGTGCATACTTATCTGATTTCTCCAGAATCTCGTATGGATGTCCTAGAGGATAGTGAGATAAAAACTTTAACCGCTCAATCTGATTTGGTGGCGAAGTATAGCCAAACGGTGAACAAGGCATCGGCGTACGAACTGCTTACCCAAAGAATGGAACATGCGGTGTCACAAACTCCTGAAACCAAAACCACCACGAGAAAAACTACAGAGAAGCCAGAGCCTAACTTATTGGAAAGCGTGATGGGCAGTAAGATGGGACGCACTTTTACAACCACCTTGGCAAGAGAAGGGGCTAAGTTTGTACTAGGAATGCTGGGATTGGGAGGAAGAAAGAGGAGGTAAAGGAACTTTGGTAAATGTACACAATAATAGACATAGAAGGCAATGGTGGAGCTTTTAGAAAAGAGAGCATCATAGACATTGCCATTTTTAAATACGATGGACACGAGGTGGTGGATCAATTCATATCTTTGGTGAATCCAGAAAGCGACATTACACCCTTTGTGCAAAAACTAACGGGAATTACGCCTAAAATGGTGAAAACCGCTCCGAAATTTCACGAAATAGCCAGACGCGTGGTGGAAATTACAGAAGGAACAACGCTGGTGGGGCATAATATCGATTTTGATTATCGGATGCTTCGCCAATCGTTTAAAAGGTTGGGGTATGATTTTAAAATTCAGACTTTGGATACCATTCCTTTGGCTCAAAAATTAATTCCCGAAGCAGAGAGCTACTCGTTGGGAAAATTAGTAAAATCATTGGGGATTCCCTTAGTGGAACATCATCGTGCAGGAGGCGATGCAAGGGCAACTTTGGATTTGTTTAAATTGTTGATAACTAAGGATGTTGATAATGAGATTATTCAAAAACAATACGAAGAAACCAACGCCAAGACTTATGTGAATAAAATCCGAGAGTTGACACAGGATTTGCCCAATGAGCAAGGGATTGTCTATTTTCAAGATGGGGAAGGGAAGATTCTCTTTTCAGATTTTGTGGATGATATCAATCGGTTTGCGAAGAAAATTTTCAATTCTAAGGCTAAAAAATTTCTGGCTGTTCAGGAGAATACCGAGCAGGTGCATTATGAAATTTCAGGAAATTCCCTCGTGGCTCAGTTGCTGATGGCGTCCAAGGGTATTCGGAGAAAAGGTGTTTTGCCATTTGGGCTGTATCACCGCAATGGAAAATACTTTGTGGAGAAAAATACACTCCGTAAAACAGAAAAACCATTGTTGAAGTTCAAATCGTTTACGCAGGGTTTAAAGGCGTTGAATTACATCAAATCTCGTGAGGAGTTTAATGATAGTGAGCAATTTAAAGCTTTGATGGAATTGAAACATCGCTCAGAGCTATGGCTTATTGCGGGTAGAACGATGGGAGAACGAGCATTTTTGATTCTGAACAATGGAGTGGTGGAGGCGTATGGCTTCTATGAACTTCATACGCAAATACAGACTTTGTCTAAGCTCAATCACCTTAAAATTCCCGTGAAAATAACTACGGAAGATTTTACCAACGAGCTGAAAATGGTATTGCTGAAAGGAGAGCTGAAAATACAACCATTATCACAGAAATAAAATTTTTCTTGTGAAATTGGAGATTAACCACTACTTTTGACAAAATTTTTATTGATACAATGTATAGCGGATTCACATCAAAGAAGAAAGTAAAGGGGGAGAAGAAATTCTCTCAAGCTTTCGTGTGAGCCGTTATCTTTAAATAATGCAACTATTTTGGCAGGCTCTCTTTGGGTCTGCTTTTTTTTTGAATTTAAAATAATTTAAGATATGAAAAATCAGCAATTGCTAGATATTGCCAATGAATTTGGAACGCCTGTGTATGTTTATGATGCAAACTCTATACAAGTGCAATATGAAAAACTAAAAACTTCGTTTAGTGACTCTACCCGATTTTTTTATGCGTGCAAAGCCCTTACCAATATTAATATTTTAAAGTATATTCAGCAGTTGGGAGCCAATCTAGATTGTGTTTCCATCAATGAGGTGAAACTAGGTTTAAAGGCAGGTTTTACTCCAGAACGCATTCTTTTTACGCCCAATTGTGTGGACTTAGCTGAAATTGAAGAGGCAATGAGCTTTGGGGTACATATTAATATTGATAATATCTCCATTTTGGAACAGTTTGGGAATAAATATGGCAATAGCTATCCTATTTTTATCAGAATCAATCCGCATATCTACGCAGGTGGCAATCACAAGATTTCCACAGGTCACATCGATTCTAAATTTGGAATTTCTATCCATCAGATGCGTCATATAGAGAGGATTATGAAATCCACTAATCTTTTAGTGGAAGGGTTGCATATGCACACGGGAAGTGAGATAAAGGATGCTGATGTTTTTCTTCAAGGTTTGGAAATAATGTTTGAACTTTCGGAGCAGTTTCCAGATTTGAAATACATAGATATGGGAAGTGGTTTTAAGGTGCCTTATCAAGATGGCGATATGGAAACCGATGTGAAATCTCTCGGAAAAAAAGTAGAAAAAGTGTTCGAGGGTTTTAAGCAAGAGAGTGGAAAGGCATTGGAGCTATGGTTTGAGCCAGGGAAATATTTGGTCTCAAAATCAGGACATTTTTTGGTAAAAGCCAATGTGATTAAGCAGACCACGGCAACGGTTTTTGTGGGAGTTAATTCAGGATTCAATCATTTGATTCGTCCTATGTTTTATGATTCGTATCACATTATAGAAAACTTGTCTAATCCGCAAGGAGCAGAGCGTATCTATACCGTGGTGGGGAATATCTGCGAGACCGATACCTTTGCGTGGGATAGGAAAATCACTGAAGTGAGGGAAGGCGATGTTTTGGTGTTTCGCAATGCAGGAGCCTATGGTTTTGAGATGAGCTCTAATTTTAATTCCAGATTGAAACCCGCGGAAGTTTTGTTTTTAGATGGAAAACCTTATTTGATTCGTAAGCGAGATGAGTTTGAGGATTTATTGAAAAATCAAATTGAAGTGTTGTAAAAAATGGTTAGATTTGCGAAAACGAAATAATATGAATTTTCTAAAATCTAAAATCTCACTATTGCCAATGTTATTGGTAGCTTCTTTAGTAAGTGGTCAACAAGTTGTGGAGCAGTATCCTAAAGGTCAAGAGAATTATCACGGTGGCGAAAAGCAATTTTATAAAGACTTTCAGAAAGTTTTGTTGGAGCAAAATTTAAAACCCTGCGAAAATAAAGCGGAAGTTTATACGATGAGGGTATTGGTTTATCCAGATGCTAGTATCAAGTTCATTAAGCCAGATGATGAAAAAGAAGTAGAGGATAATCAATGTACTTTTAAGATGATGAGAGAGGCCTTTAAGTATATGGATGGGTGGAAGCCAGCGGTAATTAATGGTCAGAAAGTGATTGCATCTACAAGTTTTATGGTGTATCCTAATGATATGTTTGACAATTATAAAGAAGGATATGTACTTGATATTAAGAAAGCTGAATTTAAAGGAGGAATAGATGCGTTTCGAAGAAAAGTTTATAGTAACATAAATGTGAGACCTTTTATAGGGACAGGAAAGGTGAGAGTGGCGGTTACATTTACTGTGGAAAAAGATGGAAGTGTGCAGAATGTTGAGATGGAGGAGAGTTCTTATAATGAAGAGTTTGATAAAATGGTTATCAATTCTATTCTTTGGGCATCTAGAAAGGGGTGGGAGCCAGCAATGATAAATGGTAATGTACCTACGAAGTTTCGTTTTAGACTTCCATTGACATTCAATTTTGAATAGGATTTAATACAAAAAAAAGCATTGGTTTCCAATGCTTTTTCTCTTTTCTTCTTTTTACTTTTACCGAATGGTTCGGATTTATTTCAAACTAAAAAAGCCCGGCTTTAGCCGAGCTTTCATTTGTTTTTATACAACACCTTGTGCCAACATTGCTTCTGCTACTTTCACGAAGCCAGCGATGTTTGCTCCTTTTACATAGTTTACATAGCCGTCTTCTTCTTTTCCGAAATCACGACAAGCCTTGTGGATACCTACCATAATTTCCTTCAATCTTGCATCTACTTCCTCAGAAGTCCAGTTGAGACGGATAGAGTTTTGTGTCATTTCAAGACCAGAGGTTGCTACACCACCAGCGTTAGATGCTTTACCTGGGCTAAACAACACTTTGTTTTCTAAGAAGTGATTGATAGCTTCCAAGGTAGATGGCATATTAGCAGCTTCCGTTACGCACTTCACGCCATTGGCTACCAAAGTTTTTGCATCTTCAAAGTCCAATTCGTTTTGAGTTGCAGCAGGGATAGCTACATCACACTTCACTTCCCAAGGTCTCTTACCTGCGAAGAATTTCGCTTCTGGATATTTCTTCACATAATCTTCTGCTCTGTTGTTACCAGAAGCTCTCAATTCCAATAAGAAATCGATTTTATCGCCACTGATACCCGCTTCATCATAAACATATCCATCAGGTCCAGAGATGGTAACCACTTTTCCACCTAGTTCATTAACCTTCTTCACTACACCCCAAGCTACATTTCCGAAACCAGATACGGTGAATATTTTTCCTTTAATCTCTTCTCCTTGGGTTTTTAGCATTTGCTCGCAGAAATAAACCACCCCATAGCCTGTAGCCTCTGGACGGATAAGGGAACCTCCGTAAGCTAAGCCTTTACCCGTAAGCACCCCTGTAAATTCATTTCTGATTTTCTTGTATTGACCAAAAAGATAACCAATTTCTCTTGCTCCAACGCCAATATCTCCTGCAGGGACATCGGTTTCAGGACCGATATGCTTGCAAAGCTCCGTCATAAACGCTTGACAGAAACGCATAATCTCCATATCAGATTTTCCTTGTGGGTCAAAATCTGCACCACCTTTACCACCGCCCATAGGAAGCGTAGTAAGAGAGTTTTTGAATACTTGCTCAAAAGCTAAGAATTTAAGAACCGAAAGGTTTACTGTAGGATGGAAACGAATCCCTCCTTTGTATGGACCAATGGCAGAGTTCATCTGGATTCTGTATCCTCTGTTCACTTGGATTTCACCTTTGTCATCTACCCACGGCACACGGAAAATCACCACTCTTTCAGCTTCCGTCATTCTTTCAAGCAATTTCATTCCGCTGTACTCTTTTTTCGTTGCGATAAAAGGAATCACCGTTACCGCTACTTCTTTCACTGCCTGAAGGAATTCAGGTTCATTAGGATTTCTTGCCTCAACCTTAGCAATAAAATCTTGTATCTTTTGTTCTACATTAAAATGCTCCATAAGGTTTAATTATTATTGCCACCAAATTTAACTTTTTTCTTAAAACTTGCAAATAATATTTTTAAAATTGATAAAAATTTATTTTTGTTAGGTTAAATTTTTATTAAATTTACAACTAAATATGTTGGCTTGTAAATAATATTGCGTTAATAATTATTTGATGAATAATTAAAAAACAATGTTTTACTGAGTTACTTGAAATTGTCGTCCAGAATAGGTCTTCACGCAACCCAAAATCTCCATTTCTAATAAAATAGGTAAAATTTTGAAGGTAGGAGTCTCTAATTTTTCAGAAATTTCATCTAAAGAAATTAAAGGGTTTTCTTTGATGATATGGTATATTTCTTTTTGACTTTCAGTTAATTGAAAATAAGGCTCTGAAGGGGTGAATAGTTCTCCGATTTTTTCTTTGGCTTCTTTCAATTTCAAATCTTTTACTAAACTTTTGATGGAAGCAATGGCAGCGGCTTTATTTTGAGAGATGATGAGGTTGCAGCCTTGGCTGTATTTATCTGTCAATCGGCCAGGTACGGCATATACTTCTCGGTTGTAGTCATTGGCAAAGCCTACGGTGCTTATGGAGCCTCCACCAAAAGCGGTTTCTACTACAATAGTGGCAGGGGAAATGCCTGCTACAATGCGATTTCTTTGGATGAAATGCTCTCTATCGGGTTTTTGTGAGCTGTTAAATTCCGTGAGCAATGCTCCGCCCTCTTCCAAAATTCTTTCGGAAAGCTTGCGATGTTTAGCAGGATAAAGTGTGTGAAAGCCGTGAGCCAATACGCCTACGGTAGGAATGTTGTTTTCTATTGATTTCGAATGCACTTCACCATCTACGCCCAATGCCAGCCCGCTGATGGTAATGATGTTTTGGGCTTTTATTTGGTCTAAAAACTCGTGGATGAATTGCTTGCCATAGAGGGTCATATTCCGAGTGCCAACAATGCTTATCGGGTGTTTTCCTTCTGGGAGTTTTCCTTTTTGATACAAGATGGCAGGGGCGTCATCGCACTCCGATAGCAAGAAGGGCAAATCTCCCCGATGCCGCAGATGGATGGTAATGTTATTCTTTTGGCAAAATTCAAGCTCTCGCTCTGCAAATTTTAAATGCTCAGAATCTCCTATTTCAGCAGCTTTTTTGTCTCCGATGCCAAAGATGGCAATCATCTTTTGGCGGGGAAGCTTCCAAATTTGCTCGGCAGAGCCTTCCGCATCCATCAGTTTTTTGAATGTGGTATCGCCTATAAAGCTACATCGTCTAAGGGCAATAGCGTATAAATGCTCTTCGGTAATCATCTTATTAGGGAAATATTGCCCTAAAATTACTCTTTTTTTCGGATTTCATCTAAATATTTCCATACGGAATCTTCTTTTTTCTGTGGCAATTCTTGGAAATCTTGCGGGTGCTTTTCCCTATATTCCCTCCAGAGTTTATCATCTTTCTCGCTGTAATAATTGGGAAACTCCCAGATGTATTTTTGCCTTTTCTCGCCCACGCCTCTGTAGATAAAGGCTAGGATAACGCCAATGACTGCCCCCGAAAGATGAGATTGCCAAGATATTTTACTAGGCTCATCTAAGTGGTAGAATAGCTCTTCTGGAAAAACACCCCAAACCAAACTGCCGTAATAAAACCCTACAATAAGCGTAACGGCGAGCAGTTTTAAATTCCATCTGAATATCCCACTGAAAAATAGGAAAAATGCAAGCATATAAATAATACCACTTGCCCCAATGATGCAACTGTAGTAGAACTCGCCCGTGAAAATATCAATAGGAGGAAGTAGCCAAACTAAAAAGCCTGTAGCGACCCAGCCTAATCCTAAAATGGTATTGGCAATGCGAGGATAAAACTGGTATAATAGAAAAATAAGTACGGCTATGGGCAGAGAATTGCCAATAATATGCTCCAGATTACCGTGTAGAAAGGGGCTGAAGAATACGCCTTTGAGCCCTTCTGCGGTTAATGGGATGATGGCACCACTGCAATTAGAAAATAGACCAAAGCTTTGTAATAAGAAAATACTCCACATTGCTGATAACATTAGCAATGGGTATATGATGGCTTTCAAAGAAAAGTTTATTTGTTTTAACATTGGTAATGATTTACAAAATAATTGCCAGTAGAAAAAGTAGGTAATTTTGGCTGAAATTTTCTCTGACTGATTTTTTTTAAGACAATAAATCTCAAAGATTTGCCATTTTCAGTTTTGAAGTTTATTTTTAACGCTTAATTTTGTATCAATAAAAATGCTTATGAAACGGAAGATATTTATTTTCACGATATTGATTTTTATTTTTCATTGGTCTAATGCCCAGATTAAAGGCGTTAGAAAGCAAATAGATTCCATTGCCCAGAGCCGTTGGAATAAGACACTTCTTAATCTGGATAGCCTTGCCAATCCTTCTATTGAGGAGATTTCCAAAATCAAGATGGATAGCATTGTTGTAAATGAAGGGGGCTTGGCGGTGCATTCGCACGAAGAAATCCCTGTAACGCCTTTTAGGCTCATTAGGCAAGAAGGTGAAAAAAGATGGTTTTTCTTTGGGCAAAATACCGTTACATTTAATCAGGCTTCTTTTTCTAATTGGAATGCAGGGGGGAATGATAACATCGGTATCATTGCGAAAGTAAACTATAACCTTAGTTATAAAAAAGATAGGCATTATCTGGAAAATCTGATTCAGTTGGGCTATGGTCTAGTGGCGGCAAAGGGGCAAAGCACCAGAAAGACGGAAGACTATATTAATATTGCCACCAACTACGGCTATGAAATTGGGGACAACTTTTACCTCTCTACGGGATATCAGTTTCTTTCTCAGTTTACCTATGGGTATAATTATGCCGCAACGCCCGACCCACAGAAGTCTGACCGCGTTTCCAGGTTTATGGCACCAGGGTATCTGAATGCGGGTCTTGGTATTTCTTACAATCCGAAAGAGAATTTTCAAGTGATTTTTCGTCCTGCCAATGGAAAGTTTACATTTGTTTTAGACCCTCACCTTCAGAAGGCGGGAAGGTACGGTCTGGAGCACGATGGGCAATCCATCAGGTCAGAGCTTGGGGCAATGCTGAATGTCTTATACCGATTGAAATTATATGAAAATATTTTTGTGACCAATCAGCTCAATTTCTTCTCCAATTATATCAATCATCCTGAGCGAGTGGATATTAATTACAGTGGGACGCTCAATATGAAATTTAATAAACTGATTACCGCCGTGCTGAGTTTGGATTTGCTTTATGACCACGATCAAGTGACCAATCTTCAGCGAAAACAAACTTTAGGTGTAGGTTTGGTGTACAATATAGGTGCGGATAATAAACCGAAACCTCAAAGTAAAAGAGCGATAAAGCCGTTTGTGAATTGATAAGATGAGACTAAAGGATATGTCTGAAATAAATTTTTCTTCCTAAAAAATTTGGTATTTCAAAAAAACACCTATCTTTGCCCCCATTCTTATGACACACAATATCCACATATTACAACAAAAAAATGCAAAAAACTACCCAAATAATTTGGTAGTTTCGGATAATTGTGTAAACACACACACACACACACACACACACACACACACACACACACACACACAAGCTCACCGCCGCTATACCTTAGTATAAACGCGTGCCTGTGCGTATTTTACAAAAATAATTTTGAAATAACAAATAAGTCCAAAAAATATTTTTTGGACAACTATGCTATCCCAATGTGGTTTTCTCTGAAAACTGCATTGGGATTTTTTTGTTTCCTTTTATCATATTGTTTCCTTTTAGGAAACAATATGATAAAAGGACTAGAGGAGTTAGGATTTCTATTTTTTACGGAATATAAACGGAGAAATATTTCTCTTTTCAAAACTAATCAATCCCACACTGATGGACATTTCGAGAAGGAAAAATCTGATTTTTCGTTCGTGTTTAAAATGTTTAATAAAAGTTGTGTGCAGAGATGTCTATGTGGGATTGATTTTACAAGAATAAAGAGATTAACAAACAACAACATCATAACTTAATTATTAATTTTTAAAAACAAAAAAAGAGATGAAAAAGATCATTACATTTAGCTTCGTGTTGGCAAGTGTATTGGCACACGCCCAAGAGGGGACAGTAGGGATTAACACAATGCATCCAAAAGCAACATTGGAGGTTCAGCCTAGCACAGCTAACCTCACAGGAACGACTAATGAGGGTATTATTGCTCCTAAATTATCTAAGGAGAGAATAGCAGCCATTGCAACTCCTGTAGAGGGAACTTTGGTATATGCTACTGATGCTACTTATGCGGGTAGTGATGTTAAAGTAGCCAAAATCACCGAAAAAGGTTACTATTTCTACAACGGTACAGAGTGGGTGAAAAGCGGAAATGATTTAGAAGAGCAAGTATGGAAATACGATGGAACAAGAGCTTATATTGATAAAGCTATAAAAGACAAAGTAGAATATTTACAAAATGGAGGTTATAGACATTTTCCGAGAACAATGAGACCTGTTACATCGCATCCATCTGGTGTAATTCAAGATGCAATGTTAAATGTAGATGGAGCTAGTATATATAATTGGAGATTGTCGTTTTCTGATTTAGTAACAGGGGCTAGTACTAGTAGCCAGTGGCCTTACAAATCCTTAAATGAAGATATGTTTGTTATAGATGAGAATGAAACCTCTTCATTTAGTAGGTATTACTCTAATTTTACAAAAGTCCAAACCAATCAAAATACGACAAGAAATTTTCATGCTCTCTATTCACAGATAGGTTTTTCAACCCATTATGGTTCTGGTCATGTAGCAAGAATGATAGGAGGATACTTTGCAAGTTCTATTTATAATGGTTCTGCTAATGAAGTTTCAGGAGGTTTTAATGAAGCTGTTTTAAGTACAACGGGTAATGTATATAAGGCTATTGGCGCACAAAATGGAGTAAGTCTTAGAGGAAGTGGGGCAATTACTACTGCTATAGGGTCTCAAAATCAATTGTTTATAGAAGGACTGGAACCTTTCATTGGAGCAGATTTTAAGTCTACGGTTGATAATGTTTATTTGACACATAATGTGGCTAATTTGCTAGCAGATAACATAACTGGAGGAGCTATAACGAATATGATGGGAACCTATACGAATATTCAAGTTCCATTAAACAATCCTCTTAAAGTTACTAATCTTTATGGCTTATACATTACAGATATATTGAATGCTACGGATAAAAACTACTCTATCTATACCAATGCTGGCCAAGTTCGTTTCGGAGATTTAGCTGGTACAGGCAATAGAGAGGTTTATGTAGATGAGAATGGTGTTTTGAAAGCTAAAACTACCACGATAGCAAATAATGCTGCACTTTGGGTAGAAGATATAGCTACTAACTCTATCAAGTTGGCTGTTAATTCCGATGGTACTACACGCACTAATGCTGTAAGTATTACAGATGGAGGAATGGTTTTAGGTTCATCTTTTAGAGGTACTAACGGAGCAACCATCTTCCCAGACTATGTATTCCAAAAGTATTACACAGGTAACTCTTCCATCAAAGCAGACTATACATTCAAGTCTTTAAGCCAAGTAGAAGATTTCGTGAAAACCAACGGACACTTGCCAGGTTATAAATCTGCAGCGGCTATCAAGGCTCAAGGTTATGTAGATTTAATGGAAACGCAATTGACCAATGTAGAGAAAATTGAGGAACTTTACTTGCACACGATTGAGCTTAAAAAAGAAAACGAAGAATTAAAATCTCGTTTAGAGAAATTAGAAAAGCTGTTAAAATAGTAGACAGGTAAAAGCTCCCTCTCAGAGTTCTGGGAGGGGTTTTGTTTATATTTTTTAGCTGGTCTCATTAAGATATATCCGTATATTTTCATATTTTTACCGCTTTAAAAATTTCAAATTATGAAAAAAGTATTATTCGCATTAGCAGTGGGAATGAGTGTGTCTACCATTGCTCAAGAAGCAGAGGTTCCTGTTTCTGATTCTACAAAACATTGGTCTATTACGGGGATTAATACCCTTACACTAAACCAAGCGGCCTTCTCCAATTGGGTAGGTGGTGGTGCTAATAACATCGGGTGGATTGCTGGTACCAACTACAATATGACCTACGAAAAAGATAAAGACCTTTGGGAAAATATCGTAATCTTGAGCTATGGACAAAATAACACCAAAGGTTTAGGAAATCGTAAAACGCAGGATATCATCAATCTTTCTACTAACTATGGTAGAAAAATTTCTAACAACTGGTATGCTTCTGCGGGAGCCAGCTTGCTTACTCAGTTTGCTCCAGGATACGCAGATGGAAACAATCCGCAAGCGGCTAAGTTGTCTAGCTTTATGGCACCAGGGTATCTTAATTTAGGAGCTGGTTTTACTTACAGACCTAATGATAATTTTACAATGACACTTCGCCCTGCCAATGCAAGATGGACTTTCGTTTTGGATAAAGACTTGCAAGTGGCGGGCAACTATGGCTTGAAAAACAATGGAGATTCTTCGTTATTCCAATTTGGTTTCTTGGGAACAGCGGTTTACAAAGTGAAATTGATGGAAAATATTACACTCATCAATTCGGCGTCTGTGTTTTCCAACTACCTTGACCATCCAGAAAGATTGGTGCTTTCTTATGGAGGAATCTTAAATATGAAGATTAATAAATATGTGTCTTCTATCATTACGCTAGACTTGATGTATGACCATAATCAGATTCAGAAAACTCAGCTAAAACAAACCCTTGGTGTTGGCTTCGCGTATAACATCAATAAAGGGGCAAAACGCTCTGATAATAAGCATAACCAAAGCTGGAAAAACTAATCTTTCAGCAAGATATAAAAGCAAAATCCTTCTCGAAATCTCGAGAAGGATTTTTGTTTTGTACGACTTTTAATGCTAGAAGCGATGGCTGTTTTTCTGTTGATTGATATCCTCTATAATGGCAGCGTAAGCCTCTGTCTTTTCAGGATATTTTTCTTGCAATACCTGATAGGCTTCGATGGCTTTGGTATAGAGCCTTTGTTCCACATAAAGATTCGCTAGAGTCTCGGTCATCAGATGTGAGATGTCGTCTGTTTTTTCTTTTGTTATCAATTGAGTTTCTTCCTTTTTTAATTTTGAAATTTTAGGCTCGTTTTCAATGAAGTTCTCAATGGCTTTTTCCTTGATATCCTCTATGGTTGAGGTTAGGGTTTCGGTTTCTTTTTCGGCAGGTTCATTGATGATTTCAGGCTGTAGGTCTTCACTTGATTCAGTTTCCTTAGGCTCATTTCTATCTATTTTCAGCCATTTTTGCCAAGTGTTGATGAACATAGGGACATTGCTGTCTTCGCTTTCTTCTAAAACTTCTTCTTCAATTTTGGTTACCGTATCAGAAGAGAAAAATGAAACATTGAAAACAGGTCTTTCTTCTTGAGGTGTTTCACTCTGTTCTTCAGGCTCGCTGGTTGTTGGTTGCTGAGGTGTTGTTTCCTCTATGGTCTGAGCTCTTCCCAATAAAGCATCGGGTTGGTTGGGTTCTAAAGCCATTGGTTTCCAAGAATCCTTTGTTGTCGCCACTATATCCTCGGCTTTTTTCTCTTTTGGAAATTTGGAAATTGATTGTTGTGCATCTTCTATCGCTTCTGGCTCAGATGCTTCAGATTTAGGCACTACTTCAAAACTTTGCGTTTCTGCAAAATTGATTTCACCATTGTGGGCATCTTCCCCTTCGTGCGTTTCTTCTTTTTGCTGTTGCTTCTGAGCTTCTTTTTTCGCTTTTATTTTGGCTTCTACTTCCGCTACAAGACGCTTCATTTCCTCTTCGTGCTTGTTGAGGGTAGGCTTAGGCTGATAGGTTTCCACTTTGCGTTCTACAGGAATATGAACATCAGGAAGGAAAGTATCTACGCCGTGAAAGCTAAGTTCAGACGCGTGGTCTTCGGTGGAATCTGGAGTTGCTTTTATCGGCGATGGCTCTTCTTTTATTTCAGAGGTTTCTGAATTATTTTGTACGATTTCACTTTCAGATGATAGCTTGTGATTGGCGTTTTCAGATGTCTCAACTTCTTCAATGCTTTCTTTTGAGGCGGTAATTTCTTTCCAAAAATTTTCTTCACCTTCAAATAGGATTCTGTTTCTTACGCCATATACAGCATCTATAACCTCTGCACGCAAGGTTTCGGTGCTTGGGTTAATGCTGCATTCTTCCTGTGGCTCTTGCACTTCCATAGGCGTTTCCTTTTCCCCTTGTGGTGGTATTACCTCTGTTTCTATGGTGGAAGTTTCTGCTTTATTAGACTGATTAATCAGTTGATACAATATCTTTTTATCCGTAGTATAAGCTGCGGTTTTGGATAATTCTTTCTGATAATTATCTACATCAAAAAGGTGAACCCCATACAAATACAACGCTCTAATATTCTGAATATAAGGAAACTGATGGATTTCTGTTTCCAATGTTTTTAAATCTTCAACCTGGATTGTCTGAGGATTTTTTATCAATTCTAAAACTCGAGTATTCATTACCAATCTGCTATAATATCGTTGAAAATTTTATTGATGATTCTTTCATTTACAATTCTTACCTGTGAAGCTTCTATTTGATTGATATCCAAATCGCTACTAAAAACGGCTTCATCGGTATAAGTTCTATCAAATCCTTTTGATGGGTCTATGGCATTTTCGTAATGAATTTTTACGGAAATGGTCAGTTTGTTTTGTGCCGCTTGCAACTGAGCCCCCGATTGGGTAGTGACGGAAGAGGAAATGGTAGTTGGGGTAATGCTATAGTCTGTAATTTCGCCTTCTATCAAAAGATGAGGGTTTTCGGTGGTGCCTTTCAGGGTGGTTCTTTGTAAAAAACGATTGGTGACATCTATCGTCAGTTGTTGTGCTAACGAAGGATTGACCAATGCTGCGGTATTCATAAAGTCTTTAATCTGAATGGTTTTCATCTCTGGACTCAATGACGACCCTGTGAAACTGTAACAGCCTTGTAGAGAAAGGAGAAGAGAGAAAAGAGAAAAAACGAAAAGCCTTTTCAAGTTTTTCTGAACTCCATAGTATGATGTCTGAAATCGTTTCATTTTTAATCTTCTAAATTGTACTGTTTTATTTTTCTATAAAGCGTCCTTTGGGAAATTCCCAGTTCGTCTGCGGCTTTATTTCTTCGTCCTTTGTGTTTTTCTAACGCTTTTATAATCAGTTCTTTTTCGTTGTTTTGAAGCGAAAGCGTTTCTGGTTGGGTTTCTTCTACTTCTATCTCTTCAATGTCTTCAAAATCTTCCTCATTCGGTTGGGAAATAATGGTAGGGTTGACCACATTGCCAGCCGCAGGGTTTTCAAAATACAATAAAGAATTAGGGTTACTCACTTGGTTTTCAGTTGCGTAAATTCGGTTAATCAATCCTTTTTCCGAACTGCTAAACTCGGCATTGCCACGGTTCTTTATCAGCTCCAAAGTTAAGGATTTTAAATCATTGATATCATTACGCATATCGAAAAGGATTTTGTACATAATCTCCCTTTCGGAATTGAAATCTGACCCAGAAGTGCCTCCACCTTTCTGCACTACGGCAGGTAGCCGGGCTTCCATAGGAATATACTCTGATAAACGAACGGCATTCACCTCTCGGTTTTGTTCCACTACGGTCATTTGCTCTACCAGATTTCTCAGCTGGCGAATGTTGCCTGGGAAGGGGTATTGCTCCAAATATTGCACCGCATCATCGGTCAGTCGCAATTCGGGCATACGGTATTTTTCTGCAAAATCAATTGCAAATTTTCTAAACAAAAGATGGATGTCGCCTTTTCTTTCTCTCAAAGGTGGCATATCAATCTGCACCGTATTGAGTCTATAATAAAGGTCTTCTCTGAAACGCCCGTCTTGGATGGCTTTCATCATATTGACATTGGTAGCCGCTACAATTCTCACATTGGTTTTCTGCACTTGGGAAGATCCTACTTTCATAAATTCTCCACTTTCCAAAACGCGAAGCAAACGCACTTGGGTTTGCAATGGCAATTCGCCCACTTCATCTAAGAAAATGGTTCCTCCATCTGCTACCTCAAAGTAGCCTTTTCTGGTGGAGGTAGCCCCTGTGAAGGCTCCTTTTTCGTGCCCGAAAAGTTCAGAATCTATGGTTCCCTCGGGAATCGCACCACAATTGACCACAATGTAGGGCTGGTGCTTTCGTCGAGATTCCGCGTGAATGATTTTCGGGATATGCTCTTTTCCTACTCCAGATTCCCCGATAACCAAAACGGAAATGTCCGTGGGGGCTACTTGTATGGCTTTTTCTATCGCTCTATTGAGTACGGGGTAATTTCCAATAATTCCAAAACGATTTTTTATATTTTGTAAATCAGTCATTTAATTATATATTTTGTAATGATGGCTTTTATCGTTATTCCACTCTCCCTATCAATGTTCCCTGCGTATTATCATACACGAAAACATTGACCAAATCGCCCACTTTTTGTCCTTCTTGTTTATCAAAAACACAAACGGCATTTTGAGAATTTCTTCCCTTCCATTGGTTTTCATTCTTTTTGGAGGTTCCTTCTATCAAGATTTCGTGGGTGCGTCCTACATAGGATGCCATTCTTTGTTTAGAGAGTTGCCCTTGTAATGCGATAACTTCGGACAAACGGCGTTGTTTTACCTCTGCAGGAACATTGTCTTCCATTTTCTTGTGAGCGGGCGTTCCAGGTCTTTCGGAGTAGGCAAACATATAGCCATAGTCGTACTCTACCTCTTGCATTAGCGATAGCGTATCTTGGTGGTCTTCTTCTGTTTCGCCACAGAAGCCTACAATCATATCTTGGGAGAAGGCAATCTCTGGAACGATTTTTTTGGCTTCGCGAATCAACTCTAAATACTCTTCACGCGTATGCTGTCGGTTCATTGCTTTTAGCATATTATTGCTTCCACTTTGTACGGGAAGATGTACATATTTGCAAATATTAGGATATTTTGCCATCATTCGGAACACATCAAGGCTCATATCTTGTGGGTTGGAAGTCGCAAAACGAATTCTCATTTCGGGTAGTTCTTTGGCAACCATTTCTAAAAGTTGGGCGAAACGAACGGCTGTTGCCTTTTGCATTTCGGAGGCTTTATCAAAATCTTTTTTCGGACCACCACCATACCAAAGGTAAGAATCCACATTTTGCCCCAAAAGGGTTACTTCCTTGTAGCCATTGTTCCAAAGGTCTTTGCACTCTTCCAAAATGGAGTGTGGGTCTCGGCTTCGCTCTCGCCCTCTGGTGAAAGGAACCACGCAGAAGGTACACATATTATCACAACCGCGGGTAATGGTAACGAAGGCCGTAACGCCATTGCCTCCCAAGCGAACGGGAGAAATATCTGCATAGGTTTCTTCTTTGGAAAGAATCACATTGATGGCGTCTTTTCCACTTTCAGTTTCTTTCAAGAGGTTAGGCAAATCGCGGTAAGCATCTGGACCAACCACCAAATCTACCAAATGTTCTTCTTCTAAAAATTTAGATTTTAAGCGTTCTGCCATACAGCCGAGAACCCCTACGGTAAGTGAGGGCTTGTCTTTTTTCAGGTTTTTGAAGGTGGACAATCGGTTGCGAACGGTTTGCTCCGCTTTCTCGCGAATGGAGCAGGTGTTGAGCAGAATCAAATCAGCTTCTTCCACTTTTAGGGTGGTGTTGTAGCCTTGTTCGTTGAGGATGGAAGCTACGATTTCGCTATCAGAAAAGTTCATCTGGCAGCCATAGCTTTCCAAAAATAGTTTTTTGGTATTTCCTTCTTTATCGGCGATAGCATAGGCTTCGCCCTGTTTATTTTCGTCTATGTATTTTTCTTGCACGATTGAAATGTTTTTATGTTCAAAGTTCAATATTTAAAGTTCAGGGTAGATGGAATGAAAACAACCATTTCCCTTGAATAAAAAAACATTAAACCTTGAATAAGGATTAGTCTGCAAAGATACGGAATTTTATGCCAAAATGGCAGTTGGTGTAGAAACTTTATCTTTTGATTTTCTTTATATCAACCGAAAGGTGAATGGATTGGTTGATAATTATTTATGATATGGGAGATAAAGTGTGTTTCCTGTTGGATAAAAGTTTGTTGCGTGATTTGGTTAAAACTTACTGCTTATCACTAACCAGGCTAAGTTTGAGTCTGTTCTATCTCTGCAACTGTTGTTTCATTTTTTCTACCCAAGTGTAGGCGGCGGGGCAGATGAGGGTGTTTTTGATGGTTAGGTGGTTGATTTGATATACTTTTTGTCTATCGGTATGGGGGAATTCTCGGCAGGCTTTCGGGCGAACCTCGTAGATATAGCAGGTGTTATCCTCGTTTAAAAAAGGGCAAGGGAGTTGTTGTAAAACTTTATCGTTGTCCTCATCGGTTTTTAGGTATTGGTGTTCAAAATCAGCGGGTTTTATTTTGAGATGTTTGGCTATGCGTAGGATGTCTTTCTCAGTGTAGAGAGGCCCTGTGGTTTTGCAGCAGTTGGCACATTGCAGGCAATCGATGGTTTCAAAAACCGCTTCGTGAGTGTCTTGGGAGAGGTAATCTAGGTTTTTAGGCGGGTGTTTTTTAAGGGTGTCTAGAAACTTCTTGTGTTCCTTTTGTTTTTGCTTTGCCTGATTATGGTAGAACGCTATATCCAAGGTAGAAATATTTTTAGCAAAGGTATAAAAATAGATTTTTTTTGCGGAAAACTCTGGGGAAATCTTTTCCGATGAGGTGGAAAAATTCCCATTTCAAATGATTATTTTTGCAGGCGAAATATTATGTCAATGTCAGATATTATACAACTATTGCCAGACCACGTTGCCAATCAGATTGCTGCTGGGGAAGTGGCGCAGAGGCCTGCATCTATAGTGAAGGAGCTTTTGGAGAATGCCATAGACGCACAAGCAACTAAGGTGGAACTCATTGTGCGAGATGCTGGAAAAAATCTGGTGCAAGTGGTAGATAATGGAATAGGAATGTCTGAAACCGATGCTCGGATGGCGTTTGAAAGGCACGCTACTTCTAAAATTCGTTCCACAGATGATATTTTTAATATTACTTCTAAAGGGTTTCGTGGTGAGGCATTGGCGTCTATTGCTGCAGTAGCACAGGTGGAGCTAAAAACTAAAAAGCAAGATGCTGTAACGGGAACCAATGTTTATATAGAAGGAGGAATGTTGCAGTTTCAGGAGCCTGTACAGACGGTGGAAGGTTCTAGTTTTTCGGTGAAAAATTTGTTTTATAATGTGCCAGCTCGTAGGAAGTTTTTAAAAAATGATAATGTAGAGTTTAGGCATATTATAGATGAATTTCAGAGGGTGGCATTGGCACATCCTAATATTGAGTTTGATTTGTTTCATAATGATGAAGCGGTGTTTCGCCTGAGAAGGGGAACGCCTATGCAACGCATTGTGGAGGTTTTTGGAAGGAAACTGCAACCGCTGTTGGTGCCTATCAAAGAGGATTTGGATTGGATAAAACTGAATGGCTATGTGGCAAAGCCTGAAGGAGCTAAGAAAACCCGCGGTGAACAATTTTTTTTCGTAAATCATAGATTTTTTAAAAGTCCTTACCTCAATCGTGCGGTTCAAGATGCTTTTGAGGGATTGCTTCAGCCAGGCTATGTACCTTCGTTTTTTCTCTTTTTGGAAGTGGAACCAGAGCGAATAGATGTGAACATCCATCCTCAGAAAACGGAAGTGAAGTTTGAAGATGAAAATCTAATTTTTGCCCTTATCCGCTCTACAGTGAAAAAAGCATTGGGGATTTACAATGTGGCTCCGAGTTTGGATTTTGATAAAGACCCGCAGATGGATGCTTTTCTTAATGCTAAGCCAGCAGAGAGTGCAATGAATTTTAAGCCAAGCTCAGTATCGGTTAGTAGGGGTTTTAACCCATTCAAAAGTGAGGGTAATGCAGTACCATCAAAAGAAGAGGTGATAAATCTGCAAGAGATGTTTGCACAAAATATTTCGGCGGAGCCTTCTAAAATCAATCTATTTGAGGATGAGGAGTTTGATGAAGATTTGATGCGATTGCCCAATGGATATTGGATTTTCAATCAAGGGGATAAAACACTGATGTTGGATTTAGGTAGGATGCATCGGGTTTTGATTGCGGAGAAAAATAAAGATAAAAAACGCAGTGTGGAACGCCAATCTCTGCTGTTTTCTTTGGAATACCATCTGAATGAAATGGAGAAAAATAAATACAAATCCATAAAAAAGTATCTGCCTGGTCTTGGTTTTGAAATGACTTTGGCTCAGGATAATGTACTGCGTATAGAGGCTCTTCCTGAGGGGCTAAAGGAAAGCCAAGCGATAAAATTTTTGGAAACCGTTTTTGAAGTTTTAGATTATAGAACTGAAGAAGATTTTATGAGTTTCTATGATGCCCAATGGAATAAGTTTCAGTCTAAATCTCGTTTTGACTTCATCTACAAGCACGATGTAGAATCTTTGCTGAAGGATTATACCAAGATTGGCTTCCCAAATTACACCCCCGATGGTAAAAAATGTTTTATAGAACTCCCATTAGATGAACTGAAGAATAAATTTTAAAATCTTTTTTTGTTGCACTTAGTTGTTTTTGTATCTTGGCGGAAAAATAAACATAATTAGTGTTACTATCTTCTTGTGGTCAGCAAGGAGTGGGCAAATGGCGGGTTGAAAACATTGATAAAGATACCATTTTTGAAGATTCTGTTGATGGTCTGTTTATGGCATAGAGCTAAATATACAAGGCGAGGTGGATGATTCTATTCGGATATTGAATCCCTGTGAACAAGTTTGGCAATACATAAAAAAACGCTTTAAAAACAAGACTTTTGAAAATATGGAGCTTCTCAAATAATGGCTCCACGAAACCTTAAACGCTATGGACAATCAAAAAGTAAAATCCATCACCTCTAATCATCATTACCTTAAAATATTTACGAGTGTTTTTATGGTTTAATTGATATAAGACCTCCTACTGAGTACGGAGATTCTAATCTGGTAAATTAAAACTTCTCCTTGTCAATATCGTTATCATTATCCTTATAGTATTGTTTCCATTCCTCTTCCTTTCTCTTAATATAGTCCGCTGGGAGGGGATTAGCAAGCTTCATATAATCGCCATCAGGCTGGGTTGCAATATTCTCTCTCAATTTTCTTGCTGGGTCTTTTTTAAAGTTTTCAAAAGCCTTTTTATATTTTGCCTTTGTCGTTTTTATAGCTCTTCCGAAAGGCGATGGCAGAAAATCATTGTCTTCTACATTTTTTTCTAAACCTATCATTCTAAAAGAGTACGACCCCGTACGATCCTTTGCCAATAATACCAACCCCGGAAGTTGCCCTAATACATAAGGTCCGAAAGAAAGCGGAAGTTCTGTAGCAAAATAAACCTCCCATTCTCTGCCATTGATTTTTGCCGTAGCCTTTTTGGTTTCATAACCATCTATTTTTTCAGCAATACCCCCAATGCTCCATTGGGTATTTTTTTTCTCAGAATATTTATAAATATCTCCATCAAATATTCTAAAAACATCATATCCCTTACCATCATCCACCACGCCTATATTAAACTTAGGAAATCTTAATTTTCTTGCATCAAAGGATACACTTCCATTCAAACTTGAAAGTTCAGCCAATCTTGAATATACAGAATCAATAGATTTGTAAGTCGCATTAAAAAATTTTGAAGTCTGTTTTTTGGTGTCAATTTCAAGTATATACACATCTACCATAGATGGCGTTTCTGGCTTTAGATTGGTTTTGCTTTCCAATTGATAATATACTCTAACCGTGTTTTGAGAGTACGCCATAAAACTCATCAGAGAAAAAAGGAATAAAATAGACAACTTTTTCACAATACTTTCCTTTAAGAATTTATTTTAACACAACGAATATAGTTAAATGATTCCAACCCCACAATGGCGTTAAAGAAAATTAATATTGTATCGCTTGGTGATGAAACTTCCATCAATAAAACCAAATATCACCTATCTCTATGGGATTATTGTGTTTCTCTGCCCATTGTCTATAAGTCTCGTTCAGAGATTCATTAAGTCTTTGGCTACTAATTTCATTACCATTAAAACTCACGGATACATTCAGATTGCTGGCTTTCATTATAGAAGTCATCTGCCCAGATGGGTCGTTAAAGCTTTTGTTTTTCAGCATCGTAAAATCCTCATTATTGATAAAAGTAAAGTTTAGCATTACGATATTCTGTTTAGATTGCTCTATACCGTTTGCAGTAAATTTATATTCCTTATCCTCAGAAGAAACCTCCAATACCAAACCTGGCAAACCCGAGAATTTATATGGTCCATCAGCAAAGGGTAACTCTCTACAAAACCACGCTTCCCATTTTCTACCGCCCAAATGCGTGGTAGCACGGTGCACCACATAGCCCAAGATTTCCTTTTTCTCAGTATGCAAAATCCAAGCAGGTTGTTCTGCGTAAGGCGTTCGGTAATATCTATTAAAAACAGGTTGCAAAATCGCCCATTGGTTTTTAGATATTTTCTTAAAGACCAAAGTATTAAATCTATCTTTAGGCTCGGTATTCTTAGGTAAAAATAAAGATTCGTGTTTTTCTGAATCGTAGTTTAAAACCCATTCATCTACCTCACGATGGGAATCGTTTTTCTGTGGCTGATAATCCACCAGATAAGACACCAAAAGATTTTGACCAAAGGCAACCACAGAGAGCAGCACACAAGCCATCAAAGTGAATCTGAACATCAAACGCTTCAT
The DNA here is from genome assembly GCF_042427575.1 of Bergeyella porcorum. Taxonomy (NCBI): domain Bacteria; kingdom Pseudomonadati; phylum Bacteroidota; class Flavobacteriia; order Flavobacteriales; family Weeksellaceae; genus Bergeyella; species Bergeyella porcorum. Next base: position 158,397 of record NZ_JBHMFD010000007.1, read on the forward strand.
TATTCCCATTCAAATTTTATTTCTAAATCTACTCTTGGTTGCTCAAAGATGGTTCTATTCGGATTTTGGCTCAATGCTTTTTCCAATTTTTCAGACAAAGCATAACGCAGTTTTGGATATTGGCGATACGAAACCATTGTCGCGGCAGGGTCAAAAGGATTTTTCAGAGAAGCATTGGTTTTCTCATATTTTATCAATTCCCAAGTGTGTCTTCCATTATCATCTTGCACTTCATAAACGATACCTTTCAAGCCTACGAACTTCCAAGGATTGGCATTAAATTTAGCCGAATCATCATACCAAGCTGTATAAGTTCTACCACGAAAATCAGCAGTGGCTTTTTTCAGTTTAATATTATTTTTCATTTTGGTTTCATTGGATGGTTTCCAATGGATGTTCGCTTGGTCTTCCAATTCATAATATTTTCCTTGTATAAAATCTTTAATCAAGAATTTCTGTTCTGCATTGGTAAAAAGCGTATAGTTATAAGGCGTCCGCGGAAGAGCCATAGCACCACCATTCAAATTTCTCACCTCATTATCCACATCTTGCGAACCAAACGCCACGGTATAGAGCATCTCTTTAGATTGGGTATCTACCAGCAACTTACCAGTATCTTTCAGTGTTCTTTCGGAAGGGTATTCTATCACGGTCAGAGCATAAACCAACTCATAAGTCTGTGCCTTTAAACCTGAGAATAACGCAATTAAAATGATTAGTATATGTTTCATATTAAAAAAATATAGCCACAAAAACAAGCACTTGAAAAATAGTAATTCTTATTTTTAAGTTCACATTGTTTTTATGGCTATCATTTAATTAAGTTAGCGTAAATCTGCTATTTGAGCCTCAAATTGCATTGCTAGTGCTTTTGCCTTACATGCAGTTTCTGATGCTTCATAGGTAAAAGAGTAATCTACCAACACATTATTTCTATATATACTAATTTCACACCAACCTCCTATCATTTTTACTTCAGTAGAAATAGATTGAGTAGTTTGCATTTGTTTCTCGACTTGTGCTTTATCACCTGTCATAGCACTCATTACACCAGCAACTCCAAGAGCTGCCACTAATAACACTTTTCTCATAATAAATCAACTAACGGGGTTTAATGTTAGTGGTTCAAAACTAAAACTAAAACTAAAACTAAAACTATGCAAATTTTATATGACAAAAATCACAGAATGTTAAAAATTTATATTGATTCTAAATAAATATTCTCCTATAGTCTAAGTTCAAATGAAAATTTTTATTTACAAAAAAATATCCGTTTAATAGCAATATTACCTTCCGACTTTCATTAAAGTCTTAATATTAAAAACAAGAATAGAAATCGCAATCAAAATGTAAGCTAATATCTGTATCCAATGGATAGGTTCATTAAAGTAATACACCGAGAGTAAAAAGGAAATAATGGGATTGATATAAATGAGAATGCCTACGGTAGATGCCGCTACGCCCTGCAAAGCATACAGATTCATATACAACGGAATAATGGTAAAAAACAAAGCAATAATCCCTGTAAAAAGATAAAACGCTGCATCGGTAGGAAAATGAAAACCCTTAAAAATATAATACGGAACCGCCAAAATAAACACCGTTATCAGCTGGATAATGAGCGTGGTAAATTTATCAAAAAACTGATTTTTCTTCTGAGAAATCAAAAACAAAGCATAGCTTAAAGCGATAAGAAAAGCAAAAAGAAGATTATTGGGGTCTGAAATATAGTACAAGGCACAGCCTACCAAACAAAGCAACATCGCAATAAGCTGGTCCCAACTGGCGTTTTCCCTCAGTAGTACAAACGAAAGCATTGAGGTGATAATAGGACAAATTAAATACGCATAAGATGCCGTCTGTACATTCACCTGATTGACCACATAGATAAACAAAAACCAATTAAACCCCAACAGACCTCCTCCCAAAAGGTTCCAACCCAAAGCTTGTTTTTTCTCTTTAATTGTAAAATTTCGGAAGCGTTTCAACGCTATTTTTATAGTATCTCTTTTTATAGTTACCGCAATCATTAAGATGATAACTACGGATAATAATATCCTAAAAAACAAAATATCCAATGAAGATTCGTGGGCAATGGGTTTCAATGCCAAACTGAAAAATCCCCATAGGAAATAGGACAACAATGCAAAAAAATAATATCGGTTGAGTTTCAAAAGTATAGAATTAGAGGTTAGAAGTTAGAAGTTAGAAGTTAGAAATTAGAAGTTAGAAGTTAGAGGTTGGAGGTTAGATGCTAGAGTCTTTTCTCTTTCTTCTTTCCTCTTTTTTCTTTCTGTAATCTTATTTTTCTTCAGCAGCACGCCACACCGCATCATTTTGGGGTACGGGAGCTGTAATATCCATTTTTTCTTTCGTTACGGGATGTACGAATTGTAATCTTCTGGCGTGAAGCGATATTCCCCCATCTGGATTAGAACGCGGTGAGCCGTACTTTAAATCCCCCTTAATGGGAACGCCTATTTTGGAAAGCTGTGCCCGAATCTGGTGATGCCGCCCTGTTTCAAGGTCTATTTCTAACAATTGATAATTATCTAAAACTTTGATGAGATGATACGATAAAATGGCTTCTTTAGCCCCATCGGTAGGTTTTGGAAAAACAATGGCTTTATTATTTTTTTCGTTCTTTTTGAGATAATGCACCAGCCTTTGGCTTTGAGGAAGCATCTCTTTTGCCACAATTGCCCAATAGGTTTTCTCTATTTCTCGGTTTTTCACCATCTGTGTCAATCGGGAAAGAGCCTTAGATGTCTTAGCATAGATTACCAAACCAGAAGTAGGTCTATCAATGCGATGTACCAGCCCAAGAAAAACATTGCCTGGCTTTTCATCTCGCTTTTTAATAAAAGCTTTAATCAGTTCCAACAGCGAGGCATCACCCGTTTTATCGCCTTGCACAAGCTGTCCTACCTTTTTATTAATGACAAGGAGGTGATTGTCTTCATAGATGATTTGTGAGGCGATATCGTGTGTCATAACTTCCATTTTTAAAGGTGCAAAGATAGCAGATTATTAACTGAAATAAAACAAAGAATCCCACACAAAACTGCGTGGGATTTTTTATTATAAAACTTCTAAAACATTAGAATGGATATTCATAAATTTTAGACTCGTGTACAAATGGGTTTCCTGTAGGGATTAATTTCAGTTTGGTAAGCATTGTCATCACAGCGAATGTGAACAATCCTACGAAGAACACTACCGCTCCTATCACTAAAAGAAGAACAGCGATGTTATTCCAATAAGGTCCTACAGTTCCTGGCATTACCATATTGAAGTAATCTACAATATGTCCTATCACTACCAATACCGCCATAGAAGTTACCACCTTGTAGTTTCTCTTGATGCTTGAACTCACCAATACCAATAACGGTACCAAGAAGTTAAGAATCAGCATTGGAAGGAATGTAGGTGCATAGTGCTCAAATCTGCCGAAGAAGTAATTAACCTCTTCTGGAACATTCGCATACCAATATAGCATAAACTGACAGAACCAAGTATAAGTCCAAAGCATAGAAGTAGCAAAAAGGAATTTTCCTAAATCGTGCAAGTGGTTGTCATTAAACTCTGGCAAAAAGCCTTTCTTTTTAAGATAAACACTTACGATGATGATAAGTGCTACCGCTGTAGCCAAGCAGCTTACCATAGCATACCATACATACATTGTAGAATACCAGTGGTGGTCTATAGACATTAGCCAATCCCAAGCCCAACCTACAGAAGCAAAACCGAAGAATGCAATATATCCTACAGACCATCTGTAAAGCATTTGATATTCTCTTAGAGACTTAGTTTCATCTACTTTTTTAGATTGGCTTCTCAATTTCCAAGCAAAGAAAGACGCTCCTGCTACATAGAAAATATTTCTAATCACATACCAATTGGTATTCAAGAACTTGCTTTTCTCAAGCGTAATCACATCAAAATTAGGGTGATTAGGATCTACCAAAGTAGGATCCATCCAATGGAATAGATGCCCTATATGCATTACATTGAGAATCATCACGATGATGCAAAATATCCCAGCCCAAGGAATAAAAGAAGCGATAGCCTCCATTACTCTTGTTACAATAATAGACCATCCTGCGTGAGCCACGTGCTGAATAGAGTAGAAAAATAGCACACAGCAAGAAGCAGCAAAGAAAAATACCGCCACAAAGTGCAAAGATGCCAAAGGAGCATTGTGTACCTGATGCGTAGCGTGCTCTAGATGAGCCTGATGATCTTGCGGGCCTACCAATTCGCTAGAGTGGGTAGGAGCAGTATGCCCAGAAGCGTGTACTGCCTCCATCATATGTTCTACCGCAGTGCTATCGTATCCTTTGTTGATGAAATATCCAGTAGCAAAAAGAACCAATCCTGCGATGATAAATACGAAAGATAATAATCTTAATTTAGGTGAAAAATTATACATTTTTTCTGTCTTTTAAATTTATTTAGTTGCAGTAGAATCACTTGCTACAGCTGTAGCAGCAGAGGCTGTACCTCCCTTAAACTCGTTCATCACATACATTGCGACTCTCCATCTATCCCCTGGACTCAGTTGCCCTGCATACGAGCCCATTGCGTTTCTACCATTCACAATCACATAGTGAACGCTTCCTAAAGTTACTTGTCTATCTGCATAGTTTGGAACACCAGAATAAGCACCAGATTGTACGATAGAACCTTGCCCATCTCCAGCAGTACCGTGGCAAGCAGCACAAGTTTTCTCATACAATAGCTTTCCTCTCTCCAAATCTTTCTCTAAGTTGGTTGCATTTAGAGGAGAAACGGTAACGCTTTTAGAAGCTTCATATCCTGCATTATACTCATCTACATTTTTAGGCAACAATGCTTCTGCAAAAATACCATCTTTATCCTGCGGAACAGTTCCTTCTACTGGAGTCAGTCCTGTAGCACCATTTTGCTTTACAAATGCAGGGATTTCATTATCGTGCTTAGAGTAAGCATCTTCAGCTTTTTGCAAAGGATCATACGCTACTGGAAAGTACATATCTGGAAACCATACCAAAGGTGGGTTACCATTTCCACAAGAAGAAAGTACCAAGCTTGCAAAACCTAAGACTGCTGTAATTTTTAAAATATTTCTTTTCATATTAAGCATCTTTTACGGTTATTTCTTCAGCTCCTGTTTCTATAAGGAGTTGTTTTATTTTATCCACATCATCACTTACGAACTCCATCATAAACTTATCATCGGTAGTACGAGGATCTGGGTTTTGAGCTGGAGCTCCTGGATACATTTTATTTCTAACAAAGAATGTAAGGGACATCAAGTGAGCAGCACAGAATACCATTAGCTCAAACATAGGGACTACGAAAGCAGGCATATTGTGAGCCCAATCAAAGGCTGGCTTACCACCAATGTTCTGTGGCCAATCGTGATTCATCGTGTACCAAGTCACCAATGCTCCGATGGATACACCATAACAAGCGTAGATGAATGCTGCATCAGAAATTCTTGTTTTCTTCAAGCCTAATGCTTTATCTAATCCGTGCACAGGGAATGGAGTATAAACCTCGTTGATTTCAATTCCTTTCTCTCTGAAAGCTTTTACGCCGTTCATTAAATCGTCATCATCAGCGTAAAGACCATATATAATTTTAGTGGTGCTCATCTCCTTCTTTTGCTTTATAAGTTTCACCAGAAATTTTCAAAATAGACTTCAATTCAGCCTGTGCAATCACAGGGAATGTTCTTGCGTAAAGTAGGAATAATACGCCGAAGAAACCTATTGTTCCTAAATAAACGCCTACATCAATGATGGTTGGCTTAAACATTGTCCAAGAACCAGGTAGGTAGTCTCTAGACAAGTTGATAACGATGATGTCAAAACGCTCAAACCACATACCGATGTTAATTACCAAAGCAATAAGGAATGTTGCAATGATATTGGTTCTAACCTTCTTGAACCAGAACAATGCAGGCACTACCAAGTTACAGATAATCAACGCCCAGAATGCCCACCAATAAGGTCCTGTAGCAGCACCCGGAGTAAGGTAAGCAAAGTCTTCAAATCTAGTACCAGAATACCAAGCGATGAAGTACTCTACAGCGTAAGCCACTGTTACCATACCACCCGTTACAATGATTACGATGTTCATAATCTCTATGTGGTACATTGTGATATATTCCTCTAGGTTACAAACTTTTCTTGCAACAAGCAATAGTGTCTGTACCATAGCAAATCCTGAGAAAATAGCTCCTGCTACGAAGTAAGGAGGATAGATGGTAGAGTGCCAACCTTTGATTACGGAAGTGGCGAAGTCAAACGATACCGTAGTGTGCACTGAGAATACCAATGGCGTAGCCAAACCTGCCAATACCAAAGATACCTCTTCAAATCTCTGCCAATGTTTTGCCTTACCTCCCCATCCGAATGCTAAGAATGTGTAGATTTTCTTAGTCCAAGGTGTTTTAGCTCTATCTCTAATCATTGCAAAGTCTGGAATTAGCCCTACAAACCAGAATACTGTAGAAACTGAGAAGTACGTAGAAATTGCAAATACATCCCAAAGGAGTGGAGAGTTAAAGTTAGTCCAAAGAGAACCAAACTGGTTAGGAATTGGAAATACCCAATAACCAACCCATACTCTACCCATATGGATTACAGGGAAGATGGCAGCCTGTACAACGGCGAAGATGGTCATTGCTTCCGCTGAACGGTTTACAGACATTCTCCATCTTTGTCTAAATAATAATAGTACTGCGGAAATCAAAGTACCTGCGTGACCAATCCCTACCCACCATACGAAGTTGGTAATATCCCAACCCCAGTTGATAGTTCTGTTAAGTCCCCAAGCACCAATACCTGTACCAATGGTGTAAGCAATACATCCAAAACCATAGATGAATAAAACTAAAGAGGCCCAAAATGAAATCCACCACAGTTTTCCTGCTCTTTCTTCGATAGGTCTAGCGATATCTTCTGTGATATCGTGATAGGTTTTGTGACCAATAATTAAAGGTTCCCTTATCGGGGCTTCGTAATGTGACATTTTTTACCTTATTATTATTTAAACTTATTTTTCTTTTCTATTTCTCACTTTTGTATGATAGAAGACATTCGGCTTCGTACCAATCTCTTCCAATAGTGTATATCTTCTATCACTATTGTAAAGTTCTCTTACTTTAGAAGACTTGTCATTCATATCTCCAAAAGTCATAGCACCAGTAGAACAAGCTTTGGAACAAGCTGTTTGGAATTCTCCATCTTTAATGGTTCTACCCTCTTTCTTCGCTTCAAGGATGGTAGCCTGTGTCATTTGGATACACATAGAGCATTTTTCCATTACCCCTCTGGTTCTCACTACCACATCTGGGTTCAATACCATACGACCCAAATCGTTGTTCATATTATAATCAAACTTATCGTTTAGATTATAAGTAAACCAGTTAAATCTTCTTACTTTATAAGGACAGTTGTTAGCACAATATCTAGTACCGATACATCTGTTATATGCCATCTGGTTCTGACCTTGCTTACCGTGTGATGTAGCTGCCACAGGACATACTGTTTCACAAGGTGCGTGGTTACAGTGCTGACACATTACTGGCTGGAAGATTACATCTGGATTTTCTGCTGGGTCAATCAAAATATCATAAACCCCTGGCACATCTAATCCTCTATCCAATTGTTCTTTGGTAGTGATTTTTTCTTTAGCTGAATAGTAACGGTCAATTCTCAACCAGTACATATCTCTGGACATTCTAATCTCCTCCTTACCGACTACTGGCACATTGTTTTCAGCTTGACAAGCGATGATACAAGCTCCACAACCTGTACAAGAGTTCAAGTCGATAGAAAGGTTGAAGTGAGGACCATCAGTATCATCAAACTCGTCCCATAGAGAAATTTTCCCTGCTGGAGTAGAATCTGTAAGTGTGTGATATTCCAATGGTATATTCCACCCTTTTGGCTGTCCGTTTACAATGGTACGGTCATCAAATTTAACATTCAAGAAAGTTTCCAATGGAACTTCTTTAGCAATATCATAACGACCCATCAAGGTATTTTGAAGCTGCATTCCTGCAAACTCGTGCATACCAGATACTTTTTCGATTTTCGCATTAGCAACTGCCAAGTTGTAACCATCAAACAAAGGATAAGCATTCACCCCTGTCTCAGCTACTTTTCCAGAATCTTTTTTACCGTATCCTAATGCTAAACCAACAGTTCCATCTGCTTGCCCTGGCTGAATAAATACAGGCACATCTTTCAATGTAACCCCATTTACTGTAAGGTTTACTCTGGAACCATCCAGCTGCATTCTTGCATTTAATGTATTTTCAATACCGAACTTCTCTGCATCTTTAGGAGAAATGGTAAGATAATTATCCCAAGATAATCTGGTGATTGGATCTGGCAACTCTTGCAACCAAGGATTATTGGCTTGCGTACCATCACCTACAGCTGTATTGGTATAAAGTACCAATTCTAAATCTGATGCTTTGAAAGCACCTAAATCTGCAAGGGCTTGTGCCGCATTTCCACCTGCATAGCTAAGGTTTCCACCTCTACGCACTACTGGAGCTTCTGCCTCTGCACCCTCCTCGGTAGTAGACACTTCTTGTGCAACAGCTCCATTGATACCGTTGTACAATGCTTTATTAAAGCTCACACCACCTAAGAAGCTAGCCGCACTTGCTTTAAGGTAATTGTAGTAATTATTATTTTCGCTATTCTTTCCGTTGATCCAAACCAAAAGAGATTCTTCTATTTGTCTTGGTTTATAAACCTTAGTAATCGTAGGTTGCATCAAAGAATACACCCCAGATTGTGGCGTAAGGTCTGCCCAAGACTCTAGCCAATGTGCTACTGGAATGACCACCTTAGCCGCTTGATACATTTCATTTTTCTTATCAACTACTGCTACCAAATGTGGTACTTTAGCCAATAATTTTTTGAAATCCTCTCCTTTATTAGAAGAATAGATTGGGTTTACATTATTACTAATGAGTACGCCTACTTGCCCTGCATTCATCCAAGACAAGAATTCGTTATATCTAGCTCCGTTAAATTCTTTCAGAAGATTTGCTCTTCCCGTGAAAGCATTAGAGCCTAATTTTTGATTGATTAAATGTGCTAATACATAAGCCGCTTTTGAACCTTCTGCAAAAACAACTGCTTTATTTCCTTTTTCATGTAATTCTTTTACAATTTTAGCAGCATCTCCAGATACAGAAACTCCGTTCAATCCATTATAAACCTCTGCTAAAAGTTTGTAAGTAGCACTTGGTTTTAGACGGATTCTTTCATCGGCATTAGCTCCCGTTAAAGACATATTAGATTCCACTTGGATATGTCTCAACATATTAGCTCCTGGTTTTTTAGCTACGGCATAAGAAGTTTCCAAGCTACCACCGTTATAGTCTCCCAAGAAATCAGCTTGGAAAGACACCACCAATTCTGTGGTAGAAAGGTCATAGACAGGAAGCACTCTTTGCCCAAATACCTCCTCTGCTGCATCTAATGCAGAAGCGTGTGGTACAGCATCATAGGTTACTAATTCTGCTGTTGGATATTTAGCCTTAAACTCTGCAAATAACTTCTTGAATGTTGGAGAAGGATAAGAGTGAGACAAAAGAACGATTTTCTTACCAGCAGCCTGAGCATCTGCCAAAGCTTTTAGTACATAATCATCTACTTTATCAAAAGTCTCATCTTTACCATTAAGAGCAGGTTGCTTTACTTTATCATTATCATAAAGTGACAACACCCCTGCCTGAACTCTCGCACTGGTTTTACCCAACTCGTTAGCCGCAGGATTTGGTTCTATTTTAATAGGTCTTCCTTCTCGTGTTTTCACCAATACACTAGCAAAATCAGCTCCATCAAAGTAAGATGTTGCATAGTAATTAGGCACCCCTGGAATAATATCGTGAGGTTTTACAACATAAGGAATGGTTTTGATAACAGGAGCTTCACACGCTGCTAAAGTTACCGCTGCGGTAGAAAACCCTAACAATTTAAGAAAATCTCTTCTTGAAGTTCCAGAATTGTTCATTTTTTCCGAATCTCCCAAGAACTCCTCTACAGGAATTTCATTTTGAAACTCTTTCTGAGCCAACCTATTATTAAGTGTTGGATCTTTCAGTTCGTGAATACTTCTGAATTGTATTTTATTTGAAGCCATTGATACTTCTAATTTTTTATTAATTAATAGTGACATTTACCACACTCAAGACCACCGATAGCATCTACCGTAATCTTACCTTCAGACTTAGGATATTGTTTTTTCAATTTATCGTGAAGATTTTTGAAATACGCTTGGTTATATCCATTGTTCATATCTACTTCTGTAGTTCTGTGACAGTCGATACACCATCCCATCGTGAAGTCATTCGCCATTGCCACCACATTCATTGTATCTACTTTTCCGTGACAAGCTTTACATACCACATCTATCTGATCGTTTGGATTTTTCTTATTATGAGCACTGATGATGGATTGCTCTCCTGCTACAACGTGCTGTGCGTGGTTGAAGTAAACGAAATCTGGCATATTGTGAATTCTCACCCACTCAATTGGTTGAGTTTTGCCAGTATAAGATTGCGTTGCTGGATCCCAACCTGCTGCTTGGTAAATTTTCTGAATTTCTCCATCATAGAAAGCCTTATCTTTACCTGGCTCCATATATTTACCATTGTATTCAGAGATTGACCTATGGCAATTCATACATACATTAACAGATGGAATTTCAGAAACTTTTCCATACTTAGCAGAAGAGTGACACATTTGGCAATCTATTTTATTATCGCCAGCGTGGATTTTGTGGGAGAAATAGATAGGTTGCTCTGGCTTATATCCTTTGTAAACCCCTATTCCCATAAGGAAATTCCACACACCATACAAGGCAAACACCGCCAAGAGTCCTAGTAAAGCCTTTCCTACGAGATTATACTTTTGATATAACTCCCCAAAGGACTGAACTCTGGTTGCATTAAGCTCTGCCAATTCTTCCGTTTGATTCAGTTTTACCAACTGTCTCAATCTAAGCAACAACCATAATAGAAGCCCTGCAATAGCCAATAAAGAAATCAAAAGAATTTTGGAATTAGCACTTTCCTTTCTTTCTTTTTCAATAGCAGCAATGGTATTCTCATCACTTGCAGCCTCTGCTGCTGGCTCTGGAGCTGGTGGATTGGTAGTATAGGCTAAGATATCATTGATATCCGTATCCGAAAGATTCGGGAACGCCGTCATCTCCACCTTGTTAAACTTCTCATACACTTCTATGGCGTACTTGTCGCCAGATTCACGAAGTGCCTTATTGTCCTTAATCCATTTGTGCAACCAATCTTCACCTAAGTTTTGCTCGGTTTGCAATCGCTCCACAACTCCTCCCAAAGCAGGACCTACCATCTGCTTATCTAAAGCGTGACAAGCTGTACAGTTTGCCTTGAAAAGCTTCTCACCATTCTTTGGATCTCCGCTTTGAGCGTGGACTGAAGCGGTAGCTGATAACAACAATCCTATTGCTATCAAGCTCCTTTTGTAATGCTTTCTCCAACTAATCATTTATAAAATCTTGGGTTAGTAAAATTAAATGAGTTTACATTCAGTTGTGCAAAAGTAAGCTTTTTAACACGAATTTAACAACCCCAATATTATTACTATTTTCATTTTTTATTAATTTGGAATTATTCTAAATAATGTTTTTGGTATATTTTTTTTATTTATCTTATTTTTGTCCAAAATTTCAACTGATGAAAAATATTTTAAAATACAGCCTTTTGCTTCCTTTATTCATTTTTAATAAAATTGAAGCCCAGCAGGTTACAAAAACCGATACCTTGCAAGGAACTCCGCTTTCCATCACTGCAGACCGCAAGGTTTTATCCCTAATGGAAGACTTGGAAGAATACTGTGACACAAAAAAAACGATTAGAAAAAATGCCATTTCCTCTGATGAGGAAAAAACAACCTCCAAACCTAGCACCAAAGTGGTTGCAAGCAGAGCCTTGACCACCAGTGAAATTTGTAAAAATAACCCAAGAATTTTAGGGGTGAAAATCCAAATCGCAGTAGTAAAAAGTAACGATGAAGCCAACGAAGTCAAAGCTTATTTCAGGAGAAGATTCCCCAATATTAAAGTAGAGACCGATGCTTCCCTACGCCCTAATTACAAAATCTTAGCGGGAAGTTATTTTAATAAACAAAGTGCCGCTTCAGATTTGGCAAGAATTAGAGAATATTTCAAGTCTGCCACAACTATACAATACCGTGTATTCTGCGTGGAAGCAAAATAGATTATTCATTTTTCACATTTCAAATAAAAAAGAGGCTGTTCGAAAAGAGCAGCCTTTATCATTCAAAAAAAAAAAAAAAAAAAAAAAACTTTCTTGTTTTCAACCAACAAAAAAATCGGTTAAGAAAAAAAACTCCTAACCGATTTAAGTACCCCAGACGGGACTTGAACCCGTACGTCCTTGCGGACACAGGATTTTAAGTCCTGCGTGTCTACCAATTCCACCACCAGGGCGATAAAAAAGAGAAGCTTAAAAAAACTTCTCCCTGAGCGAAAAACGGGGTTCGAACCCGCGACCTCAACCTTGGCAAGGTTGCGCTCTACCAACTGAGCTATTTTCGCAATTGTGCGGATGAAGGGACTCGAACCCCCACGCCTCACGGCACCAGATCCTAAGTCTGGCGTGGCTACCAATTACACCACATCCGCAATTGTAATAATGAACTTCTCTTCCTTATTTGTGGTTGCAAAGATAGATATTTTTTCTTTACTTCCAAAATTTCAATCCACTTTTTTTAGTTTATTCTAACCATTATTATTTAAAATCAACCTCATCTAATTAAAAATCAAACAACTGTAGTCAAAAATTATTTTATCATATTGTGTAAAAAATTCCAAAAGTAATAGTCTTGGAAGTCCGTAAAAATATGAAACAGCAATCCTATAGCAATGATTTTATAATTTCCTTTAAGCAAAATACATCCCAAAACATAAGCCCCTATCATAGGATAGCTGTGCAAAGGATGAAAGCCAATACTGTTTCTTCCTGCTTCAAAAATAGGACTCGCGAAAAGATGATCCAAATCTATCAGCATTGTAGCCAACATCAGCCCATAAGCCTTCTTCCATTCTTTCCTGAAAAATATTAATGCTATAAAAACAGGAAAAACCAGATGCAAAAAGTAGTGTATAAAAGTTTTTAAAAACTCCCAATCGTTCATCAGCGTCTTCCTTTCAAATAATCTTGTCGCAGTGGTTCATCCAGCTTCTCAATAGCGTATCGCAATGATGTTCTAGGCATCTGAGCATAATAGACATCTAAAAATGTGATTAATTCTTCTTCATTTTGGTTGCCCATTTCTCGCAATAGCCAGCCATTGGCTTTGTGCATCAAATCGTGTGGATGATTCAGGTTGTTCACCGCCAACGCTTTGGTGAGTTCAAAATGCCCTTGTTTAATATGATACATTGTCCCCACAATAGCCATCCTCTTATGCCACATATTTTCAGAGTTTGAGAGTGTCCACAGAATTTCATCATTTTGGGTATCATAACAATGTTTCCCCAGTATTTTATAGCACGAGTTATCCACCAAATCCCAATTATTCACAAATTCTAAATGTTGCAGATAGAAATCCACAAGATTTTGTTTCTCTTGCTCCGATTTTGATTTCTCATATTTCGCCACCAACATCAGCAATGCACAATGCCGATGCTCGTGTATCTTAGAACTTAGCAACAAGGAGAGCTCCTCCAAAGAAATCTCTTTCCAAAAGGCTTTAGCCACTTTTCTCTGGTCTGGCACCGTTACGCCAATAAACTCATCTCCCTCTGCATATTCACCCTTTCCTGTTTTGAAAAACCGAGGATAAAACGCCTTTTTCTCTTGAATAGAAAGGTCATTGAGGGCTTGGACTATATCATTATAATAAATCATCTCCGTATTATTTTAAGCCTCTAATTCCTCATCATCATAATATTCAAACAAGAAGTCATTGTAAGGGAAACGGGAGATATGAATTTTCAGAACCTCATCATAAATCAGTTTTTTCATCTCTGGAAAGTTTTCCTTGGTAAGTGCAGAGATGAATACCGTAGGAAATTTTGACTTTGCCATCCAAGTTTTCTTCCACTCTTCAAGGGAAATATTCTTTTTGGTGGCAGGCGTTAAATCGTCCTCGTCTTTTTTCTCGTAAGAGAAATCATCTATTTTATTAAAAACCATTACCATTGGCTTTCTGTGAGCATCTATCTCCTGAAGAATCTGATTAACCGACTCTATATGGTCCTCAAAACTCTCGTGGGAGATGTCCACCGTGTGAATCAGCAAATCTGCCTCTCTTACTTCATCCAAAGTAGATTTAAAACTTTCTACCAACTGTGTAGGCAATTTTCTAATGAACCCCACCGTATCCGTCAGCAGAAAAGGCAAATTCCCAATAACCACCTTGCGAACGGTAGTGTCCAGAGTGGCAAACAGCTTATTCTCCGCAAAGACATCAGACTTAGAGAGTGCGTTCATCAGCGTAGATTTCCCCACATTGGTATAGCCTACCAACGCCACACGCACCATTTTGCCACGGTTATTGCGTTGGGTTGCCATTTGTTTATCTATGGTTTTCAGTTTTTCTTTCAGTAGGGTAATTCTATCTCGGATGATACGGCGGTCGGTTTCTATCTCCGTTTCCCCAGGACCTCTCATCCCAATCCCACCCCGTTGTCTTTCAAGGTGCGTCCACATCCTTGTAAGGCGAGGTAAGAGATACTCATACTGTGCCAGTTCTACTTGTGTACGGGCATAGGAGGTCTGTGCTCTTTGGGCAAAAATATCCAGAATCAAATTGGTTCTATCCAAGATTTTCACTTCCATTTCCCGTTCCAAGTTTTTCAACTGAGAGGGCGATAATTCATCATCAAAAATTACCGTTCCGATTTCATTTTCCTTCACAAAATCTCGGATTTCCTCCATCTTTCCTTTTCCTACAAAGGTTTTGGAATCTGGCTGAGCCATTTTTTGCGTAAAGCGTTTTTCCACGGTTGCCCCAGCCGTATATGCCAAAAACTCCAGTTCATCCATATATTCGCGGAGTTTTTCTTCATCTTGATTTTTAGTAATAAGCCCTACTAAAACGGTTTTCTCGTATAAATGTTCTTTTTTTTCAAGCATAGATTTCTAAATCGTTTGATTTACAATTTCCACAAAAGTAAGCATTTTCAACTAAATCGCAGAGGCTATTCGCCGAAGACATTATGCTCGGAATCCCTATGGTAGGACACTTATTTTAATCGTAGGATGGGTATTTTACTTGGTAGGATACTTATTTTAATCGTAAGATAGGCATTTTACTTGGTAGGACACTTATTTTAATGGCACAAAAGTCATTTGCGGAGGGAAAACAAACCAAAATCAACACTTTTTCCATTTTATCATTTCGAAAATGCACCAAAATCTGTAAATTGCGAAAAATTTTATTTTACAATATGAAGCGATTATTTTTATTACTCACATTTATGATGAGTTTCCTTCAGGTAAAAGCCGATGAAGGAATGTGGCTAATGATGCTCATTAAGCGACTTAAAGGGCAAGATTTACAGAAAAAAGGGCTAAAACTTACCGCCGAAGAAATCTACTCTGTGAACAATTCTAGCTTGAAAGATGCTATCGTTCAGTTTGATGGTGGCTGTACCGCGGAGATGGTTTCCAAAGAAGGATTGCTCTTTACCAACCACCACTGTGGCTACGATAAGATTGCGGCACTCTCTACCCCAGAGCACGATTATCTCACCAATGGATTCTGGGCAATGAAACGCAGCGAAGAAATCCCTGCAAAAGGTCTTTGGGTAAGGTCTTTGGTAAGAATGGGAGATGCTACAGAGCGTATCAATGCTAAGCTCAACAATAATATGTCTGCCGATGAGAGAAGAAAAATCATCGATGCAGAATACAAAGCCATAGAAAAAGAAAACAATGCCAATGGAAAATACACCGTTGTAGTAAGAGACTTTTTCAATGGCAATGAGTTTTACTACTTCGTTTATCAAGATTTTAAAGATGTAAGATTGGTAGGAACACCTCCTAATGCCATTGGAAAATATGGTGGCGATACCGATAATTGGGAGTGGCCAAGACATACCGGTGATTTCTCCGTATTCAGAGTTTATGCTGATGCTAATGGAAATCCTGCGGAATATTCTCCAAACAATGTTCCTCTAAAACCAAAACATCACCTGCCTATTTCATTGAAGCCTATCAAACCTGGGGACTATGCTATGATTATTGGTTTCCCTGGTAGAACCAATAGATTTATGACTTCCTATGGTATAGACCAATTGGTAAACCGCGATTATCCAGCGTGGGTAGAAGCTTCTAAAACCGCAATGGATGTTATGAAAAAATATATGGATGCCGACCACGCTACAAAGCTTAACTACGCCTCTCAGTTTGCAGCTGTAGCCAACTATTGGAAAAACAGACAAGGTACCATAGAATCTGTAAAGAAAAATGGAACCATCCAAGATAAAGAGAAAACTGAAAAAGTATTCCAAAAATGGGCTAATAAAAAAGCCAACAAAGCATTGTATGGTAATGTATTGGCAGAGATGAAAGCTTATTACCAAGCCATCTCTTCTAAAAATGTAGAAAGAAACTATGCGGCACAGATGACCAGAAATGCAAAATACATTTCTTATGCCCTCAACTTAGGAACTCTACTGAAAAACTACACCGCTGAAACCGATGCAGCTAAAAAAGAAGAACTGAAAAAATCCATCGTTGCTAGAACCAACGCAATGTACGAAAAATTCAACCCTGCATTGGAGCAAGAGATGCTACAAACTATGGTAGCCCTTTATCAGAATCGAGTGGGTAGCGATGTGGCTTCGCCTACTTTGAAAAACACCAATGCGTCTCAGCTTGGCAATGTTGCCCAAAACTCTATCTTCGCAAATAAAGAAAGCGTATTGGCATTCATCGCTCAGCCCAATGCAGCTCAGCTAGAAAACGATGCACTCTACAAACTTGCCAATGGCTACTTAGCCGATTCCCGTGCAACGGCTGAAAAATATACCGAGAAAGACAATGCTTTCAGCAAAAACAACCGTCTGTTCTTTGATGGTTTAAGAAAATCTCACCCGAAAAAAGCTTTCTATCCAGATGCTAACTCTACAATGAGAATGACCTACGGAAAGGTTTCCACATTACCTTTCAGACAAGATAGAAACTACAACGGTGTGAAAAACAACTTCTATACAGACCTTGATGGAATGGTAGCTAAGTACAAAAAAGGCGATGAGGAGTTTGACCTTCCACAGCGTCTATTAGATTTGGCTGCTAAAAAAGAATACGGTCAGTATGCAGACCCTGCGGGTTATTTGCCTGTCAATTTCCTTTCTGATAACGATATTACAGGAGGAAACTCTGGTTCGCCTATCCTTAATGGCAACGGAGAGCTTATCGGGCTAGCATTTGATGGAAATTCAGAAGCCCTTTCTGGAGATATTGTTTTCGAGAAAGAATGGCAAAAAACCATCAATGTAGATTCTAGATTTGTACTTTGGGTAATAGATGTTTACTCTGGTGCAGGGCATCTACTAGATGAAATGACCATCGTGAAATAATACAATCCCCCATAAATACCAAACCTCCCACTCGGTACCGAGTGGGAGGTTTTTTTTACTTGATTTTATAAGGAATCGCTTTATCCAATTCAATAGGGGTATAATGTTTTAATATATCCTCTTGTACCCATTTTCTTTTCTGGTTCAGCTGTTCCAAACTGGTAATATCTTCTCCATTCATATTAATCTTTCCACCATCTTTGAAGACTTTTATCAGATTAGCCATTGGGTCATTAAAATCATTCAGCTTAATCTTCACCATTTGTTTATAATCCACAGGGATAGGCGTAGTACCATAGTAGCTCTCCAAAAAATCTGTAGTATCATAGAGGGTAGGCAGATTATGGTTTTTCACCAATTTATACTCAAAATCTCCTGCCGTGTCTTTTACCTCAAAGACAAGCCCTGGAAGTCCAGAAAATTTATACGGTCCTTCATTAATTCCTGTATCGGGTGAAAACCAAGCCTCCCAATGTCTCCCACCAAACTTAGTAGTAGCTTTCTGAAGACGATACCCATCTCGTTCTTTTTTATCCGAATGCAAAGTCCATTTGATATTATCCTTAGACTTCATCACGAAATAATCCCCTGCATTATTGGTAAAATACTGCTCGTTTTCGTGCGTATTTCTTTGTCTTTTTAATACTTGCTCTGTAACCGAGTTGGTTCTAAATTTATGATTATTATGTTTATTTTTGGTATTCAAAGAATCCATTTCCAAAAATTTATAATCATAGAATTTCGTCTCTTTATCATTCACATCTAATACCAAATAATAGCTTTGAGGCTTTCCATTCTCTTTGATAACACATTCATAAATGTACCGATAGGTCTGGGCGTACGCATTAAAGAAACACGCCAATACGCCTAATAATAACAATAATTTTCTCATAACATTTTAATTATACATTTGAATCTCTCCAAATTTATAAAAAAAAACATTATAAACACCAAAAAAAACGACTACTGTATACAGTCAGCTTATTTGATTATCGTTACACATCTTCATCAGAAGACATCCCCTACCCCTTCAATCTGATAAATCAAGACTTCCGACTGAGTACAGAGATTCTAATCTGACAAATTAAGACTTCCGACTGAGTACAAAGGTTCTAATCTGGTAAATCAAGACTTCCGACTGAGTACAGAGGTTCTAATCTGATAAATTAAGACTTCCGACTGAGTACAGAGGTTCTAATCTGATAAATTAAGACTTCCGACGGAGTACGGAGGTTCTAATCTGATAAATTAAGACTTCCGACTGAGTACAAAGATTCTAATCTGATAAATCAAGACTTCCGACTGAGTACAAAGGTTCTAATCTGATAAATCAAGACTTCCGACGGAGTACGGAGGTTCTAATCTGATAAATCAAGACTTCCGACTGAGTACAAAGGTTCTAATCTGATAAATTAAGACTTCCGACTGAGTACAAAGGTTCTAATCTGATAAATTAAGACTTCCGACTAAGAGAGAACATTCTGATTTGAGAAAAGCCAATCTACTGCCCTATCATTCTTTTAATAGCGTTCAGCTTCATTAGGGCTTCTATTGGAGTAAGGGTATCGATGTTAATTTTGGTAAGTTCCTCACGGATATTTTCTAAAACAGGGTCATCCAATTGGAAAAAAGACAATTGCACCTGCTCATCCACCACTTTTTTCATCTTCTCTTTCACCTCCCCTTGCGTACGGTTGGCTTCCAAAGTTTTTAGGATTTCCGAGGCTCTATTCACTACCTTAGCAGGCATCCCCGCTAGCTTAGCCACGTGAATACCGAAGCTATGCTCACTACCGCCCTGCATTAGTTTTCTTAGAAAAACAATGTTCCCTTTATTCTCCTGAATGCTCACGTGGAAATTTTTGATTCTCTCGAAACTGAGAGTCATCTCATTCAGCTCGTGGTAATGGGTTGCAAACAAGGTTTTAGCCTGTGTAGGATGCTGATGGAGGTATTCTGCAATAGCCCACGCAATAGAAACGCCATCGTAAGTGGAAGTTCCCCGCCCAATTTCATCTAACAAAATCAGGCTTCGCTCTGAGACATTATTGAGGATATTCGCTGCTTCGTTCATCTCCACCATAAAGGTAGATTCTCCTGCGGAGATATTATCCGTAGCCCCTACCCGAGTAAAGATTTTGTCTAACAGCCCTATCTCTGCATATTTTGCTGGGACAAAACTTCCCATCTGTGCAAGGAGACATACCAATGCCGTCTGACGCAAGATGGCAGATTTACCCGACATATTAGGCCCCGTTACCATAATGATTTGCTGAGATTCTTTGTCTAAGTAAATATCATTCGGGATATATTTTTCGCCCAAAGGCAATGCTTTTTCTATGATGGGATGGCGGGCTTCTTTTAAATCTATGGCATAGCCTTCATTCAAAACGGGCTTGGTATAGCCCTCCGAAATTGCCAACTCCGAAAGTCCTACGGCAATATCCAACTGGGCGATGAGCTGGGCGTTCTCCTGAATGGCATCTATATAATTCATCACATTTTCACAAACCACACGGTACAGCCTATGCTCCAAAGCAGCAATTTTTTCTTCTGCTCCTAAAATCTGCGTTTCATATTCTTTCAGCTCTTCGGTGATGTATCGCTCTGCACTTACCAAGGTTTGCTTCCGTATCCAGTCGGCAGGTACTTTATCCTTATGGGTATTTCTTACTTCTATATAATACCCAAAGACATTGTTAAAATCTATTTTCAGTGATGCGATGCCTGTATTTTCTATCTCCCGCTGGCACATCTCATCTAGAAACGCCTTCCCTGAACTTTGCAAAGAACGAAGTCTATCCAGCTCCTCATCTACCCCTTCTCTTATGACATTACCTTTGGCTAAACTAACAGGAAGCTCCTCGTTAAGATGTTGGTCTAAAAACGAAATCAATTCCGTTAAATCATTGAAAGGATTGAGCCACGCCAAAACCTCGTGGTGCGGGTGTAGTTTTTCTTTGATGGACTTGATGGCAACCAAACTCTGACGAAGATAACCTAATTCTTTAGGTGAAAGTTTCTCCGCTGCCAATTTCCCCATCAGCCTATCCAAATCCGAAATGGATTTTAAATGCGATTGAATTTCAAATTTTAAATCATCTTCCTTATTGAAAAACTCTATCAAAGACAGCCTCCTATTGATTTCATTAACATTTTTAAGTGGTAAAATCAACCTTCGTCTAAGCAGTCTTCCCCCCATAGGCGTAGAGGTTTTATCGATAATATCCAAAAGGCTTTTCCCATCTTTATTGGATGGAAACACCACCTCCAAATTTCTCAATGTAAACTGGTCCATTTGCAGATAGTCTTCCTGCGGAATGGTTTGGATTTTCGTAATGTGAGCCAGCAAATCGTGATGGGTATCTTCTACCAAATACGCTAATATCGCTCCTGCTGCCGTAATGCCCAGAGGCATTTGCTCCACACCAAAGCCTTTTAGGGAGTTGGTTTTAAAATGGCTGGTAAGCTTATCCAAAGCATAAGAATACTGATATGCCCAGTCTTCTAATTTAAAATAATTACGCCCCTTCAGCTGCGTGGGCAGCTCTTTAGCTCTCTGATGGATGATTTCACTCGGCTCAAAGGTATTCACAATATGAAGGAGCTTTTCCCAATTGCCCTCTGATACCAGAAACTCTCCTGTGGAAACATCCACCAACGCCATTCCATACTTTTCTTTTTCTTTATGCACAGAGAGTAGGAAGTTATTTTTCTTAGCATTGAGCACTTGGTCATTAAAGGTTACCCCTGGCGTTACCAGCTCTGTAACACCACGCTTTACGATACCTTTTACCATTTTAGGGTCTTCTAGCTGGTCGCAGATGGCTACACGAAGCCCCGCTCTCACCAACTTAGGAAGATAAGAATCTATGGAATGATGAGGAAAACCCGCCAATTCCATATGAGAATCGCCATTATTCCTTTTGGTAAGGACAATCCCTAAGACCTGCGAAGCCTTGATGGCATCGGCACCGAAAGTTTCATAAAAATCTCCCACTCTGAATAATAAAAGAGCATCGGGATATTTTGCCTTGATGCTATTGTACTGAGCCATTAGAGGGGTTTCTTTCTTTGCTTTTGCCATAGGATGTTATTCAAAAAAAATGAGCGGTAAAATTACAAATATTGAATGAACTTGAAAAATTAATAATTCCTATTTTTGCACCAACTAAAAACTCAAAATGCACTATTATAACACGAAGAATTTCTTTAAAATCCTTTTCAGTCTTCATAAAAGTGATACCCTGAAGACCTTAGCTCCTGCAATGCTTGCAATGCTATGCTATGCTTCAATGGTTTATTTTCTAGAAATAGAATACCTTAAACTTACAGAGCGTTCTACCATCAAAAACCTCAGCCTCTTTAACACCCTATTGGGATTTGTACTATCAATGCTCTTGGTTTTCCGTACCAACTCTGCCTACGATAGATGGTGGGAAGGACGAAAGCTTTGGGGGCAATTGGTAAACGACTCCCGAAACATCGCTACAAAAATCAATGCCCTTTTGCCAGCAGATGATTTTGACAACCGAACTTTTTTTCGCACCCACTTATCATTTTTTCCACACGCTCTTAGCACACATCTCACCAAAGAATCTACCCGCAAGGTTTTGGACAGTGATTATTCTTCCTTGGAAAACAACCTCCAAACGCACGCCCCATTGGAAATCATCAATGCAATGAATACCAAGATAGCAGAACTCCATAGAGAAGGCACCCTCTCTGGCGAGCAGATGTTGCTGTTGGATAGGCAAATGAGTGGTTTTCTGGATGTCTGCGGTGGCTGCGAACGCATCAAGAACACCCCAATTCCTTTATCTTATTCCTCTTTCGTAAAGAAGTTTATTATGATTTATGTTCTGATGCTTCCCGTAGCGTATGTGGTGCAAATGGGCTGGATAATGATACCGCTTACGGTTTTTATTTTCTATGTGCTGATGAGTTTGGAAACCATTGCCGAGGAAATAGAAGACCCTTTTAATAATGATGAAAACGATTTGCCAACTGAAAAAATAGCTCAAAACATCGAAAGAAACATTCACTTAATTCTCTAAAAAAATGACTTCAACTAAAAAATTAAAACTAGAAGAACTGGGCAGAATAGATATAGAAACTTTCAAAAACTCTGAAAAAATCCCATTGGTAGTGGTCTTGGATAATGTGAGAAGTATGCACAATGTAGGTGCTATTTTTAGAACTGCAGATGCCTTTATTATCAGTCAGATTGTCCTGTGTGGCATTACCCCTCAGCCCCCTCATCGCGAGATACACAAGGCTGCCCTTGGTGCTACAGAAAGTGTGGATTGGGTTTATGAAAAAGATATTACAACCGCCATTCAGAATCTAAAACACAATGATTTTCAAATCATTGGCATAGAGCAAACCTCCAACAGCCAGAATATTGAAAACTTCACCATAGATGCTTCTCAAAAATATGCTTTGGTATTAGGCAATGAAGTAGATGGACTATCAGACGAGGCATTACCCCACTACGATACTTTTCTAGAAATCCCACAGATGGGAACCAAACATTCTTTGAATGTATCCGTGTGCGGGGGAATCGTAATGTGGGAGTTTTTTAGACACTTAAAACCTAAGTCGTAAAAAAGTATTCCCTCTAAAAAAGAAAAAACCGCAAAATCCTGATGGACAATGCAGTTTGAAATAAATCTAATAAAAAGTAAAAATGAAAGGGTGCAAATATACATACTATTTTAATACAATGCAATAGTTTTATCGAAAAAAAATAATGAACAGAGCCAATAATATCCCTTTCCTCCGATTAATACTCGCTATCATTGTGATGATAAGGCACTTTATAGTTCTCAATGGCGAAACGATAGAAAGTGGAATTCGGTTTTTATCTTTTTCCATTTTTATCTTTTTCATCCTTAGTGGAATGCTGGTCTTTGCAAGTTTTGAGAAAAACCCAGAGATAAAAACATATTTCAAAAAAAGATTTCTAAGGATATATCCTGCTTATGCTTTTGTCATTGTATTCTTTTCTATCATCTTAGTTTCCGTAAGCCAACTTGGCTTTTCCGATTATTTTTCAGGAGATTATATCAGATATCTTATTAGCAATTTGGCTTTTCTTAATTTCCTCCAGCCCTGCATCAACGATGTTTTTTCTAATAATGCCATTTGTGCTATAAACGGCTCCCTCTGGACATTGAAAATAGAAGTAGGTTTTTATTTGCTCTTACCGATAATGTATTGGATTTTAAAATCATACCGCTATAAAACTCAAAATATTATTTTAATTAGTATTTACCTTTTAGCCTGCCTATACTTCTATTATTTAGCAGAAATAAAAGACAATTACCTATATGCGAAGCAGCTACCTGGTGCTATGATGTACTTTGCAAGTGGGATGCTACTGTACAGAAACTACCATTTTTTACGCAACAATATTAAGTTATTCACTCTTCCTGCCGTGGTAATTATTGTCTTACACCTATGGCTTACCCCCATTTATGTTCTATTTCCGATTAGCCTTGCCATCCTTGTATTTTGGTTAAGTTTCTCACTTAGAACCATCGATATTTCTTTTTTGAAAGCAGATTTGAGCTACGGTATATTTTTATTCCATTTCCCCATCATACAACTTTTTGCCCATTGGGAAATCACCCAGCAGTACCCCATTTTAGCATTCATCCTTGTGCTAATCATCACTATAGGACTAGCCTATTTCAGTTGGAACATCTTGGAAAAGTCCTTTATCAAAAGGAAGTAATATCACCACTCGAAAGTGGCTATTACAGGAAAGTGGTCTGATAATGTTATCCCTCTATCTACCCGATAAGACACGGGCTTGATGGATGGCGATGTGAAGATATAATCAATCCGAATAGGAAATTTAAACGAATGAAAACTGGTGGCACTTCCCTTCCCTACTTCCATAAAGGCATCTACTAAATCTTTTCCCAGATGGTAATACTCCCAAGAATTGGGCACGGCATTAAAATCTCCAGCTAAAATCACGGGGTAAGGAGAAGCTTCTACCGCCTTTCTCACCATCTCCACCTGCACCTGATGGTCTTTAAAAGTGGGTATCAGACGGAACAACAGTTTCTTCCCTTTTTCTTTATTAACCTCCATATTTTGAGTAGGTTTCACCATAGATTTCTCCAGCTCAAAAGGTTGGAGATACACATTAATCACCCTTATGATTCGCCCCTCTACTTCCACATCAGCATAGAAGGAATAAGCATTATACTCCTCCGAAATCAATGATTCTGTTTTCAGAATCTTATGCGGGGTATAAATCCCTATAATACCTTGAGAATGATAATTTGGATTCTGAAGTTCTCTTTTCCGTTGCTCTTGAAACAAAATAAAATCTGCTTGCTGCTCACGGATAAACTGCTCTACACTCTCTTTCCCCTTCAATGTCTTGGCATAGTCTCCACTGTGAGAATTAAAGGTAACTACTTTCAGGTTAGCCTTACGAGGGCTTTCCGCATTGTAGTTGACCCATCGCCTTACAGGGTTCAATAGTAATAATGAAAACACAAGAAAGACAATCCCTCGCTTCTTCCACATCAGCAACCAGCATAGGGTAAAAATACCGTGTAAAATCACCAAAAAAGGAAAAGCCAATGATAATAAATTAAGAGATCCCAAAAACTTAGGAGGAAGCCAAGCATTCAGGAATGTAGCTCCCAAGAGTACCACTACCGCAAGGTGCCCCAAAAGTAATATTACACGGACTAATCCCATCGTTGAAAATGTTTTTTACGAAAGTTCAACGCCATTAGAAAACCTACCAACGCCCCACCAATATGGGCAAAGTGAGCTATATCCCCCATCTGATTGCTAAAACCAAGGTACAAGGAAACAATAATAATCAAAGGGAAAAGATACTTTGCTTTGATAGGAAATGGAATGAAGAGGAACATCAGTTTAGCATTTGGGAACATTGTAGAAAACGCGGCTACTACACCAAATATCGCTCCCGATGCCCCTACCATTGGCACTTGAAGTGCCGCAAAAAGCTCTTGAGACAACGCCACCGCCTCTTTTGATGATGCAGAAATGGATAAATCTCCCGTATAATTAAAATCTGACTTCCTAAAAATCTCTGCAACATCTACATTCAGCTCTGTCAGTTCTGTGGTAAGCTGATAAACCTCGTAAAAGTTCCAAACATTGAAGAGTAAAAATGCGCCTATCCCGCTTAGAAAATACAACCACAGAAACCGTCTTCCGCCCAGCACCTGCTCTAGCACAGGGCCAAAGCTCCATAGCGTGAACATATTAAACAAGATATGGGTAATCCCAGAGCCACTTCCGAGGGGAGCGTGCATAAAAATATGCGTTATCACCTGCCACGATCTGAAATTAGGCGAAAAGGGATAATACGCTGGTAATAATCTATATAGAGCATCGCTCAATAATAAATTAGCAATGAGATACATCACCACATTAATGATGATAATATTTTTGGTAATAGGAGGCAAGGTTCTAAACATATTTTTTAAAATTCAAACAATTAAAAGAAACTGTCCAAAACTTTTCGAACAGCCTTTCTTTGTACTTTTATCATTTCCCATTAAAGGCATTCATTGTATTGGTAATCCCTGCAAAAACAAACGAAAGGGAAGCTTCTGCAAATGTTCTGATTCTTTCTGGGAGTTTTTCCTTTTCTTCATCAGCCCATTCTCCCAAGACATAGTCTATCTGCTGACCTTTGGAAAATTCTGCCGAAATCCCAAATCTCAATCTAGGGTAATTTTGAGTTTGAAGCATTTCCTGAATGTTTTTCAGTCCGTTATGCCCTGCATCAGAGCCTTTCCCTTTCATTCTCAAAGTTCCAAAAGGTAACGCCAAATCATCGGTGATAATCAGCACATTTTCCAATGGAATATTCTCTTTTTGCATCCAAAACTTGACGGCTTTCCCTGAAAGATTCATATAGGTATCTGGTTTTAATACCAAGACTTTTCTACCTTTATGTTTTCCTTCTGCAAGCCAACCAAAATTAGCCGATTGGAATTTGACTTCCATCAGTTCAGCTAATTGATCTGCTATTTTAAAACCGATGTTATGGCGAGTTTCTGTGTATTCATCGCCTTTATTTCCCAATCCTACAATTAAATATTTCATATTTTTATGTATTATTTACAAATATATTTTGATTTTTTTATTATCAATAGAAAAATCATTCTTTTTTCCAGTGAAATAATAATGGTATTAACGCACTGACAAGTATTTTAGCCTTTGAATTCTTCATTCTTAGTAAGAACTTGAAAGCCGATAATATACCGAAACAAAAATGGTGATAATTCTTCCATAATAAAAACATTTTAATAGCTTACCATTTGGTAACTTACCGTTTAGTAACTTACTATTTAGTAACACAGATATAATGATAATTTTAATACCAAATTATCCCATTATCAATTTAAGAAGATGATTCATCTCTTCTACATTTTTCACATTATCTTTCCGCATCATCAGTTGGTTGCCATCTTTACTGGCTTTTTCTTTGAGCTGAGCATCTTTAGGATGCTGGGTAAGGTAGGCAATGATCGCTCTAAACTTATCACTTTGGTAAAATTTATCCTGTGGATTGCTTGGGAAATAGCCGAGGAAAACACCGTTTTTCATCACGATTTTTTCAAAACCAATATCGGCAGCGAGCCATTTCAGCTCCACGGATTTAAGGAGATTGATGGCTTCTTCGGGTAGTTTTCCAAAGCGGTCTTCTAATTCATCGCCAAAGCGTTTTAATACTTCTTTATCGGTGATTTCGGCTAATTTTTGGTAAAGATTCAATCTTTCTTCGGTGCTTTGTACATAGTGGTCTGGGAGCATCAGTTCCCAATCGGTATCAATATTCACCTCTTTGGTAGATTTAAAGAGCTTTTTGCGGTCTTCTTCATTGTCAAAAAGATGTTCAAACTCCGTTTCGTTTTGAAGCTCTTCTAAGGCTTCTTGCATTATTTTCTGGTAAGCTTCAAAGCCCATTTCATTGATAAAACCACTTTGCTCTCCGCCTAATAAATCCCCTGCTCCACGGATTTCCAAATCCTTCATTGCAATCTGAAATCCACTTCCCAAATCTGAAAACTGTTCTATCGCTTCCAGACGCTTTCGGGCGTCGCTGGTCATCATATCATAAGGCGGTGTAATGAGATAGCAAAATGCTTTTCGGTTACTTCTTCCCACACGCCCTCGCATCTGGTGGAGGTCTGCCATTCCAAAACGCTGAGCATCATTAATGAAAATGGTATTGGCATTCGGCACATCTACGCCACTTTCTACAATGGTGGTGGATACCAATACATCGTATTTCCCTTCCATAAAATCCAAGATTCTATTTTCCAACTCCTTACCATCCATCTGTCCGTGTCCTGTAATCACTCTGGCATCTGGCACCAAGCGTTGAATCAGCCCTGCAATTTCTTGTAAGTTTTCAATTCTATTATTAATGAAATAGACCTGCCCATCTCTTTGAAGTTCATAAGAAATAGCATCTCGCAAAATCTCTTCATTAAAACCAATAAGCTGAGTATCCACGGGCTGTCGGTTAGGCGGTGGTGTTTTAATAACACTCAAATCTCTGGCTGCCATTAGCGAAAACTGCAAGGTTCTAGGGATAGGAGTAGCGGTAAGCGTTAGTGTGTCTATATTGGCTTTCAAAGTTTTAAGTTTGTCCTTTACAGAAACGCCGAATTTATGCTCTTCATCAATGATTAACAGCCCCAAATCTTTAAATTTAACCTTATCTGAAACCAACTGATGGGTGCCAATAATAATATCTAATTGACCTGCTTCCAATTGTTTCAGGGTTTCGTTTTTTTGTTTTGTAGTTCGGAATCTATTGAGATAAGAGATATTCACAGGGAAATCTTTCAATCGTTCTTTAAAACTTCGAAAATGCTGAAATGCCAAAATGGTTGTAGGTACCAAAACCGCCACTTGCTTCCCATCTGTTGCCGCTTTGAAGGCTGCCCTGATGGCAACCTCCGTCTTGCCAAATCCTACATCACCGCACACCAATCTATCCATAATGGTATCTGCCTCCATATCTTTTTTTACATCATAGGTGGCTTTTTCTTGGTCTGGGGTATCCTCGTAGAGGAAACTGGCTTCCAATTCATTTTGAAGGTAAGAGTCTGGTGAATAGGCAAATCCTTTAGCGGTTTTTCTTTGGGCGTATAATTTTATCAAATCAAATGCGATTTGTTTTACTTTGGCTTTGGTCTTATTTTTTAGGTTTTTCCACGCTGGCGAACCAAGTTTAGAAAGGGCAATTTCCTTACCTTCCGGCCCGTTGTATTTAGAGATTTTATGCAAAGAATGAATGCTCACATAGAGCAAATCACCATTTTTATAGGTTAGCTTAAAGCACTCTTGGGTTTTACCATCGTTATTCACTTTTACCAATCCCATAAATTTCCCAATGCCGTGGTCTATATGCGTGATATAATCTCCTATCTTTAAGGACATCAAATCTTTTAAAGTCAGCTGCTCTGATTTTGCAAAGGCATTTTTAGCCTTAAATCTTTGGTATCGGTCAAAAATCTGATGGTCTGTATAAACGGCTATTTTGTTTTCATTATCAATAAAACCAGCGTGTAGCGAGGAGAGAAAAGACGCCCCCTTTCCCCCAAGGGGGAGAACATTCCCAATACCATCCTCTATGGAGGAGCTTGTAATGGATTTAAAAATATCTTCTAATCGCTCCTGTTGTTTTTCAGAAGAAAAGGAAATCCATACTTTGTAGCCCTCTTGCTGTTTCTGCTCCAAATCTTCCATCAGCATTTCAAAATTTTTGTGAAACGATGGCTGTGGAAGCATTGCCCAATCTTGTAGAATATCGGAACTCGGGTTGTGCGTAAGGTCTATCGTTCTAAAAGTCTGATAATCTTTCAGAAAAACCTCTTTGGAAATAAAAAGTTCCTCTGGCTTTCGGTGCTTAATCGCATCGCTAAGTGTGGGATATTTTGTTTCTGCTTTGGTGTAGAAATTTTCAATACCATCTAACGAAAGGCTTAGATTTTTGGAGACAATCAAAGTATCTTTTGGAAGCAACTCTAAGAATGAGACTTTACTGCCTTGTGCAGAAAAATTCATATTAGAGACCAATTTCAGCTCATCTACTTTTTCTATGGATAGTTGGGTTTCAATGTCAAAAGTTTTAATGCTTTCTATTTCATTCCCGAAAAATGTGATGCGGAACGGTTTTTCATAAGCATAAGAGAACACATCTACTATACCACCACGCACGGCAAACTCCCCTGGTTCTGAGACAAAATCGGTAAGGGTAAAGCTAAACTGATTGAGCAGTTCTTCGGTAAAATCAAAATCTAGGCGGTCGCCCACGCGGATATGATGAGAAATGGCTCTAAAATCTTCCTTTTTCAAAACCTTTTCGTACATAGCAGAATGGTGTGCCACAATGATTTTAGGCTTTGTATCACCATCTAAACGATTGAGCACTTCGGTTCTTAATACCAAATTGGCATTTTTCGTCCGCTCCACTTGATAAGGCTCAAGATAAGTCGCTGGGAAGTAAAGCACCTTTTCTTCGCCGAGTAGCTCTTCCATCTCGGTAGTGATGTAGTGGGCATCTTCCTTATCTTGGGTGATGAATAAAATGCTTCGCTGGGTTGCCAGAAACAATTTTGCCACCAAAAGCGAAGCAGAAGAGCCTGCCATTCCCTTTACTGAAATATGCTGATGTTGCTCTGAAAGATTGAAAGCTTCTTGTCCAAAATTGGACTTTAACAATTCTGGCAGAAGGCTTTGCTGTATATTTTTTAAACTCATTGATGTCTTAATCTAAATACGCACAAAAGCGACTTCGGGACTTTCCGAAATCGTTTACACCCCGCAAAGATAATCTATTTTCTATAATCATAATTTTAGTTAAAATTTCAAAATGAAACAATTTAGCCTTAAATTTGACGTTATCCCTTCATAATCTTAAAAATTTAGAGCAATGAAACAATTAGCAACTATGCTATTATTAGCATTCGGATTGACTTTCGCTACGGCACAAACTACTGCCACAAAGCAGGAAGCTAAAAAAGTAGAACAACAAGCTAAGGCTGCAAAACAAGAAGCCCAAAAAGCAAAACAACAGGCTAAAGCCGCTGAAACTAAAGCCAAAGCATCTGAACAAAAGGCTAAAACTGCCGAGCAAAAAGCAAAAGCGGCTGAACAGAAAGCTAAAACCCAAACAACTAGCACCACTACCAAACTGAAAAAAGATGGAACACCAGACAAACGCTACAAGGAAAATCAAAAATTAAAAAAAGATGGCACGCCTGATAAGCGTTATAAAGAGAATAAATAAAATCACAATGCTATGCCCCTTCCTATCAGAAGGGGTTTTATTATTCCCTATCCTATTTCTCGGCTTCCAAGTCTGATTTCTTCGCATTAATCTTTGTACATTTGCATTATGCTAAAATTCATCAAAAAAACCATTGCCCTACTTTGGGCAAAACGCCATATCCAATCGGCACAAGAGTTTAAAGACAACGCCGTTGCCCAGCAAGAGCAGCTGCTTCTCTCCCTTGTGAAAACAGCAGAAAAAACGCTCTTCGGGCGAGTGCATCAGTTTGAAGAAATTCACTCCGTGGAAGATTTTCAGCAACGCGTGCCCATCGCCGATTATGAAGACCTAAAACCTTATATAGAAAAAGTAAAACGCGGACAAGCCAATATCCTCTGGACAGGAACGCCCGAATATTTTGCCAAAACTTCAGGTACCACTTC
This sequence comes from Bergeyella porcorum, assembly GCF_042427575.1. Classification (NCBI taxonomy): domain Bacteria; kingdom Pseudomonadati; phylum Bacteroidota; class Flavobacteriia; order Flavobacteriales; family Weeksellaceae; genus Bergeyella; species Bergeyella porcorum. Next base: position 189,744 of record NZ_JBHMFD010000007.1, read on the forward strand.
TGGAGCAAAGTATATCCCCATCTCCAAGGAAGGAATGCCCTACCAAATCGCAGCAGCACAGTCCGCCATATTCCATTATATGGTAAAGAAAAACAACGCTGATTTCGTGAATGGTAAAATGATTTTCTTGCAAGGTTCGCCAGAGCTAGAGGAATCTTTCGGAATTAAAATAGGGCGACTATCGGGAATTGTAGCTCATCATATCCCTAATTATCTTCAAAAAAATAGACTCCCAAGCTATGAGACCAACTGCATAGAAGATTGGGAAACCAAGGTAGATAAAATAGTAGAGGAAACCGAACGCGAGAATATGACGCTCATCTCTGGCATTCCTCCTTGGCTCATTATGTATTTTGAAAAATTGATTGAACGAAATGGCAAGAAAATAAAACAACTCTTCCCCCACCTTCAGCTCATCATCACAGGCGGTGTCAACTACGAGCCTTATCGTGAAAAAATGGAGGAACTGCTCGGTGGTAAAGTGGATATTATCCAGACATTCCCCGCCAGCGAAGGTTTTTTTGCGTTTCAAGATGATTATACCCAAGAGGGACTTCTCTTGCAAACCCATCACGGTATTTTCTATGAGTTTGTTCCATTGGAAGAATTTGGAAAACCCAACGCCCCGCGTTTAACCTTGAAAGATATAGAGCTAAACAAAGATTACGCTCTGATTCTCACCACCAATTCTGGGCTTTGGGCATACAGCATTGGTGATGTGGTACGCTTCATCTCGAAAAACCCACACCGAATTTTGGTAAGCGGCAGAACCAAACATTATACCTCTGCTTTCGGAGAACACGTCATTGCATTTGAAGTAGAGGAAGCGATGAAAGCCACCGTGAGCCAACATCCTGCACAGATTACAGAGTTCCACCTCGCTCCACAAGTAACGCCCCATAATGGGGAACTCCCATACCACGAATGGTTCATTGAATTTGAAAAAGAGCCAGAAAATATGGAAGCCTTCCGTGAAACATTGGATAACGCTATGCGAGAACGCAATGTCTATTACGATGATTTGATTACAGGCAATGTGCTTCAACCTCTGAAAATTTCACGCTTAGAGAAAAATGCGTTTCAGGAATACGCCAAATCCGAAGGCAAACTAGGCGGACAAAACAAAATTCCAAGATTGGCAAATGATAGAAAAATAGCTAAAATTCTGGAAAAGTATAAAAATTAAAAAAAATCTTATATTAGCAACCCAATAAAACCAAAAGAAACTACAATAACATATTTTGAAAATTTTGTGAGAAAAACATTATCTTTTTTGGCTTTATCTCTCATTGCCATTGGGGGAAAAGCACAGACTGCCGATGTAGAAAAAAGCATCTCGGGAGTGCAAGTAGGACTTTTCGGTCTTGACCTTTACAATGAAACCAAAATTGCAAACAAGACTACCCTAAGAGCAGAATTCGGACTATTGGCAGGAGTATGGGGCGGGGATATGTACGCTAAAACAGGGTTTGCATTTTCCCCAAGTCTTGTCGTACTGCCTAAATATTACTACAACATCGATAAAAGAGCAGAGAAAGGCAAAAACACAAAAAACAATGCAGGAAATTACTTCGGACTTCAAGTAAACTATATTCCCAATTGGTTTGTGATTTCCAATGAAAAGAATTTGAATCTCAATCATCAGATGCATTTTATCCCTACCTATGGCATCAGAAGAAATTTTGGCGGAAACTTCAATTATGAATTTAGAGCAGGGATAGGCTACGGCTTTACCTTTGGAAGCCCAAACAACACCTCTGGCACTTCTATGGACCTAAGCTTTAAAGTGGGCTATGATTTTTAAAAATATTTTTAACTTTTTTTTAATACTATGAATTTAAAATCTAGATTTATTTGGAGTCTTTTAGCATCTCTTCTATGCTTCTTCTTTACCTCCGCAAAAGACATTTATCTACAAGATCTGAATGATGGCACGATGGGCGATGGTACAAAAACCAATCCTTATAGAGAACTCTCTGTAGCGGTAGATAACGCTGAAAATGGAGATACCATCTATCTTTTAAGCAATTTTGTACATAGAAATGACGCCTTGCCTTTCCTCATCAATAAAAACATCACCATAGATGGAACTAACCAATTTGGAATCTTATTCAGAGGAATGCACTTAGAGCTCGCAGGCAATGTAACCTTTAAGAATATAGGTCTAAGAATGCTCCCAGACGGTAGCAATATAACTAAAATCTACATCTCCGATTATAGTGTTACTTTCGATAATGTAAATACTCAATTATCCGTTCAGCAAGATTCTGAAAGACCTACCATCATTGCAGGGACTTATAGAGGGAAACAGGGGAGCAATCACGCTCAAATCACTTTCGTGAATGCTTCTTTTCAAAGTCGATTTAGAAAAATTTTTGCTGGCAATGAAACATCCATAAAGAATACGCCTACCACAATTATTTTGGATAGTAACACCAAAATAGATGAAGGAATAGAACTTTCTGGAGGGCAAGACTTACCCGTAAATGCTCCTGTGGAAGTTTTGTCGTCTGGTAGCACCAAAGTCTTCACTAATAACGGAAATTCACCACAAACTAAGGTCAGCATATCAGATATTAATCTATACAATGTTACGCTACAAAACATCAAAGACCTTGTTATTTCAAAATCCAAAATAAGCACAACATCTAATTTTAAAGGATTAACTGGAATTCTATCTATCACCGATGGAAGTTTCTTTCTGGATAACAATACTGTTCCCATCTCCGTTGATGGTGTTATGGGAAATGGCATCATTACACTACCTCTATCTAAAGAATTTTTTTCTGTAAACCACAATATCAGTAACGAAACAACTTTAGAACTTATCACTTGGAATGTTGCAGACTATGAAAGACTTTTAGGAGAAAAACTTATCTCATCAGAAAGCGGTAACCCTTCCATAATCATAAAAAACAGTGATTACATAGTAGAAAACATAAAAGAATCTCATTCACAATATTGGACTTTGAAGAAGAAAACACTAAGTGTAGAAACTCTAAAAAACAATAAAATCACTTTGTATCCTTCTATTGTAACTACGGTTTTCCACATCCAATCTGAGCAAAAAGTTAACAATGTCAAAATTCTTAACCTTTCAGGGAGACTTATAAAAACTTTCGGAAATCAAACCGCTTACAATATTGAAACTCTCCCTAGTGGAGTTTACTATATCTTGCTAAACGATAGCCAAACATACAAGATTATCAAACAAAACCAATAAAAAACTTTTTTCAATCATTAAGAGGCTTAAAAAACTTTTTTCTTTAAGCCTCATTTTTTTTATAAAAATAATGTTCATTTATTCTACTTAACCATTAAGTTTTTTATCTTCACCTCTCATATCAAAAACCTATGTCCACATTTGAATTACTGATTAACGATAAAGAAGCCTTAGCATTAGACCAAATGGTCTTCAGCTCAGAAAATAAAACCCGATTAGAGCAAATCATCAAAGAACATCAATACTTAGACGAACTCCAAAAGTACGGGCTGAAAGTAGATAACAAGATTTTACTCTACGGGCATTCTGGATGTGGTAAAACCTCTACTGCTAAAGCAATTGCCAAAGCCCTCAACAAAAGCATCTTGATACTTGACCTTACCAATTTTATCTCCGCAAGGATAGGCGATACTGGCAAAAACCTAAAAGCCGTTTTTGAAAAAGCGGCTAGAGAAAAAGCCGTTTTGTTCCTAGACGAATTTGACCAAATCGGGAAAATGAGAGGCAATGATGATAAAGATGTGGGCGAGATGAGACGCCTTGTAAACACCCTCATTCAGCTGATAGATTATTTCCCAGAAAAAGCCCTGCTCATCGCCGCTACCAATCACCCAGAGCTGATAGACCTTGCCATCAAAAGAAGGTTTCAGCTCAAACTAAAATTTGAAATGCCCACAGAAGCTCAGCTTGATACTTATTACAACGCTCTTCTGGAACCTTTCCCCAAAGCACTCCAAAACATCGAGCGAAAATATCACATCTCCTACGCCGAAGCCAAAGACCATACCCATACCCTGATGAAACAACGCATCATAGAAAACTTAGAAAAAGAAAAATAATTTTATCCACAATACAAATCTCTAAAAATCAAAATATTAAAACCAATCGTTTCCAATTGTGAATTAAAAACCAACCGCAACACTTGTAAATAAACTATCTTTGCAATATGGTACAAAAGGAAACATTATCATCTCTTACTCACGGTAATTTTGCCAAGGAACTTTCCATTTCCGAGGGAAAAATGCCACCCAATGCGGTAGATTTTGAAAAACTGGTTATTGGTACTTTTTTGATTGACAAAAAAGGGCTAGACTACTCCATAGACCTGCTAAAACCCGATGTCTTCTACGACCCAAGACATCAGGTGATTTTTGCCGCTATCTTAAAGCTCTACGAAAGCAACCACCCCGTAGATCTAATGACCGTGATTCAAGAGTTGAAAAAAGAAGGCAAACTCTCCCTTGCTGGAGGCGACCAATACATTATCGAACTAACGCTTGGCGTGAGCTCATCAGCCCATATAGAGTACCACGTACGTGTTATTTTGGAGAAATACATTCTGCGAAGCCTCATCAATGTTTCTGCTAATGTAATTGACAATTCTTATAAAGAATCTACCGATGTATTTGAACTTTTGGACAAAGCCGAGCAATCGTTCTTTGAAATTACCAATGGTACCATCAAAAAAGGATTTGACACCGCTAATTCCCTCGTGAAACAAGCCGTAGAATCCATCAAAGCCCTAAGAGATAAGGAAGGTCTATCTGGCGTTCCTTCAGGGTTTACAAAATTAGACCAAGAAACTGGAGGCTGGCAAAACTCAGACCTTATCATCATTGCAGCAAGACCCGCAATGGGGAAAACCGCCTTTCTCCTCTCGATGGCAAGAAACATCTGCGTACAGCACAAAGTACCCTTGGCTTTGTTCTCTCTAGAGATGGCATCTGTACAGCTTATTACCAGAATGATTTCCTCCGAAACGGGGATTTCCTCTGAGAAATTGAGAAAAGGGCAAATGTCTGATGAAGAATGGCAAAGACTATTCACCAATGTTTCCGAATTGGAAAATGCTCCGCTCTACATTGATGAAACACCTTCTCTTTCTGTTTTTGATTTTAGAGCCAAATGCCGAAGATTGGTAATGCAGCACGGGGTAAAAATCATTATGGTGGATTATCTCCAGCTGATGACCGCCAATAGCGGAGGGAAAAACGCAGGAAATCGTGAGCAGGAAATTGCCACCATCTCTCGTTCCTTGAAGGCCATCGCCAAGGAATTGAATGTCCCTGTGATTGCCCTTTCACAGCTTTCCAGAACGGTGGAAACCAGACCAGGGAAACGCCCGCAGCTTTCCGACCTTAGGGAATCGGGTGCCATAGAGCAAGATGCGGATATTGTGTCGTTTATCTTCCGTCCAGAGTATTATAAAATTGATACTTGGGACAATGACCCAGAGGGGGAACAAACTTCCACGGAAAACCAAGCGGAGCTTATCATCGCGAAGCATAGAAATGGTGCTACGGCAGATGTAAGGTTGGCGTTCATCAAGAATCTTGGGAAATTTGCAGATTTGGAAGCGTTGCAGGGCAGCTATGGCTATCAAAATCATAATCTCAATTCAATGGAAGAGTCTTCAGGAATGGGTAAAATTACCACTACCGCTCCTCTTTCAGATGCTTTTGGCATCTCAGATGGTATGGACTATTCTAACTTATCTGGCTCTTCTATGAATGACTACGAGGATGAAGATAATGAGTTTCCGTTTTAATTAGAGGTTAGATTTTAGAAGTTAGAGGTTGGATATTAGATTTTAGAGGTTAGAGATTGGGTATTAGATATCTATACTGATTCGTTGTTTGTGTTTGACATTAAAAAAAACAAAAAAAATTGGGATTTAAAATTAACATTTATACCGATGGTGCGTGCAGTGGCAATCCTGGCAAGGGTGGCTACGGTATCCTAATGCGAATCCCCAACGAAAACTACGAAAAACGATTTTCCAAAGGTTTTAAAAAAACAACCAACAACCGAATGGAACTACTGGCTGTGATAGAAGCTTTGGAAAAGCTAAAAACCAACGACAATGAAGTGCATATCTACACCGATAGTAAATATGTAGCCGATGCCATCAATCAAAAATGGCTTTTGGGATGGATAAAAAAAGGATTTAAGAATGTGAAAAACCCCGACTTGTGGCGGAGGTTCGTGCCATTGTTCAATGCCCATCGCCCTACTTTCCATTGGATAAAAGGACACGCAGGACACCCTGAAAATGAAATCTGCGACCAGCTCGCCGTAAAAGCCTGCCAACAACCCAACTTAGAAACCGACCACGGCTTTGAAATGCCTAACCAAGAGGGATTGTTTTAGCTTTCTTTATTGTGCTTGCTTACCTGCGTAACGGTAGCAAGATTCCAATCAATCTTTTTAACGAAAGGTAAAGCACGAACAGGGCAATCCGTTAACTGACAAACCTCGCAGGAGAAAGGTTTGCAGTCGTCTAAATGAAAATTAAACTCAATTCTTCTATCGGTGTGCTCTGCAATGCAAACCATCAGTTCCTCCATCTGATTATGAGCTTCTCTCAGTTCTAGGTAATAAGGCAATGTTAAATGTCCATCAATATGCAATCCACTTCCGTGCTGCTGGATGCGAACATTGTGCACATCTATCCACTCTTTTTTTCGGAACCTATTGAGCAATACTACAAGATGCTCCATCAGTTCGGTATCGGTTTCATCCATAATGCCCCCAAGCGATTTTCTAATAATCCCATAGCCTACAAACATAATGTACCCCCCGAAAACCAAAGCCACTACAGAATCTAGCCAATTGAGCCCCGTAAAATACACCAAAATTAAACTCACCACCACCCCTACTGTGGTGATGGTATCACTCTGAAGATGCTTCCCAGAACTCTGCAACACCAGCGAATTTTCCTTCACTCCCTTTTGATAGGAGATATAACCTAGAAGGTAATTAACGGCAGCCGTAGCCGCTATAATGAAGATTCCCCAATCCAATTTCTGCAATGTATTGCCGTGAAGCAACGAGTCCACCGATTCTACAATAATCATCACTCCCGCAAAGATGATGAGAGCCCCTTCTATCCCTGAGGTAACAAACTCCACTTTACCGTGCCCATAAGGGTGATTGATATCCTTTGGCTTTGCTGAAAGATAGAGAGAATAGAGCCCCATAAAAGCCGCTATGATGTTTACGGTACTTTCCATAGCGTCTGAAAACACCGCATCAGAATTGGTAAGGTGCCAAGCGATGAGCTTCCCTACAAAGAGAACTATCCCAACGATGGCAACATTTCGCTGAAAAGTGAATTTAGTTTTATCCTGCTGTTCCGTAACTTTCATTATTTTCAATATAAATGTTTCATTACTCTAACCAATAAAAAAAGTCTCTTCTACCGAGACTTTTTGCTTGTATGTAAAGGCGTTATTATCATTAAAATCTATAACCTATTCCCAGCATTCCTTTGGCTATTGTAGGCTCATAGTCTGAACCGAAGGCTCTACCAATTCCTACCGAGGCTTCTAAGAGAACATTTCCTTTCAAATCCCATTTACCACCAAAGCCTACACCCATAGTAAAGTTAGTTTCTCTTTTTTTCTCCGTTCTTGGATAGACGCCCCATCCATCTGGTGAAGTATACCAACCAATTATATCATCATACTTTCTGCTTGTGATTCCCGTAAATCCTTCTAAAAAGAAACCTCTTGCCCATTTCTTACCGAAATAGTAGCGATAGTGTGGTAATATGTGAAAATAAGAGGCATCTTCCCCTACCACATAATCATCTAATATTAGAGCGGTTGTTACCCCAATCCCAGAGTCTTTATTCAGATGATGTTCATAAGAAACATTCACCAGCCCTAGCACCAATGCAATGGGATTCACCATCACATCGTTTCTTCTCTCACCATTATTTTGAACAGTGGTAGTAGTGGTGGTTACGGTGGTAGTTGTAGTGGTTTCCTCCGTTTGAGCTTTGGCAAAAAACATCGTCGCCAATACTGAAAATGTAGTTAAGATTCTTTTCATTGTTATAAGATTTTTGTTTTGGTAAAAATAATAGTAAAAAATCAATCTCACAACATATCTTTTTAAAAACAGAGGCTATCAACCAAAATATCCCTATTCTTACCTCTTTCTAACTATACCAACCCTTTTTCCACCAGATATTCTGCAATCTGAATGGTATTGGTGGCAGCTCCTTTTCTTAGGTTATCTGCTACAATCCAGCAATTGAGTGTATTGGGCTGCGATGGGTCTCTGCGGATTCTTCCTACAAACACCTCATCTTTCCCTTCAGAATAAAGACACATAGGATATACCTTATTCGCGACATCGTCTTGTAATACCACGCCTGAAGTTTCAGAAAGAATTGTCTTTACTTCATCTAGGTCAAAATCATTTTCAAACTCGATGTTCACGCTTTCAGAATGCCCACCTTGTACAGGAACACGCACAGCAGTAGCCGTTAGCTGAAAAGAATGATCCCCCATTATTTTAAGAGGCTCTCTCATCAGTTTCAGCTCTTCTTTGGTATAATCGCCTTCATCAAAAACATCACACTGAGGAAGGGCGTTTTTGAATATTTCGTAAGGATAAACTTTCTCTACACTTTCGTTGCTATTGCCCTTTACTGCATTTTCGGTCTCTGCATTCAGTTGGTCTACGGCAGCCTTCCCTGTCCCTGTAACCGACTGATAGGTAGAGACTACCACGCGTTTTATTTTATACTTTTTGTGCAGAGGATTCAGCACCATTACCAGCTGAATGGTAGAGCAGTTGGGATTGGCAATGATTTTATCTTCTTTTGTAAGCACAGAAGCATTGATTTCAGGAACTACCAACTTCTTGGTGGCGTCCATCCGCCAAGCGGAAGAATTATCTACCACAGTAGTACCCACCTCTGCAAACTTAGGTGCCCACTCTAGGGAAGTACCTCCCCCTGCAGAAAACAGGGCAATATCTGGTCTCATCTCTACGGCAGTAGGTAAAGAAACCACAGGGAACTCTTTTCCTTTATAGGCGATGATTTTCCCTACGGAACGCTCAGACGCTACGGGAATCAGCTCTGTAACGGGGAAATTTCTCTCTTCTAAAACTTTTAGCATCACTTGTCCTACCATACCGGTAGCACCTACCACGGCTACTTTCATTATCTATCTATTGGGTTATGCGTTATATTAATCTCGTGCAAAGTTATTGTTTTTAGCAAAATATCCACCAGAAAAATTGGATTATTTGGAAGTTTCTAAGCACACAAAAGGCTTATATCTTTTGTAGATACAAGCCTTTTAATCATATATATTTATAGTTAATTACTTTCCAAATAATTTAGCGAAAGGAAACGCATAGAAGAATAGGGCTAATGCAATAGCACTGAGTATCACGATTCCGAAATTGAGCGTATCATTGGTCTTCACCTTTTTGTTAACAATGGTCATCAGCACGGCAGCGATGAGCATAGAGGTAGGGTGTTCTACAAAGGTAAATCTATTGTAAGCATCACTCATTAGGCTTTTCATTACGGCACCGCTATCCAAAATAGCTTGGAATCCTTTGGAGGTGAATAGCATTGCTAAGCCTACCAAAAACTGTAGGTGAAAGAAAATCATTGTAAAGAGGGTGGATTTTCTTAAGAACTTGCTATTCTTACCAGAATAACCAAACATTGCCGTAAGCAAAGCCACCACGAATACGGCTACTAAAAGTAAAATAAGGTACGCAAAACCTCTGTGAGCGTGTAAAATTCCTGTTTCCATTGAATAAAATTTTATTTTGAACAAAGATAAAAAAAATCCCGACTTTTTGGGTCGGGATTTGGGTCTAAAAATATTTTAACTAAGTTAATTTTTTAGAAATTGAAAGATAATGTAGCAGACCAAGTTCTTCCAAATCCGAAGAATACTCTGTTTGCAGTATCTATCCCTTTGTACTGAACTCCTGTAGCATTCTTATCTCCTGCAAAGATACTTGTAGCTCCATCTGCAATGTAAGTGGTATCTAATACGTTATTCACATTGGCACCTACAGTAAAGTATTGAGCTGTGTTTTTCAGTCTAATCTTATAAGATGCTCCTAGGTCTAGCAAGTTATAATCTGGCAACTGCAATACTCCTCTCTCTTGATTAGCCTGAACTGCAAATGTACTGATGTCCACAGAAGAGTATAACTTACCAACATATCTCCAAGTTCCATAAACGCTAAGATCTTTCACTGGCTTGATTGTAGCTCCCAAAGATGCTGTAAGCTGAGGGATACTATTACTACCAGAGCCTCCTACTTTTACATTGTCTAGATAAAGTGTAGAAGTATTAGCCCCATTAGCAATTTCTACTGCATTATTATTCTCATCAAAAGCCGTTCCCGTAGGGTTTCCTTTGTATCTATAATCTCCTAGTGAGAACATCCCTTGTAGCTCTAAGAAACTAAAAGGCTTATAAGTAGCATCTACTTCTACCCCAGTATGAACCTGTGTAATACCGCTAATCTCTGCATAACCTCTCAATGCAGAACCATCTGCCAAAGTGAAATCCATAGTTCTTCTCATCCATCTATCTTTCCACTCTGTTCTATAAAGGTTGACATTAGCATTAAGTTTTGCGGAACGGTATCCGTATCCTAATTCTGCTGAGAAGATTTTTTCATTAGTTAATGTAGGATTTACCACTTGCTGGTTGCTTGGATAAACGGCATTCATAAAAGGTTGCTTGCTATAATATCCAATATTGGCAAAGACATTATTGTTAAGGTCGATGTTATAGTTAGCACCCCCTTTCACATTGTAACCGAATAAATCCTTAAATCCTGTTTTTCTATTAACAACCTGCCCTTGTTGTTTGGTAACACCATCTATTACGAAGTTATCAATTCTTTGGTAAGATTGAATAGAAGCCGAACCTTGTACAAAAGCAGAGAAGTTATTCTTAGAATATTCTACTTGCCCGAAAAGACTTGACCACAATACTTCACCATCATTACTATACCCTACTTGCTCTGAAAGTGGCGTTGTTTTTCCTCCGAATGGATTCCAAGTTAGTTTTTTGTAATCCATTAGATTAGACACTACATAAGGAGATACATTAAGATTTGTTCTGTTTTTATATCCATTGGAACCGTATAAGTGGGTAAGCACTTGATAGTGGTATCCGTAATAATATCTATCATCAGAACCGATAGATAAGCTCCAATTATCATTAACTTTATGTTGGAAGTTAATCAAAGCACCATACCAGTTGTGCGAGTTAATGCTTGCTCTTCTTACCAATGTTGCTCCTGCATTAGCAGTATTAGCATCTACCGCGGCATTAGCATCAAAAATCGCATCGTAGTTAATTTGCCCTTGAGCATCGTAGAACCCTGTTGCTGATTTTCCACCTACTCTACCCAAGTCACCTAATCCTCCACCTCTACCATTAGAAGCATAGAATACAGAGCTTAATTTAGATTTTTGAGAAATATTCCAATCCCAATTAAACATCATCACTGGTTTAGCGTAGAAGTTACCTCTGTTGGCTAGTGCGATTCTTCTTCCATTCTCATCAGTGTAATATCCGAAGTCAGAATTATATCTTCTATAAGGAGAGCCGTCGTTATCTGGGTTAAATTTGATATAGTTAGCAATCGTAGGGGCGTAAGAACGCTGGTCGTGCCATTGAGGTGCTGAAGTGATTGAAAACTGGAAGTTATGCTTTTTGTTTGGCTCAAAACCTAACGCAAAATAGTAAGTGTAAGCCTCGTATTCCGTATTATCGATATAAGTAGAACCAGTCTGACGTCCCATTAAGAAAGATGAAGACCAGCCATTAGAAGACTTCCCTGTATTATATGAGAAAGAGGTCTTTAGATAGTCATTATTACCAACGCCTAATCTAATAACCCCTCCTTTTTTCATATCCGCAGAACGCGTAATAAAGTTCATAGTACCTCCTACAGAAGCAATAGCCAACTTAGAAGACCCTAAACCTCTCTGTACTTGAATTGTGCTTGTAACATCAGAAAGACCTGTCCAGTTAGAGAAATAAACAGTTCCAGATTCCATATCATTTACTGGCATACCGTTCACCAATACCGCGATGTTTCTAGATTCAAAACCACGCATTGTAATACCCCCATCTCCGAAACCACCTCCAGATTTTGTAGCGTACACAGATGGTGTAGTGTTTAAGATTTCAGGAAGTTCTAAGTTTCCTAATCTCTCAATAATCTGAGCAGACTTTACACTAGAAACAGCTACTGGTGTTTTTCTGTCTTTCGCGATATCTACCACCCCCGTAATCACCACTTCATCAATATCCTTAGACTTGGTTAAAGAATCATTTGTACTTTGTGCAAAATACATACTTGCAGTAGAAAGAGTGACAATAGAAGTCAACGCCATTCTCTTCCTCAAAGAATTAATCTTCATAATCTTATTGTAATATAAATAAATTTAAATTTCACGGTGCAAAAATAACCCTAAATAAATTAGCCAATGTTAACGGAATGTTAATTAATGCCAATTTGTTAAAATTTTCAAATTACCAGATGTAAATCAAATCTTTACACTTTAACATCCGTTTAAAACAAAAGGGAAATCGTCATCAATTTCCCCTTTATTTTCATCCTAAAATTAATTTTTTGATTGCCTTTAGGCTGATGTCAATATTCTTAGCAGAATGCGTAAGTGCCCCCGCAGAGATATAATCTACACCCGTAGAGGCTACCTCCCTCAGCACCTCTCGGGTAATGCCACCAGACGCCTCCGTCTCGCATTGTTTATTAATGAGTTTCACAGCCTCTCGCATTGTGGCAATATCCATATTATCCAGCATTATTCTATCCACATCTGCTGCCAATGCTTCTTTCACCTCATCCAGATTTCGGGTTTCCACCTCTATCTTAAGGTTTTTCTTATGTTTTTCTAGATACTCTTTTACCATTTTCACAGCATTGGTAATACTGCCATTGTAATCAATATGGTTATCTTTCAGCATTATCATATCATAAAGCCCATAGCGGTGGTTGGTACCTCCACCTATGGCAACTGCCCATTTCTCGCAAATTCTGAAATTGGGAGTTGTCTTTCGGGTATCCAAAAGTTTTGTTTTAGTCCCTACCAAGCGAGCATCCCATTCGTGGGTGAGCGTTGCTATACCACTCATTCTCTGCATACAGTTCAGCACCAAGCGTTCTGTCTGTAAAATGCTTTGGGCTTTACCCGTTACAACAAAGGCAACATCCCCTTTTCTAGCATTTTCACCATCTTTTATAAAAACCTCCATCTGCATTGTAGCATCAAATGTTTTAAAAATAATTTCTGCCAATTCCACTCCCGCCACAATGCAATCTTCTTTTATAATACATTGGGCTTTCTGAACTAAATCTTTCGGTATAGTGGATAGCGTGGAGTGATCTCCATCTTGGATATCTTCTTCTAAAGCGGTTTTAATGAATTGTTTCAATGCTTCATCATTGGCGTAATGAGGTCTTTTCATTGGATGATTTTTAGGGTTTAGTATTCAGTTTTGGTGCTTTATTTTTATTTTTCAATCTACATAAATGGATTTTGATGCCAAATCTTTGTTGTAAAACGAACCTTTGTTTTCTTTCATCTGAAGAGAATGTTTGATGATGAGATAAGACACATTGACTAGGTTTCTCAGCTCTGAAAGCTGCGGCGATAGCTTGGAATAATTGTACAATTCCGTTACGGCTTCATAGATTTCGCGTTGTTTTTTCTTTGCCAACTCCAAACGCTGATGGCTTCTCACAATAGCCACCAAGTCGCTCATCAATTCCTGCAGTTGCTTTCTAAGATAGCTTACCATCACCATTTCATCTATAATTTTCATTCCCTCCTCATTCCATTCTGGAACATTGGCTAAGTCTTGATAATTGAAATCATCTTTTTTCAGATACTCTATAGATTTCATTGCAGCATTATGCCCAAACACCAAGCCTTCCAATAAAGAATTAGATGCTAAACGATTGGCACCGTGCAATCCAGAATTAGTACATTCTCCTACCGCAAATAGGTTTTTTATGGAGCTTTGCCCATCCATATCAATATCAATTCCTCCCATCAGGTAATGGCAGGCTGGCACTACGGGAATCAGCTGCTTAAACGGGTCTATGCCTTCATCTAAACATTTTTGGTAAATATTAGGGAAATGTTCTATAAATTTCTCCCTATCCATCTGCGTACAATCTAGCCCCACATAATCATCCCCACTAATAATCAACTCGTTATCTATTGCCCGTGCGACAATGTCTCGCGATGCCAATTCTTCACGCTCATCATACTTGTGCATAAAAGGTTTTCCATCCTTGGTTTTCAGTTTGGCACCATCACCTCGCACTGCTTCTGAAATCAAAAAGAGCATTCCATCTCTCTTAGAATACATCGCTGTGGGATGAAACTGATAGTATTGCATATTGGATACCTTCCCTCTGGCACGATGCACGAAGGCAATACCATCTCCTGTAGCAATAATGGGATTGGTGGTGTTTTTATAGACGTGCCCAGCTCCCCCTGTGGCAACCAGCGTAATTTTGGCGGTAATCCTCTTGGTAGTATTATTTTTTTCGTCCAAGATATAGGTACCATAGCAGGTAATGGCTTCTAAATTGAGTTCTTTATCAGGAATCTGATGCTCAGTAATGAGATCTACCACATAATGATGGCTAAGAATGGTGATATTAGGTGAGTTTTTAGCCGTTGCCAAAAGGGCTCTTTCAATCTCAAAGCCTGTAATGTCTTTATGGTGTACAATGCGGTTTTCGGTGTGCCCTCCTTCGCGTCCCAGTTTGTAATCTCCATCTTGTTCTTTATCAAAGCGAGTACCCCAATCTACCAATTCTCTGAAGCGTGCAGGTCCTTCTTTGATGACCATCTCTACCACCGCTCTTTTGTTTTCGCCATCGCCCGCCCGCATTGTATCTTCAATATGTTTTTCAAAATTATCTTTATTGAAATCCGTCACCACCGCCAGACCCCCTTGGGCGTACTTGGTATTACTTTCATCTTCATCAGATTTGGTTACAATGGTTATTTTCGTTTCGGGCAATTGCTCTGCTATCTTAATGGCATAAGAAAGTCCTGATATTCCAGAGCCAATGACCAAAACATCGGTAGTAATTTTTGATGAAGTAGAAGTTATCATTATGTTAATTCTTTTTTTGATGCTCCAAAAGATGCTTTCTATAATAAAACATTGGAATAATCAATAATAAAATTAAAGGTTGTATTACAAATCGCCTCACATAAAACGAGAAAAGATATCCCATTTCAAATTTGGTATAGATGCAAAATAAATAAATAGGAAATGTAATGGCAAAAACAAGTACCATCAGCAGAATGCCTTGCAATGTCCATTGTCGATTTAAAAACAAAAAATGAAGAACCATCGCAGAAAATAGCAAGTTTAATACAAAACGAAAACAATGCCCCAAAATCAGTTGAAACCAATTAAAATCAGGGAAAGCACCATTGCGATAATCGCCTTTAAAATACTGAATAAACGGGTCGTAGAACCATTCATCTTCTACCACTCGCACAGCAATCAGCCCTGCAATTCCCACAACCACCAATATCCAACGAAGCCATTTATTCATTTTTCAAAACATAAAATTTAATCCATACCAGCCATAAAATCACCACCCCACCATAAATAATTGCAGGAAAAGCATAATCGTGAGCAGCATTACCCCAAGCTTCATTTTCTACATAGATCACATTGAGCCCCGCAATTCTCAAAACATTCAGAATGTACAATATCGCCAGTCCTATTACAGAAAAAACAAAAGTCTTCCAACCCTTGTAAAACGCAAAAATAAATGATAAAAACAAAATCATAATAGACACCGCATTGCAGCCCTCTACCATTTTTGTAGGATATTGCCCTGAAATATAAAAATATACTGATTTTTCCTTCACCATATCATAGAGCCCCGATGGATATCCTAAAAAATTCTGAACCACCACAACATTATCTGCTATTTTCCTAGAAATAGGATCCAATCCCTGAACCTCAAAATCATTGAGATACAACTGGTAGCTTCCCAATAACATAAGATATATCACAAGGAAACGTAATAGGATTTTTAAAACAGGCTTAAAGTCATCAAACATAGTTGCAAAGATAGGAAATCCGTTTCAATTGTTTATATTTGTAGCGATAACAGCATTGCTTTGGAAGAGATTAAAGATTTTTTTAAACAATTTATTGACAACCAACCATTTGAACTAACCACTTTACCACAAAGTGGTTCGTCTCGTAAGAATTATATCGCCAAGACCAGCGATGTCACTTATGTCGTAACGCAGAACCAAAACATAAGAGAGAACCAAAGCTTTTTTTACTTTACCGAAGTTTTTTCAAAGCTGAAACTAAATACACCCCAAATTTTTGCCATCTCGGAAGATAAAACCATCTATATCCAAGAATTTTTGGGTGAAAAAACCTTATCACAAACCATTGAAGAAGAAGGTCTTTCTGATAATGTAAAAGCTCTGGTGAAAGAAACACTTAACCGATTATACCTACTACAAACCGCCACTAAAAATCAAATTGACTACACACAAACCTCTGAATATGAACGATATGACCATATCCCCATCATTCACGATTTGTATTATTTCAAAAATTTTATGGTAGATGTATTGGAGCTACCTTATCATAAAACCTCGCTACTGAAAGAGTTTTATAAAATCGCGGAAAAAGTTGAAACCCTAGAACCTAAAACCCTGATGATAAGAGATTTCCAAGCCAGAAACATTATGATAAATGCCCAAAATCAAATCGGATTTATCGATTATCAATCTGCAATGGAAGGCGTGGCAATGTACGATGTGGTTTCCTTTCTATTTCAAGCAAAAGCCAATTTTCCCGAAGCATTCAAAAAGGAAATGATAGACTATTATATTTCCCTTTATGATGATGAAAGTACCCTGCAAAAACTCCGCGATTCCATTGCTTGGATTCAACTGATGCGGTACCTCCAAGTGCTCGGGGCTTACGGTTTCAGAGGCTTGGTTCAGAAGAAAAAACACTTTCTCAACAGCATAGAACAAGGCATTGAAAATATTTATCACCTGATGACACATTGGGACAATGCCCACGAGTTTCCAGAGCTAACAAAAGTGATTAAGGCATTAAAAAAAGTTCAACCTCATATTAATATTTAAACTAATTATATACAAATGAGCATTTTAAACATAGATATTCATAGTTTTTCATACAAAAAAGGAGGCATTCCCAAAGATAATACCGATAACGGCGGCGGCTTCGTTTTTGATTGCCGAGGCATCTTAAACCCTGGTAGAATAGAGGAGTACAAAAGCCAAACGGGTAATGATGCTCCCGTACAAGAATATCTTGAACAAAACACCCAAATGCCAGATTTCTTAGCTTCAGCAAAGAGCATTGTAAGCATCTCCGTTGACAACTACCTCTCACGGGGGTTTGAAAACTTACAGGTCTCCTTCGGTTGCACGGGCGGACAGCATCGCAGTGTTTATTCAGCGATAAAAATGGGCGAATACCTAAAAGAAAAATACCCGCAAGCCAATGTAACAGTAACTCACGATGAACAGCCACAATTGAACCCATAGCCGATGAAAGCTTTTATCTTCGCAGCAGGAAAAGGCACTCGCCTAAAACCCTTTACAGACCAGCACCCCAAGGCTTTGGCAAAAGTGAATGGCGTGGCTCTTTTGGAAAGAAACATCAGATATTTGCAATCGTTCGGCATTAATGATTTTATCATTAATATCCATCATTTTGGCGAACAGATTGTGGAATTTTTAGAAGAAAATAAAAATTTCAACGCTAATATTGAAATCTCTGATGAGAGCAGAGAGCTTTTAGAAACGGGAGGTGCCTTGGTATTTGCCAAAGAGTACATTCAACAAGAAGAGCATCTTCTGATAATGAACGCCGATATTCTTACTGATTTGAATATACACGATTTCATTAACTTTCACTTGAGCTCTGAAAATTTCGTTTCATTAGCGGTTTCCGATAGGAAAAGTTCCAGAAAATTGCTTTTTGATGATGGAATGGCTCTCCAAGGTTGGCGAAATGAAACCACAGGAGAAACCATTTTGAACAACACAGATAAAAACCTAAAACCCCTCGCTTTCAGCGGAGTACATTGCATCAATACCAATCTTTTAAAAGCAATGAGCCGAACGGGAAAATTTTCCATTATGGAAGAATACCTTGATTTAATGAAGGATTATCAGCTAAAAGGCTATCAGCATAATGCTACTTTAATAGATGTGGGAAAGCCAGAATCCATAGCAGAAGCAGAACAATATTTTAAATAATCAAAATGATAAAACAACCAATATGTCAAAAATAAAAAGAGGAAAAGGACTTACAAAAGCCGTTGCAGGAAATGAGCAAGAAATAGACCAACGCGTTCAGAGCCATTTCAAAGAAAAAACTTGGGACGAAACCATTACCAAAGACAGCTGGATGGTTTTCAAAATTATGTCCGAATTTGTAGATGGCTACGAG
Source organism: Bergeyella porcorum (assembly GCF_042427575.1). Classification (NCBI taxonomy): domain Bacteria; kingdom Pseudomonadati; phylum Bacteroidota; class Flavobacteriia; order Flavobacteriales; family Weeksellaceae; genus Bergeyella; species Bergeyella porcorum. Next base: position 208,275 of record NZ_JBHMFD010000007.1, read on the forward strand.
AAAATGGCAAAAATAGGACCTTGCGTTTCCATCTTTGGTTCAGCAAGACTGAAGGAAGAAGACCCATATTACAAAATGGCGGTGGAGATTGCTGAAAAAATCACAGCCTTAGGATTTGGCATCATCACTGGAGGTGGGCCTGGTATTATGGAAGCAGGGAATAGAGGAGCCTATCAAGCAGGTGGCAAATCCATCGGCCTTAATATAGAATTGCCTTTTGAGCAACATTTTAACCCTTATATAGATAAAGACTACTCTTTAGATTTCAATTATTTTTTCGTGAGAAAAGTAATGTTTATGAAATATTCCCAAGGCTTTATCGTAATGCCCGGTGGCTTTGGAACTTTAGATGAACTTTCAGAAGCTTTAACATTGATTCAAACCCATAAAATTGCAAAATTCCCTATCGTATTGGTAGGTTCAGAGTTTTGGAGTGGACTTCTGGATTGGTTCCGCAATGCTTTGGTAAAAAATGGATTAATTGCAGAGGACGACCTTAATCTTTATCGTATCGTAGATACTGCAGATGAGGCTGTAGCTCACATCAAGGCGTTTTATGAGAAGTACACCATCAATGTTAATTTCTAACTTGGCATATTATTTGACCCCAATGAGATAAGACTTTTTTAAGTCGGATAAAAACAGAAAAAAAATGAAAAAATTATTATACATCTTTCCACTAGTGATTTTAACAGCTCTAGTGATGAGCTTTTACAGTGCAGACTTTTTCTCGTCTATGACGAAGGTAGATTATTCCGAAGGCAATAAGACATTAAAATTTACCACCAAGCTGAATACCTCTCACATTTCTAATGCCATTGGCATCAGACCAGAGACGGCAGCATTTGAAGCCGAAGTAAAAAAATACATCAATAGAAACTTTGATGTTGCAGTGAATGACGCTCCTAAAAACATCACCTTTACAGGAAGCCAAGTGAATGGCGAGTCGGTTTGGGTCTATTTTGAAGCTTCTGGCGTAGGAGAAATTTCTTCATTGAAAATTAGAAATTCCATCTTGTTTGATGCTTACCCTAAACAATTTAATGTGGTAAACATCGCCTACAAAGGCAAACAAAAAACAATGAACTTCACCAAAGGAAAAGAAACCAACACGGTAACATTCTAAAACAAAACAAATACTTTAATCTTTTCATAATCAAAAAACCACCTTAGAGATATTTCCGAGGTGGTTTTTGTTATATTCTGCTTCTATCTAAATTTTAGACAATAGCGTTCTAAAGTTGACTTTTTCATCGATGATTCTTCTAAGCTCAGAGACTGGCACACGCTCTTGTTGCATTGTATCTCTATCCCTTAGCGTTACGGTATGGTCGGTAAGAGAATCGTGGTCCACAGTAATACACAATGGCGTTCCAAGGGCATCATTTCTTCTATAACGCTTACCAATACTGTCTTTCTCTTCGTAAATCAAGTTGAAATCATACTTCAAATCATTGAAAATCTTCTCTGCATATTCTCCCAAACCATCTTTCTTCATCAGAGGTAAAATAGCCGCTTTCACCGGAGCTAACGCTGGCGGTAGCGATAATACAGTTCTCTCTGAGCCATCTTCCAAAGTCTCGTTTTTCAAGCAATGGGATAGCAATGCTAGGAACATTCTATCCAATCCAATGGAGGTTTCCACCACATAAGGCACATAGCTTTCGTTTCTTTCTGGGTCGAAGAACTGAAGTTTTCTACCAGAATGAGCTTCGTGGGCTTTCAAGTCAAAATCAGTACGCGAGTGGATACCTTCTAATTCTTTAAATCCAAATGGGAATTTGAATTCAATATCTGCTGCTGCATTGGCATAATGAGCCAGCTTTTCGTGATTGTGAAATTTATAGTTTTCCTCACCAAGCCCAAGAGCCAAATGCCAATTGAGGCGTTTTTGCTTCCATTCTTCATAGAATTTCAACTCTGTTCCTGGAGCTACAAAAAATTGCATTTCCATCTGTTCAAATTCTCTCATTCTGAAAATAAATTGCCTTGCCACAATTTCATTTCTGAATGCTTTTCCTATCTGCGCAATCCCAAAAGGAAGTTTATGACGGGAGGTTTTCTGTACATTGAGAAAGTTTACAAAAATCCCTTGTGCCGTTTCTGGTCTTAGGTAGAGATCCATTGCATTCTCTGCGGAAGCCCCCAATTTTGTCCCGAACATCAAATTAAACTGTCTTACATCCGTCCAGTTTTTAGATCCCGTTTCTGGGTCAGCTATTCCCAGTTCTTCTATCAAGGTTTTTACATCTGCCAAATCTTCGTTTTCCAAAGATCTCGCCATTCTTTCAAGAATTGTTTTTTGCTTTTCTCTATACTCCAAAACCCTTGGGTTGGTGCTTTCAAATTGGGCTTTATCAAACGCTTCACCAAATCGCTTCGCCGCCTTATCTATCTCTTTTTGGGCTTTATCTTCCAGCTTTGCACAGTAATCTTCTATCAGCACATCGGCACGAAAGCGTTTTTTAGAATCCTTATTATCAATCAAAGGGTCATTAAAAGCATCCACGTGCCCCGATGCCTTCCAAGTGGTAGGGTGCATCAGTATCGCAGAGTCTATCCCTACGATATTTTCATTGAGCTGCACCATTGCTTTCCACCAATATTGCTTGATGTTATTTTTGAGCTCTACACCGTTCTGACCATAATCATAAACCGCCGAAAGCCCATCATATATCTCTGAACTTGGAAATATAAAACCATACTCCTTTGCGTGGGAAACCACATTTTTGAAAACATCTTCCTGCTTTGCCATAAAATATTGATTTGAGATGCAAAAATAATGAATAAAAATTGAAAACAGAGGTCAGAGATTAGATATTTAGGTTATAACAACAGAACCGATGAGATGAGATGGCGATATGATGGTAGAAAGGCGTATTTTACCTTATTGCTGATTGCGTTTTTGATTATTTTACAACGCTTTTATTACAAATTTAAAAACGAGATTTTTATTATCTTTCTCCAAGGTTCTTCCAAGGTAGCTCCAAGGTTTGTTCAAGGTAGGTGGTTTTGAGAGATTTTTAAAGAATATTTGAAGATTTTGGAAATTTGGGGATTTAGAAATTTGAAAATTTGGAAATGAGGTAATGGGAGGATGGGGAGATGGGATGATTTTTTTTGGAGGGGGAGTGGGATTGTTTTGGGTAGATTGCGATTTGCTCCTACTATCCTACTGCCTATATAGCGTTGTAGGCTAGTATAGTGAGCGTACGCAATAAGCCCCTACATTTTTAACACCCCGCCTACGGCACCCCTTCCTCCCCCAACCCCTCCGAAGGAAGGGAGAAAAGAGGGGGAATTGGTGTATGTTATTGCTTTCTTCTGATTTTGTGAAGCTCTTATTATAAAAAAAAGCAACCTCGTAGGGTTGTTTTTTCTCGTTCAATACGAGATTTTATAAAAATTCATCTCTGTGTTTTTCAAAAAGGTTGAAATAATGTTTCATATTTTCTAGTTCGTTCCATTTGGATAATGTGGCAGGAGCGGCATCTAGGTTATAAATCTTGGCATTGGGAATGGACAATAAAAACGGCGAGTGTGTAGCGATAATGAGTTGGGAACCTCCCATTGCGACAAGAGATAAATATTCTGCCAATTTCATCTGATACTCACAGGACATACTATTTTCTGGTTCGTCTAGAATGTAAAGCCCTCGCTCTGCAATCTGCTCAAAGAGGTACATTAGAGCGGTTTCACCATTAGAAAAGCCGTCTTCTATTTTGCCTATTTTTTCTTCTAAGAATTTGGAAGCAGATAGTTTTCTCACTTTATTATATTCTATATACTCATCTACTCCTTCTCCTGTATCAAAGTTCATTTTTTGAGGTGGTGTATAATTAATAAATTGGGAAACTAAGGCTTGACTTTTGAAGATTTTTTGTTCGGTTTGGCAGCGTTTTTCTAGCATATACTTAAAAATATCATCGCTAGTAATCATTTTAGAGATTTCAGAAATATTGTATTTGCCTTGTTTCTTACCCGTCATATCATATTCCTCTCCTGTCCAGCTAAGGTCTGTTTTATACTTACATAACCTCAAATACTCTTTCATCCATTTTGTGGTATTGTAAGGGGCAGTTCTTGGGATTTGTAACTTGTTGGAAATGATGTTCAGTGCTGTGGATTTACCAGACCCATTGCCTCCGTAGAGAATGGTAATTGGTTCAAAATCTAAGGAATGTAATCCTATGCCAGACATTAATCCAAAAGGATATACGCTTCTCATATAAAAATCAACCCCATAGTTTCTTTCTCCTTTAAGAGCCTTATTTTCTCTTGATGTAACAAATCTTTGCAATTCCGTTTCCTCTGACCCTATACTAGGAAACCTAAAATTTTCTAAATAAACCATAATTTTGCTTTTTTTAATTATGGTACAAAATTAGAACCTAATACCGCCAAAATGCGTCCGTATGGAGAATAAATTCAAAAAAATTAAATTATTTTATCTATGGGCATTGGGCAGTATTTTTTTCTGCCACATTTTGGGCATTGGCTTCCGTTCCATACCTCATCAAACTGATTCATTACCTTTTCTACTATCTCGGGGTTTGTGGTGAGTATCCCTGCCTCAAAATTGCGATTGTTCTTGCTTTTCATTCCTATTCCTGCCCCTGTGAGGTTAGCAGAGCCGAGATAAACTTCCTTCTCATCAAAAACAAAAAACTTGAAATGAACCCTTGGGCAAATGGCAGTTTCCAAATACTGGATAAGCAAGGGATATTTATCAAAATCCTTACGGAAATTTTGCCCAGGCTCTTTGGCAAAAAGCATACGAACCTCTACGCCGTTTTTTATCAGCGTAGATAACACCGAGAGAAAAGGCTGGGTACTCTCTATCCCAGCCTTTACATATACATCTTTTATATCCGCAGTGCCTATCCATAGGCTTTTCTTTACCTTTTTGGCTTTTTCTAAAACCTTGGAATAATGCTCTTCATTGGCAATGTATTGTATCATTTTAATCCATTTTATTTTTTTATCATTGAAACGCAATGCATTGCGTCTCTACAACGACAAAGTACGGCTGTTAAGAAATTATTTTTTAATTTTTTGAATATACTTCTGAATTTCTCTGTAAAACTACACCTTGATAAAAATCTATAAAATGTCCTTTAATTTTTCATATTCTTTCTGATAGTTAAAAGAAGACGCCGATGGATGGGTTATCTGAACAAATGAAATGTTTTTATTATTTTTTAAATCTTCTGGTAAAGAATCCCAAGACCTATTTCCCCATACAACTACAACATCTGGCTGTGACTCTTTGAGAACATTTCTAAGAGGTTGTTCCGCGTTTTTGTAATCAATCAGAGAAGGTGCTTCTCGTGGTCCACCCATAGGAGTTTGAACATAGTTATAGAAAGTGGTTCTGTCTATTATATCCTTTATCTCACTTTTACTCATATCCTGATTACCCAAAACTTTATATCCTTTGGTATAAGTGTTCATCCAAGAGTGGTGTTCTCCATTTCCATCAATATAGTTTGTGTACTGTTCAACTACATTTTTCGTTATCCCAGAAATACGAACATCGGTTTTATCCTTATGATAGATTTCCATATCTTCTTTTCCCAAATAATGACTATCTGCAAGGATCATAACTTTTTTACCATTAATTCCTTCGTTGTATTTATCTCCTACAACAGGTAGGAAAATCGGTTTTTCAATTTGTTCAGTTTCTAGTTGATTAAGTTTGTCTTTCACCTCCTTTAATTGCATAGAAATTTCTTTCAACTGAGGAATAGATTCTATGGATGAAGGATTTTCTCCTTGTGCTAATTCATCTTTAATAACATCATAACTTTTTTCAACATCTTTAAGTTCAGAAATAAAATTATCTTTTTCTGCTACAACTTTATTGGGATCTTGCTCTATTTTGTCTTGCAATTTGTCTATTTTATTCTGAATTCCCTCTAATTTTTCAGAATTTTCAGGGGAAAGCTTGGAGCTAACCCCTTCCATAGAATTTCCTGTGATTTCTTTTCCTTTTACTTCTGTGGCGGAAGTATTTGTTTTCTCAAAATTCATAGTATGTTATTCACTTTCGTTATTATCTGTATTCTCATTATCCTCTCCTGTACCTGTCTCATTTGCCTCTGAAATAGGGAGCTTGTTAAGAGCTTTTCCTATTTCATTTATTTGCTTAATGACATCTGAAAAAGTATTTCTTTGTTCCGTAGATATAGATTGACTATCTACGGAATTCATCACCTCAGATAAATTGGTTTTTGCTTCATTGAATTCCGAAGAAAAGTCTTCTATATTATTAGAAACTTCCTCTGGAGATTGCTCTATTTTATTTTGTAGTTCATCTAACTTGTTGGTATTTTCGGAGAACTTTGAAGATTGCTCTGGGGAAAGGCTTTCATTCAAGCCTTCCGATGGAGAATTCATCTCTGTCTTACCATTTTCCATAAACTTTTGTAATCCTTCGCCATTTTTTACAGATTCTACTGCTTTTTCCCCTACCTGATTTGCAACTTCGGCTACTTTTGAAGCTGCTTCGGCTACTTTTAATGCTAATTTTAATGCTAGTGTTTCTACCATAATAATTAAATTTTAGTCATTATTTTTCTTATTATTTCCTTACTACTCGTATCTTCTTCTGCACCTAATATTTGGATTAAGAAATATTGGAGTACTTTTTTGGATTGCTCATCATTGATTTGTAGAGCTGATTTCAAGATTTTGATAAGTTCATTCTTTTTCAAATTATCAGAATATGATTCCTTATTCACTATTAAAATCAAATGTTTAGAAAAGAAATCAAATAGAAGCGTATCATTTATTTTCTTTAATTTGCTATCATCATACTCTGTTACAGAATCCAATAATGAAATACAATGTTGTATGCTTTCAGACCTTTCATTTTGATTAGGATGATGTATAAACTCTTTGTTATTAGATTCGTATTTATCAAACTTACAGAGAATAGCTTCTTGCCAATCGTTTTGATAAATGGCGGCAACTCCTCTTTCAAGGCTTGCCAATTCTTTGATTTGTTCATCGGATAGATTCATTGCATTTCCCACCAATTTTCTATCTTCAAAATCAGGAAGACGAAGGCAGATTTTAGTATTCGTATTTCGTATGACAGACATATCCAAAAGCCCTGGTGCTTGGTCTGCAATGATGAAACCCTCACCATAAGTACGCATTTCTGCAATGGCATTAGAAATCATCTCTACTGATTTTCCTGCAAGGTTAGCCCCATCATTACTTTGTTCGGTAGAGGTTCTTTTTAATAGATTATGAGCCTCTTCTATTATGGTAATATGCTTTAAATCACTATTATTGCCTTGTTTTGTAGCAATACGATATTGGTTGAGTTTCATAAAGATAAGCCCCATAAAAAGAGCTTTCTCTTCCGAAGATGCCACACGAGACAAATCTACAATCACATTTTTATCAAACAATTCTTCATCTGATAGTCCTTTTTCCGTAAAAATCAGACGATTGATTCCGTTAGTCATACTACGCACCCGAGTAACCAATGCTCCTTCGTAATTGCTTTTAATCTCTTGTGAAAATTTACTTTGCTGAATAATTCTCTCCAAAGATTTTAATAAATCTGAAAATGTAGGAAATTGTTTCCCGTAAATACAGCGGGATTCATCTAATATCCAACCTTTGGTAATATAAGCGTCTTCTACCGCTTCTTTTAGCAAATTAGGCATTGCGGCTTCCATAGGCCAACAAGCATTTAGAATTTCTATGAAACGAGAAATATGCTCATAAATATGTATGCCATCAGGGAATTGGAACGGATTGATTTTCAGTAATTCTGTATAATTGGAATTTGTTCCATATACGGATACATCTTTTCTACCCCCAAATTCATCTTTATACTCGCCTTTGGCAGGTTCTATTACAAGAAAAGTAATGTTTTGTTTAAGTAGCTTATCTATGAGATTATAAGTAACATTGGATTTTCCAGAGCCTGTACTCCCTGTTACAAAAATATGGCTGGTGAATTTATTATAATCCAAAGTAATAGGAATAGAATATTCTTGGTCATAATTGTATAGATTTCCTACTTTTATGCTTTTCTCATCGTTATAGTAAGGGTTATTGCCAAAAGGAGTAACCTCTACCACATCTAATCCTATAACAGACTTGTGCGGGAAATTAATCTGTATGGTCATCTCATCTGTGGTAACAGCCTGTGCAAGATAGCCATAGTCTTCTATCTGTGGGATTTCATAATGGGTAAGATATTGTACTACTTTTTCTCTTTCTTCTTTATTTAGAGCATTGTAGGTCTTAATGGCATTGGTTTCAAAATTAGACTCGCTTCCTTTGATAACGCCATTATAGATATTTGCAGCAATAACACTATTCTGTTCTTCCTCCGATATAAAGTAAGCCCCTATATTCCAAAATCCTGTGCCTTTTCCTTGTTTTAGGCGTTTGATTTGGAGTTCTAAATCTTCTAAAAAGTTTACCATTTTCTTATTGGTAAATGTTTTTTGTAAAGAGGTAGAAGTGCCTTGGGTATTGCTGTTGCTTTCAGAAGTAGATTTTGAAGTTCCTTTTGTTTCAGATTCATTGGTACCGAAAGTTTCTGATGTATTGGTTCCAAAGGTTTTTCCTGTTGTAGTAGAAGATGATGTACTTGTTGAAGTACCCCTTGTTATCCCTCCTACAATAGCCAACCATTTTTTCTTCCCAATCCAAGGTTGTTTAGTAATATTTGTTGATTTATTTTCTCCTGTGGTATTACTTTCCGATGTGCTTTCAGATTTCCCCTTAGTATTACTCATAGATGTTCCTATGGTTTTACTTTCCGAAGCACTTGTAGAAAGACTTGTAGAGGTAGAAGTAGATTCATTTGTGCCATCTGTGGTTACAAACTCCTGCTCGCTGGATAGCACACTGTACACTTTTTCATAGGCATCAATAGTGGTTTCTACAACCGTAGAATGCACAGGGTCTGCAATGAATAAAGCCGAAAAAGCCTTTCCATTCATTCCTAAAATTAGGTTTTCAATGCCTTGTATGAAATGTTCTTCTTCCTTGTTTTTAATGGAGGGAATTCCTACCACTGCGGTGATTTCCTTGCAATTGCCAAATACTTTTTTATTATTTCTTTTTACCTCATCATTAGAAAGCGGTTTTTCTTTATTGGAAAAACTACTCCCTGGGAAATTCCCTGTAATGGCTCCTGCCAAAACTTTCTGCTTGTCCGTAATACGGGTATCTGATTTTACACCTACTAAAATGTCACACTTTTTTCCATCGGAAATAAGTTTCACAATTAGTGATGCTTCTACGGAGTGCAATGCTGTGAATACAGAACTCAGCTTATACGAGATTTTGATGTCTTTTTCATATACAAACTTGGTCGAATGAAAAAAACGAATATTTCTCAATTCATTATCTGTTATCGACAATGATAAACCTGAGGGAACAATAGAAAATTCCTCATTGAGATACAGTTTTTGAAAGTCAAACTTTATATTATTAATTTCTATGTTAGGATTATATAGATTTAATTCTTTACTCATAATATTTAATGATTTTATAGATGATATAACCTGTTATAACAGCAACGATAGCACCTCCTATAATATGCACAAGATTAATTTTTTCTTCTGTATCGCGTTCTTTTATAGGTTCTCTAAAATATTGTGTAGTTTTTTCTTCTTCTTGTACTTTTTCAGAAATATTACTATAAGCTTTGTGATAAGTATCAATAAGTTCCTCAAAGCGTTCTCTGGAATAGTTTTCTCTCAGTAGTGTATGCTTTATTTCAGAATACAACAACTCAGTAGATTCCTTATTATCATAGGTAATATCCTGATGTTCTTCAAAGGCGAAATCGGTTTTGGTTTCTGCTTCTGCTATGGCTTTATAAATCTCTTCCCGATTACCTAAAAGAAAGATAATGCTATTGATAAGTTCCTTTTTTATTTCTGAAACATTATTGGTTTCAATAAACTCTTGTAGTACGGAATTATCTGTGTATTTTCTCATTTTTATAGGGTATTTTTAATATGGTTAATTTTTTCTATTCTTTTATCTAATTCTTGTTTTATTTTTTCTATTTCTTCTTGGCTACGAACAATATCTTGCTGAAATTCTGTATAAATTTCATCGAACCCTTGCTGGATAACATCATCTATCTTTTGTAGATAATTTTTATTTAAATTTTCTATTTCAGTATCCAAATATTTTTCTGCTTCATTTATACTTTTATCAATTTGATCCAAAACAGGTCTTATTTCCTTTGCATAAAATTCTGACATAGATACCTCTTGATAATACTCGTTATAAGTTTCTTGAACTTCCTTTACTTTATACTCGTCCCAATCCCAAGAAAATAATTTACCAAAAAAACCTTTCTCATTCTTAACCCGTTTCTTCACTACCCTAGTTTTGGTTTCTACTCTTTTGGTTGTGTATTTTGATAGCGAAATACCCGATATAGAGCCTATATTATTATTAAGCATCGCATTAAAAGAAACTTCTTCTATGCTTTGATTATCTTTATCCTCTATTAAAATTTCCTTGGTTAGACTTTTCAATTGGTTTAAATGATTGAGAAAAATATCTTTTCCAGCAGAATTGATTGCAGACTCAACACTGATATGAGTCTCAGAAATCGCTTTATTGAACTTTTCTTGTAGTTTTTTTGCTTCTATGGGCAAAATATTATTTTTACGGCTTGCCTCGACGTTCAATTCATTAGCCCGAGCATCTAATCTTTCTTTTTCTTTCTGAAATCTTTTTTTATCTACTTTTAGTTCGTGGATTTTCTTTTCAAGGCTTTCTTTATCTTTTTCTATTTTTTTAGTTTTAGCCTCTTTTTCTTCTTCTATTCTTTTTTTTTCTACTTCTGTTTTCTCGTATAGATTTTTCTTTTCCAGCTCTATATGGGCTGATGAAGCCTCTGAAATCTCACGAACGATTTTCCCCAGCTCTTTATATACATTTTTCTTATGATGACTTTTTATATACTCATCTATATATAACTGTATTGCCGATAGCCCAGAATACACGAGGTCCTTAGTAGTTTCATCTTTTTCTGCTTGGGCAAAAAGATATTCCTTTTGCTCTTCTCTTAAAGGGCTATGTTCTACAAGCTCATAACCTTTGTAGTCTTCATCAAAGTCTAAAAAATTTTCTCTAAATGTTCTAAAATCGGACTTTTCTTTTCTTGTCTTTTTCTCACTATCTAATTGAGCCAACCTTGCATACTCCGCACATATAGGAAATATCTTTTCGCTTCTAATAATATTTTCTTCCAAATATTTTTTCACTTTATCTATACAAGAGATAACATTCTCTTGTTGTAAATCAAAATTATCAATTTTATTAACTAGAAATATAATTCTATCTAAATTTTCCTTATTATTTTCAAAAATTTCACTTACTTTTTTTAATAAATTTTTATCATCTTCTACTTTCAACTGAGTTGCATTGAGAACATATAGTATTATTGGTAAATCTTGATTATCTTCCAAATACTCATAAGTACTTTCTGTATGTTTCTCACTTTGAGAGTTATTAGGCCCAGGCGTATCTATAAAATGAATTTCAAATCCATTGGTATCTAATTGAGGTACAGGGCCTTCTATGATAATATCCAAGTCCTCTTCATTTGCCCGTTCGTTATGCTCTTTTACAAAGCTTTTATCAATATTATCTTCCTCTATGATTATCTCCCCATCTTTCATCACCCTACCTCTAAAAGATTGTAAATCATTATTTACAATAATTCTACAAGTAGTCGCCGTAGTTGCCTGATTAAGAGATGGAAGTAAATCTTGTCCAATCAAAGCATTAAGCACGGTAGACTTCCCTGAACTCATTGTAGCAATTACAGGAATTTCTATAATAGTGCTTTTTAGCGTTTCCATATTCTCTTTTCTTGCATCTATTGCATCTTGGAAAAAAGTTCCATCTTCAGATAAAATAGCGTCTATTGCGATATCTACTTTTTTATATTCTTCTTCTGCATCAATGCTAATAATGCTAAGATCAACCTTATCATTATTTTTAAGCTTACTTTCAATGATTTTTTTATCTATACTGAAACATTTGTCAATTTCTAATTGAAATGCCTCATCATTGGTTTCTTCCAATACTTTTTTCACAAAAGCATCTATCCAAAGAACAATATCCTTTTCTTTGTTTTCTGCTATAAAGTTGCTAAGATTTGATTTAACTTGTTCATCATTAAATCGTATCTCTGATTCCCAAGTAATGGGATTGTAATTAATAGTAATTGCTATCATTTTTTATTTTTTATTATATTTTTAGATTCCACAAATTTAATCAAAACATTCTATATTTCTTAGGATTACATCCTCTATATCGCCATTACAGAAGACCATTTTTTTCGTCCAGTTGCCGTGTGCATCATATTCATACTGATAGGTGGTGTGTTCTTTACCTAATTTCTTTTTTATATATCTCTTATCGTGATATTTTTCTATGATGTTGTTATGCTCATCGTATTGGAATTTGAAGACTTCATTTACTTCATTATTCCCCTCGTATTTCTCTTTATATTCCAATAGATTTCCTCTTTCATCATAGGTGAAATCAAAATACTTATAATGTCTCCACCCTACTTTTATAAGCTGTTGATTTTCATTATAGGTATAGGTTTCTCCTTCGCCTTTCAATATCTTTCCGCCACTGCGTTGCAATACAGTATTTCCTTTGTAGATGTATCGTTTTTTGATAAAAGGTTTTTTAGATTTTTCTTCTACATCATCACTAGCAACTAATTGTCCTTGTCTATTGTATCGGTATAGCATACGCCCCCATAGGCCACCATCTGGAAAGGCTTCTTTATGCTCTACCATATTGCCTTTTTCATCATATCGGAAAGTTTCTAGTAAGTAACATTCCCCGTGTTCATTGCATTCTTCTATTTTGGCGAGTGTATTATCTTCGTTGTAGTAATACAAGGACTTAGTAGCATCGCAGAAATCAATGACTTGGGTATATCTCCCGAGTGTATCAAAGTGGGTAAGCAGGTGCTCTTTGGTTCTTCCTTTGATGAGGGCTTCTCCCTTTGCATACGCTGTATATACTCTGTATTCCACAGATTTTACTTTACCTTTTAGTTTTAGGTCTTCTTGATGACAAGGTACGCGAGGATTTCTATCAAAATCCAAAAACTCTTTTATTCTCCACATTTTGTTTTATTTTTCTGCAAAATTAAAACCCCACTACGCCAAAACAGGTCGTTTTGAAAAATATTTTTTATGCTTTTATTTCACTTTTTTAATGATGAGGGCTACTATTTCCACTCTCCAAAAGACCTCGAAGTATATTAAATTCCTCACCACTCTATGGGGCTTGTTTGGATTTTACCTATACGGGCGAAATTAGCATATACTTATAAGTAAAGTATTATTCCCACTTTACATTTTGTGCTTATAGATTACATTTTGTAAATTTGCTTGATTAAAATTCTTATCATTATGAAAAATATAGATATACATTCGTTACTTAATATCATTGGGCAAAACCTCCACACGATACGCAATGCACGGAAAGAAACACTACAAGCCGTAGCTACTGAAATAGGAGTAACTCACCCTATCATTAGTAAAATAGAAAATGGTAGATATGAAAGCCTACAACTTGGGCTATTGGTAAAACTATGCAACCACTACCAAATTACGCTACAACAGGCTTTTTCTTTGGAAGTGGCAAATATTTTTCAGCTTACACAACATAATAGCCAAAGTGGAAACCATAAACTCGTAGGGCAAGAATTAGCCGCTGGATATGAACTCTATATAGACCAGCTAGTAAAAGAAAATAATTATCTAAAAGAGCAGTCGCAAAAGCTATTAGACAAACTTGGGAAATAAAAAAACACCTCATAGGCTAAGCCTATGGGGTGTTTAATATTTAGACCACTACCTCCTGTTCGGATTCATTACCGGCTGTGTCTATCACTTTCACAGTGATTTTCGAGCCTGATAGATTAGTATTTTCAGTCTGTATGGTGTATATCCATTCTATACCTTGCAGGATAGCTTCCCCTTCCTCTACAAGAGAGGAACTGGTATGGATATAAACCTTAACGGCCTCCACCTTATAATCATCATACGCTTGAATCTTGATTTTTTCTCCTACATTTCCTGTGTAGGCAGAAACATCTACTTTATCAATAGTAGGCGATATAAGATAATCGGCCACTGCAACATTGTACGCCGATTGCCCCTTCCTCCGCTTGGCTTCCAATGCATATCCTGCACTGAGCACTGGGTCTTCTAGAGCTCGTTTAGCATACTGAGAAGCTTTTTTGAACTTCTCCTGTTGCTGTTCTTGCTTAGCAGAGGTCTTTCCTCTGCTGATGGGACTTTTACACATTAGTGTTTGCCCATTAACCTGGCGAAATACAATCTGCTCGCCGAACTTACCGCTTACCCCGTGGGTAATGCTATTGTTTATGGTCTTTGCCATAGCTTAAAGGATTTAAATTAAAATTTATAGTTTAAATTAATCATAAAGAACGCCTACTCTAACTATAATGTTTAAAATATTCATCTATAGTTTGGCAAAAAACAAATTCTGCACAGACTATGGCTAAAATCCCAACACCTATTGGTAAGTTATCATTATCCGCATCAAACAATATGCCAAAATGGCGTATTTCTAAAAAACTGACAATACAGCAAATCCATTGCCCCACAAAACAAAAGTGGCACTGATAAAAACATCAGTACCACTTGTTATTCAATTGTTCAACTATTTTATTTCAACGCTCTAATGCCCATTTCATAAAGCGTAAAGCTCATTTTATCGGCATTTTCATTGATGAGCTGGTCGGTAGATTTACCCGCTCCGTGCCCTCCTTTGGTTTCTATCCTTAGAAGGGTTGGATTAGCACAGCTTTGCTTGGCTTGTAGTTCTGCTCCAAACTTGAAAGAATGGGCAGGGACTACTCTATCATCGTGGTCGCCCGTAGTCACCATAGTAGATGGATAGCATACGCCTTTTTTCACATTGTGCAATGGGGAATAGGATTTCAAATATTGGTACATTTCTTTGCTATCTTCGGCAGTACCATAATCAAACGCCCAACCTGCCCCTGCGGTAAACTTATTATACCTCAGCATATCCAATACTCCTACCGCTGGCAGTGCCACTTTGGCTAGATCTGGACGCATCGTCATTGTAGCTCCTACCAAAAGGCCTCCGTTGGAACCTCCAGAAATTGCCATATAATCTGGTGAGGTATAGCCATTCTTCTGCAAATACTCGCCCGCTGCAATGAAATCATTAAATACATTTTTCTTCTGAAGTTTGGTTCCTGCGATATGCCACTTTCTTCCATACTCGCCACCTCCTCTGATGTTCGGTACCGCATAGACCCCTCCATTGTTCATCCAAACGGCATTGGCAACGGAAAATGCTGGTGTCAAACTGATGTTAAACCCTCCGTAAGAATAAAGAATGGTAGGGTTTTTACCATCTTTCTTCAGTCCTTTTTTATAGGAAATCATCATTGGTACTTTGGTTCCATCTTTTGAAGTGAAAAATACCTGCTCCGAAACATAGTCGTCTGGATTGAATTTCACATTAGGTTTATAATACACTTCTGATTTCCCAGAGGCGATATCATATTTATAAATAGTGCCTGGTGTAACATAGTTGCTGAAAGAATAATACAATTCTTTATCTTCTGCTTCGCCACCGAAGCCGCCTGCCGTTCCTTTCCCTGGAAGCTGAATTTCCCTTACCAATTTACCATCATAATCCAACTGCTTCACATAAGACACGGCATCTTTCATATATTTTGCGAAAAGGAAACCACCTCCTGTAGATATAGATAGTACATTTTCGGTTTCTGGCACCACATCTGTCCATTGTGTTGGGTTACTGATATGGGTTTTCACCAACCTTTTATTTGGAGCGTTTTTATCGGTCATCAGATAGATAACATCGCCTTTAGAATCTACAAAGTGGGTATTATTATCAAAGCCTGTCTGAACTGGGATAAAGTCTGTATTTTTAGTTAAGTCTTTAATGTACAAATCATTACCACTTGTTGCATTGGCTCCACTAAGGATAAGATATCTGCCATCATCAGACACCGTAGCTGTGAGGTATCTTCTTTTGAAATCTTCCCCACCTTTGATGAGTTTGTCTTCTTTTTGTTTGGTTCCTAATTTGTGGAAATAAACCTTGTGTGTATCGGTTTTAGCCGAAAGGGCACTTCCTTCTGGCTTATCGTAGCTAGAGTAGAAGAAACCTTCATCTCCTAGCCAAGAAATCACACCAAATTTAGCATCTTCAATGGTTTCATCTATCACTTTTTTGGTAATAGCATCGATGATGATGATTTTATTCCAATCGCTTCCCCCTTCAGAAATGGCATACGCTGCCAAAGTTCCTTTTTTATTGAATCTCAATTGAGATAATGAGGTGGTACCATCGGCAGAGAATTTATTAGGGTCTAAGAAAACCTCTGTTTTACCGTTTTTATCTGTTCTGTAGATGATAGACTGTGCCTGCAATCCATCGTTTTTAGAAAAATAAGTATAGTCGCCTTCCTTCCAAGGGGCACTTACCCTTTCATAGTTCCAAAGCTCTTTCAGCTCCTGGCGGAGCTTGTCTCTGAAGGTAATATTCTTTAAATAATTCTCTGTAAAAGCCGCCTGCTTCTGTACCCAATCTTTGGTGTCCGCAGCCATATCATCTTCTAGCCAACGGTAAGGGTCTTCTACTTTCTCACCAAAATAGGTATCTGTATGAGCTACTTTTTTACTTTCTGGATAACTGATGTTTCCACTTTCGTTCTTTGTCATTACTTTTTGAGATTGACAAGAGGCTAAAAATAGCACTCCCGTTGTAAGCATTACCGATTTAAAATTCATAACAAATAGATTTGCTCCAAAAGTAATGATTTTTTAACAAAATTTAAAATTATAAACTCCAAAAAGGAATACTATTTGAATACTACCTTTCTCAAAATGGATATTATGAATAAAGAAGCTAGCGTTTTGATGGCGGGTGCCATAGGTTTATTAGGCGTCTTGAGTGTCTTTTGGTTGCGAAGAACACTTAAAAACAAAGCCTACAAAACAACCTATCAAGACTATCACAGAAATCTCATCTCTACCAATGCTCAGGAAGAGCATCACGGTGTGGAATATTTTTCTGTAAGATAAAAACCGCCTCGAATTTCCCCGAGACGGCTTGTTGATTTTATAATCCGTAAACAATCCCTACATTGGGAACAAAACCTCCTCCAAAGACAGATTTGTTCTCATTGTAAAGCACATTGTACATTGCACCTATTTGCATATAGGCTCTATTGCCAATGCGTTGCATATAGCCCCCTCCAAGGTACAAAACAGATTCTTCTCCATTGTATTTCACATCATACACCTTATTCTTCTGAGAGTAAAAAAACTCCTGAAACATCCCCGATAGGTAAAAGCTTCTTCCAAAGTAATAATTAGCAAAAGGTCCTACCCCAAACATATTAGAGCTAAAATATTTGGAATTTTGCAATGTGAAGTTTCCAGAAAGTCCTACTTCTAAATTTTCGGTTACCTTATACCCTGCTCTCGGCGAGATATAAAAAGAAGTACCGCTGTAGCTGTTTCCAAAAGCACCACCAAGACCAGCATAACCACCGAAGGTCCATTTAGAATCGTTATCCCCGATTTTTGTCGTTGGAAATTGAGCTCCAATCTGAGCCGATGCCATCGTCAATGATGCAATAGCCAAAGAACATAATATTTTTTTCATTGTCTTAATTTCAAAATTTATCTATCAACCAATTTCATACCATAAATGAAACCTACGCTCAACTTCACTTATATTATTGTAACTTTGCCAAGGAAAAATTTTTAATGTTCTGATATTTATGAAAATTGTAGTGGGACTTTCAGGAGGGGTAGATTCCTCTGTGGCGGCTTATCTTCTGCAGCAGCAAGGGCACGAAGTGGTAGGTTTATTTATGCGAAATTGGAACGATGCTTCCGTTACTCTGGAAGACGAATGCCCGTGGATAGAAGATAGCAACGATGCTCTGATGGTAGCCCAGAAACTAGGAATTCCTTTTCAGGTTATTGATATGAGCGACCTCTACAAGGAGCGTATCGTGGACTATATGTTCAATGAATATGAAAAAGGCCGCACCCCTAATCCTGATGTACTCTGCAATAGGGAGGTAAAATTTGATGTTTTTTTAGAAACCGCTCTTTCCCTCGGGGCAGATAAGGTGGCTACGGGACATTATGCCAGATTGAATTCCTTTACCAATGAGGATGGCGAGGAAATCTATCAGCTGCTCGCAGGTAAGGATCATAATAAAGACCAAAGCTATTTTCTTTGCCAGCTAAGTCAAAAACAACTTTCTAAGGCTCTTTTTCCCATTGGTGAGCTTACCAAGCCTGAAGTGAGAGAAATTGCCAAAGAACTCGGCTTAGTAACAGCAGATAAAAAAGACTCCCAAGGGCTATGCTTCATTGGGAAAGTGAGTTTACCCGAATTTTTGAAACAACAACTTCAGCCCAAAGAAGGAGAAATTGTAGAGATTTTTTCAGATTTTGATGGCTTTTCTCAACAGCCCCCTGCCTTTTCTTCTAAACTGGAAGAGTTGCAATACCTTTCTTCCAAAATAAAATACCACAAAACCGATGGTAAAGTCATTGGCAAGCATCAAGGGGCTCAGTATTATACTATTGGGCAAAGCAAAGGCTTGGGCATTGGTGGACATAAGGAAAGCTGCTTCATCATCTCCCGAGATATGGAGCATAATATCATCTTCGTAGGCGAAGGAAGAAACTTCCCTGGCTTATTTCGCAAGGCTTTGAAGATTGAAAACGATGATGTCCACTGGATTCGTGAAGATTTAAAATTAAAAAATGGCGAGTCTATGGAAGTGATGGCGAGAATAAGATACCGACAACCCTTGGAGAAAGCCATACTCTATCAGTTTGAGGAAGGCTTTTTCATCGAGTTTGAAAATCCGCAATCTGCCATCGCCGAAGGTCAGTTTGCCGCGTGGTACCTTGATGAAGAACTGATAGGCAGCGGTGTGATAAGCTAATTGAGATAAAAGAAGAAAGAGAAAGGACATCTAAATCTTCTAGCTTTTCCTAACTTCTAATCTCTAACCTCAACCTATTCAACCAACAACAATAAGTAAAAAATGAAATATCTTTTTTCCATCATCGTATTATGGCTGGCTTCGCCAATGCTTTGGGCTCAGTATTTTGATTATAATAGAAGTTTTCGCTATGATTTTCAGCTAACAGGTGATGAGCATCAGACCTTTGTTTTCCCTATTCAGATGAAGGAAGAGCCTTTCTATGGTGGTTCTAAAACCCAACATATTATGCCCCTATACGGTGATTTTCTGTTTCAACTTTCTGACCCAGAAACAAGCCAAGTGGTATTTTCCAAAGGATTCAATTCTTTGTATGGAGAATGGCTATACAGCAGAAAACCAAACGAAAAGCAACTCTTTTACCACGCTATACAAACTCCTTTCCCATTGAAGGAACTCACGCTAAGCATTAGCCAAAGACAAAGAGATGGGCAGTTTAAAATGGTGCATTCTGAAAAGATTTCGCCCGATAATTATTTCATTAAAAAAGAAAAAACAACGCCCTACCCTATTAAAAAAATATTATACAATGGCGATGCCACACACAAAGTGGATATTGCCGTGATAGCGGAAGGCTATACCGCATCTGAACTAGAAAAATTCTATGCAGATACCCAAAGAATGATCGATTATCTCTTTACCATTCCGCCTTACAATCGGTTTAAAAATCATTTTAATATCTATGCTATTGGTGCCTTTTCCGAAGAATCTGGAACGGATATCCCTGGGAAAAACATTTATAAAAATACCATTCTCAATAGCAGCTTCTACACTTTTGATATGGAACGCTATCTCACGCCGCACAATGTGAGTACCATTGCAGATATTGCCTCCCTCGTACCCTACGACCAAATTTTTGTACTTGCCAATACAGCCCAATATGGTGGTGCTGGCTTCTACAACCACCTGAATGTAGGAACTGCCGACCACCCTTCTTCTCTAGAGGTCTTCGTGCACGAGTTTGGACACGGGTTTGTAGGTCTTGCAGATGAGTATTATTCTTCTGATACCGCCTTTGACTCTATCTACAACCTTGAGATAGAACCTTGGGAGCCCAACATTACCACGCTGGTAGATTTTGATAAAAAATGGAAAACAATGCTACACAAGAAAACGCCTATTCCTACCCCACGCACCGCTAAGTATAAAAATACTTTAGGTGTATTTGAAGGGGGAGGCTATGTTGCCAAAGGGATATACAGCCCCGTGCAAGACTGCCGTATGAAAACCAATGAGGCGAAAGGCTTTTGCCCCGTATGCAGTAATGCCATAGAAGAAACCATTAATTTCTATGTTTCTGAGAAATAGAAAAATCTACGATAATGATTACTTGGAATGATTTTGAAAAAATAGACATCCGTACAGGCACCATCATTGGTGTAGAAGAGTTTCCACAAGCGATAAAACCTGCTTATAAACTTACCATCGATTTTGGGGAAATAGGCATCAAACGGAGTTCTGCACAGATTACTACCTTGTATACTCCTCAGTCTCTTATAGGAATGACAGTTTTGGGGGTTGTAAATTTTCCTCCTAAAAAAATTGCCAATTTCTGGTCAGAATGCTTAGTATTAGGCGTTCATACCAATACGGGCGTTGTTCTTTTAACAACCCAAGCGGATACCGAAAACGGACTACGCATTTGCTAAGGAAAGCCATTCAGTTCCTGTGCTATAAGCCACGCCTCGCTCCAGCAGGCTTGAAAATTAAACCCGCCTGTGATGGCATCTATATTGAGAACTTCTCCCGCAATGTAGAAGTTTTCTAATTTTTTTGATGCCATATTTTTAAAATTGATTTCTTTCAGAGCTACGCCACCCGCCGTTACAAATTCATCTTTAAAGGTGGATTTTCCATTTACTTTGAAAGATTTTCTGCACAGATTTTCAAGGAGTATTCTCATTTCCTTGCCAGAGATATTTGCCATTTGCTTTTCTGGGTGAATGTGTACGCTGTCCAAAAGCTGATTCCAAAAGCGATGGGTGAGGTCAAAGATTTTGCTTTGCCCGATTTGCTTTTTAGGGTGCTGTTGTTTAAATTCTAAAAACAAGGCTTCGGCTTCATAGAGCGTTTTGCCGATGAAGTTCACTTCTATTTCAAACTGATAGTTCACCTCTGATAGCTCTCTGGCTTTCCACGCCGAAAGTTTTAAAATGGCAGGCCCCGAAAGTCCCCAATGGGTGATGAGCAAGGCTCCTGTTTCTTCTGTTTTAAGCTGTGGAATGCTCACTTCTGCATAGGGAAAACTAGTACCAGGTAAATGGGTGAGCAGTTCATCTTTAATATTAAAGGTAAAAAGCGAAGGCACAGGGGCTACCAACTGATGCCCAAGATGCTCTAATAGCTGAACAGATTTGGGCGAGCTTCCTGTAGTATAGATGATGATATCCGCAGAGAAATTACCATTATTAGTACCGATGAGGTAAGTGTTATTTTCTTTTTTTATCTCTTTTACTGTGGTTTTGGTATGCACCTGAAAGCCATTTTGTGCAACTTCCTTTTTCAGGCAGTTTATAATAGATTGCGAAGCATTAGAAACGGGGAATATCCTATTATCATCTTCTATTTTCAGGGGGACGCCACGGCTTTCGAACCACTCCATTGTATCACCAGGTTGAAATTTACTGAAAACACTTATCAGTTCCTTATTGCCACGCGGATAAAACTTTACCAGTTCCCTTGGGTCAAAACAGGCGTGGCTTACATTGCATCTACCGCCACCTGAGATTTTCACTTTTTGTAGCACATCGCTATTTTGTTCCAGAATGGTAACGCTATATTTTGCAGGGTCTATATTGGCGGCACAGAAAAATCCAGCGGCACCACCTCCTATGATGATAATCTGTTTCTTGTTCAAGGCTTAATGGTATTTAATCTTGCAAAAATAAAGAAAAACGAGTAAAAGGTTAGAAGGCTAAGAGGTTAGGAGGGGAAGTCTTTTCCCAAGCGGAATGGTGCTAGACCCAGATGGGGTTAGTCACTTCCCAAGCGGAATGATGCTAGACCTAGATGGGGTTAGGCATTTCCCAAGCGGAATGATGCTAGACCTAGATGGGGTTAGGCATTTCCCAAGCGGAATGATGTTAGACATAGATGGGGTTAGTCACTTCCCAAGTGGAATGATAGGTGTTAGATGCTTTGGGCATCTCTGTCATTGGCTTGTATCTGTTCCAGAGCTTGGGTATAGCGTTTCTCTGCACTCCATTTGGCGTGTTTAGAAGGTTTGATGGCAAAGCCTTTTTCTTCAGAATAGATTTTGGTAAATTCTGCTCCGAAGAACAGCAACATACAGGTGTAATTAATCCACATCATCACCAGAATGATAGTTCCCGCCGTTCCAAATGCCGAGGTGGGATTTGCTGTGGCAAAATAATAACTCAATAGAAACTTACCGATGGTGAAGAGTATAGCAGTGAAAAAAGCACCAGACCATACGCCTTTCCATTGGACATTGGCATCGGGCAATACTTTGAAGATTAAAGCAAACAGTACCATCACCACCAAGAAGCCCACGCCAAAATTAAGCCCCTGAGCAAGAAGATAAACTTCCGTACCGAAGTATAGAGACATTAGGTTACCAAAATACGCAACAACAGTGGAAAGCACCATTGTAATCATCATCAGAAAGCCAATAATCAGTACCATACCAAGGGAATTGGCTCTATCAAGCAAAAAGGCAACAATAGCCTTTCTAGGAGCGGGTTCTACATCCCATAGGGCATTCAGAGATTTCTGAAGCTGAAAAAAAATAGTGGTGGCACCAAAGACCATAGAAAAAACACCTACGATTTTCATAAACCAACCCTCCTTATCTATTAGAGAACTTTTAATAATACCTTCTATGCTTTTCGCGGTGTCTTCTCCCATTGCATAGCCTATCTGTCTATTGATTTCCCCCTTCACGGCTTCTTCTCCAAAGAAATAACCCGCCAGCCAAATGACAATAATCAAAAGACCGGGGATGGAAAAGATAGCGTAGTAAGCCAGACTGGCAGAGTCCTTCATTGCAGAAGAATCATTCCAATGCTGTGTGGTTTTTTTTAATATATTCCAATAAAAATTTAATGTTTTCTTCATTGTTTACTTAATCATTAAAGTTAAATTTCATCATTTTCCCTCGGTAGAAATTTCTCACCTCCTAACCCTCTAATCTCTAACTTCTAATCTCTAATCTCTACCCTCTAACTTCTACCCTCCCATTTTTAGAAAGGATAGCCTATGGCGATATTCAGCATCAGATTATCCCGACGCCAAGTACTGTTTCCGAAATCAATTTTGTTAAACATCCAGCGGTTGTCCTTCTCATAATACGGCACTCTGATGGGCATTGCAACATCTAAACGGAAGAGCAAAATATTAAAATCCAAACGCAAGCCCAGTCCAGCCCCTACGGCAATCTCACTAAGCCAATCTTTGGAAAACTTAGCACCAGGGCGAGAGCTATCTTCATTGACAAGCCATACATTGCCTGCATCGGCAAACAAGGCAACATTCAAAAAGCGGTACAGATTGGCTCTATACTCTGCATTGAGTTCTAATTTAATATCACCAGCTTGGTCAAAGCGGTATTGTGAGCCATCTGGCAATCGTGGATCATAGCTGCCCGGCCCTAAAGCTCTGGCACGAAATGCCCTTACGCTGTTGCTCCCGCCTGAGAAAAACTGACGAGAAAAAGGGATAAATGCCGAGTTACCATAAGGGTAAGCCACCCCTGCAATAAGGCGTGTAGCAATTTTTTGCTTAGATGAAATCTGATGATAATAGCGGAAATCGTGCTCCATTTTCGCATATTGGCTAAATGGTACGCCCGATAGTGTTTTTTGATTACCATTCTTAACATTAGCTCCTGTGAGCAAGCCTGATAAATTCCCTGCTAAATCTACAAAACCGCGATAGTAGATGGTATTCGCCATTGGCAACATCGTATTGGTATAAGTATAGGCATAGGTAGGTCCAAAAATGAGTTGTTGCTCTATCGCTCTCTGCAGATAAGACTTATCCACAATGTAGGCATTGTACGCATCGGTAACATTACGAGGGTAAACCAAAGTAGCATCAAAGACTTTTAAATCGTGTTCTTTGCGGATGTTTTCTCGCCAAGTGTAGCCAAAGGAAGCGTTGAAATTGTGCAGCTGATACCATTTGGTACGGTTTACAAACTCATATCCTATAGCAGCATTGGTGCGAGGAACAAAACCACTGGAAGAGGAAAATTTAAACGGAGCGATGATTCTCGGGATAGAGAGCTGGGCATTTCCCCCTAGACGGAAGAGATTTCCCTCGTTTCTTTCCTGAGATTTAGCCCCTCCTACCTGCATATCAAATCCTCCAAATGCTGAGACTTTCAGTTGCTCTGCTCCACGGAAGAGGTTGCGGTGCGTCCAGTTGACATTCACCTCCGAGCCAGCGTAGTTGGCAGAATTGGTTTTCCCTAAGAACTCTGTGCGGAGCGATTGGAAATCCCTTGGGGTAAGGAGGTAGTAGGCGTCAAACTTATTGCGGGTGCTATCCGAAATGACAAATTGATTTTTCACGAATTTGAAAACGCCTAAACCTATCAATCGGTTGAGGGTGAGGTTATGGTCGGCTCTATTATAAATATCTCCTTTATGAAAATAGAGAGCTCTATCAAAAATATGAGGTTTAAATTTTTTCTTAGGGTCTATGATATAAAAATCTTTATAGACTTCTATAGAATCCAGATTCATTGGGACTTGGTATTTGTTTTCCTTGACTTCGGCAAGGTTATAATCTGGGAATATAATGATTTTGTCTATCGTGAATTGCTTCACGGCAAGCTCTGGTGTGTTTTCTTTCAGTTTTACCCTTAGCTCCACCTCTGGGCTCTGGGAGATGGTGCTATCGGCTTGTACGATAAGGTTATCTGGATGGAAATAATAGAAACCGTGTTCTTTCATTCTGGCATCAATGCGTTCTCTTTCGGATTTTATCACATCCAAATCAAATGGTTGTCCTTTTTTCAGGAGGCTTTTTTCTTTTACAGCTTGTATTTCTTGGCTTATTTTTGCTGTATCTTCAGGAAACTTTACATCACTAATGTGGTATCTAGCACCTGTTTTTACGCGGTATTCCACTTGGGCTTTTTTTCCGTTGGTAATGGTGTCATAGCGGGCTTTCGCGTTGAAGTAGCCTTTGTTTTCGGAATGGTTTTCTATAATCTCTTTATTGAACGCTCTATCTACCTGCCCAAGGAGTACGGGTTTTTCTCCCACTTTGTTTTTGAGCCAATAGACTATTCCTTTTTCCTTTTTAGGTTCTGGCGTGATGTTGTAAATCCAAAGTTTGGGACGCAATCCTAGGAAAGAAGAATTGGGTTTTGGTGTAAGGTTTTTCTCTAGCCCTTCTTTCAATTCCTTTTTATTGTTTTTAGATAAGGTATCATTTTCAATATGGAGTTTTGCCCCTGTATAGAGAAACTCGCCCTCTTTCAGATATCGGGTATTGCAAGATATAATGAGGGAAGCTATGGCTAGCCCCAAGACACTTTGGTATGTTATTTTAGAGAGATTCATTGCTTTTTAGTAGTTGGCGTTATTTTACAAATTCTACTTCTTTTCTTATTGTTCTCAGATGTTTATTAGCATCACGATTTTTTCTCACGCGGCGGAAGATGTTTCGGAACTCATCATAATCTAGGGTGATGATGAAGCCCACACCTGTTTCGATGATTTGCCCTTGCAACGCCACCTGATAATCATTTTTTCGGTAGGCTCTTAGGGTGTATCTTCCGTCTTTAGATAGCATATAATCTGCGGTGATATTCCCTGCGATATTGGTCATCTGCTCGCCTTGTCTGGCTTCTCCTTCCAGTCCGAAATTACTTCCCACGGAGATTTTTAGGCGGTCGTCCAAGAGTCTTTTGCTGAGGTTCACATTCAGGTCGGTACGCTCGTTTCTGCTTCCTGTGGAATAATCTTCGTAGGAATCAAAATCAAAAGTGATATCTACCCCTGCAATGAGGTCAGAGGCAATGTTATTCAGTTGTTGAGAAAGAATCTGGCTCACGCTTTGTTTCGCCATTGTACCGGCAGACAATCCACTTTCGGACTGGAAAGGGTTTTCTCCAATGAAGCGGTTGAGTATCAGTAGGGCAAATACCTGCTTATTCATCTCGTTTTCATCTACCCTCAGCTGTTCCAGTTTGGCGATGGTAGTGGCAAGCACTTCCTGCGAAACGGCATTATTGTTTTCCGCTGTGGTAATATCAAACGAAAGCTGAGGTTTCATCAGTTCACCTTTCAAAATCAAAAGGGTATTGAATGGGATGCGCTGTTTGTAGTAGTTCAGTTCATCTGAGGTGAGCTGGTTTTGGAGCAGGTCAATTGGAGCGGCATTGGTGGTATAGATGGCGGTCATATCCAGCTGGGCGAGCATTGGCTCACCCGTCCAAGTGATGGTGCTGCCTTTTTGAACTTCAAATTTTCTTTTAATCATACTAAAAGACATTTCATAAGCTCCTTTTTCCACCTGATAAACGCCCACCAATGAGGTTTTCCCCGATGGGTCTATGCCTCCTGTAAGGTCTGCCTCGCCTTGCAGTTTTACAAAATCGCCCGATGCTTTGTCTATGATGAGAGAAAGTTTAGCCTCCTTGATCATAGAAATATTAACATTCACATCCATTCCGCGGATATCGCTTTGGGAATCGATGCTATCGGCTTTCAAGGTTTGGTTGAGCACTATTTGGTCTTGGTCCACAAACTCTACAATGCCATCTCTATCCTGCTTGGTAGGGGAAGACTGTGGCACCACAAAGGTGAAATCCGTTTGGTCTGTAACGGCTAATCTGCCATCTACTTTTGGTAAATCCAAATCGCCTTTGATGTTGAGGTCTGCATTGATGGCTAAAACGCCGTACATCATTTTATCATTATCTTCCTTGGAATTTACCGCTTTGAAATCCCTTGCTTTCAAGGTCATATCAAAATCGAAATCCTGATAATTGGGCGTAAAAATGTTACCATCAAAAATCAAGGCATTACCATCAGTATCATTCAGTTTAAATTGATTGAAGCGGATACCATCTGATACGAATAAGATATCATCATTGATATTTCTAAAATCACTACCCGTTTTGGCAATTTCCATCCCTACATTGTTGAATTGAATTTTCCCTAAAATGCTAGGCTTAGAGGGTGTCCCTTGGATGTCCATTGCACCAGAAATGTAGCCTTCGGCATTGGTGATGTTCCCCATTGTGAAGCCTTGGAGAGATTTCATCTGAAACCGATTGAGGGCTAATTTTAAATCAAAAGCCGACTGGGCAATATTATAATCGCCTGTAATTCTCACATCATTATCATACCCCGTGAGGGCGATATTGGTATCCAGAACCTGTGCAGATTTGGTATTGACCTTCGCAGAAATATCACCAATAGGATTATTGAATATTTGCAGTTCGCTGATATTCAAATCTGAATTGAAAT
This sequence comes from Bergeyella porcorum, assembly GCF_042427575.1. Taxonomy (NCBI): domain Bacteria; kingdom Pseudomonadati; phylum Bacteroidota; class Flavobacteriia; order Flavobacteriales; family Weeksellaceae; genus Bergeyella; species Bergeyella porcorum. The sequence goes on from NZ_JBHMFD010000007.1 coordinate 235,824, forward strand.
TAAGGTTTTTAAAATCCAACAATTTCACATTCCCATTGATGGTTCCCTTTGCCAAAAGTGTGTCTTTTTTCACCATTTCGGTAAGGGTTTCTATTTGGAAATTGGAAATCTCCACATTGAGGGGAGCGTTCATTCTTTGGTGTTCAGATTGTATTGCTATCTGACTACCCTCATTACTAAGGATGAATTGATTTGCCCAGATGCCCCCATTTCCAAATTTAATCTGATTTTCTGGAGCCACCGCCCAAGTGTCATAGTTGAGCTTCAGCCCATCAGGGTTGAGGGAAATCTGCATCACCTCATCAGCAGATTGTAAACTTCCTGCAATGAGGAACTGCTCCACGCTCTTATCATCTTTGGTAGAGATATGGTAGGTGATGGTATTCTCGGCAATAGTTCCTGTGGCAGCCACTTGATTTAATGCAATTTGCGAGGTATTGATTTTTCCTACATTCAAATCATAGAGCAAGGCATCTGCATTATTAGAAAGTTTGAAAGTAGCATTTTCTATTGTGTTTTCAGCATACTGAACGCTTGGTATCAATGCTTCTAAACTGATGCTTCGGCTATCGGCATCGTAATTACCGTGGAGGGTAATGGTTTCAAAGGATTTTAAATCGGGAACAAATTTCCGAATCAAATCATCATCTTTCACTCGGGCATCCAGCGTAAAGTATTGTCCCGCTTGAATTTTAGGTAACGCCGATGGTTTTTGAAACTGATAATATTGGTTCAAGGTGCTTTGTAGGGCACCAAAGATTTGCGTTAAGCGGTATTGCCCCTTCATCTCCAAATCGGCAATCTGCGATTGAAGGGAAAGGGTATTTTCTTGCTCATTAGACGAGGCTTGAAGCCTAATGTTCTGAATTGGAACAACCTCTTTGGTATCCGAGATGGCAAAGTTGTCCAGCTGAAGATAGCCATTGAGAAAATCTGGATTGAGGTTGGTAAATGCCCCATCGATATTCCCTGCGAGAATCAGCGGTTCTGCATAGAGACCAAGCTTGTGAACATCTAGCTTTATGATGCTACCGCTAAGGTTTACCGTAGGCTGGTGTTCGTTATAAACGCCTGATGCTAAAAGATTAAGCTGGGCATTAGGGTCTTTGGAATTGAGATGAACTTGATAGGCACCTCGGTTGAGTTTGGCGTTTAGATTAACATTTCTGTATCGGTATTGGTTGTAATCAAAAGCCGTGAGATGTCCTTTTACCGAAGCATTACCTTTGGCAAAATCAAAACCTTGTCCCTGAGCAACCAGATGACCTGTTACCATCCCAAGGTCTTTATTCTGAATGATTTTCCCAATTTGAAGCTGAGCCAGATTGGCATTTACATCATATTTCTCATTGTTCTTTTGGCGTAAATCTAGAAAGGCATCCACATCGGCGTTGCCTAATGAGGAAATCATTTTCAGCCGCGTATCTATGACCTGTGTAGTTCCCTTTGCTGTTCCTGAAATGGCAAAGTGAGAAGGCAACGAGATATTAGACGGAATGCTACCTTTAGGAGTGATATTTAAAATGGTTTTAGCCGATGCCCCGAAGTTTTGCAGTTTTATATCATAAAACAAGCGTTCTGGCTGGGTAGCATTTTTGATTTTTCCAGAAAGGGAAGCCTTGATATCGCCCAAGCCAGACATTTGCAAAGTGGCAATTTCCAAATCGTTGATAGTGCCACGCAATCGGGTATTGAGGTGGAGTATGGCATTAGGATATTGGCTAAAAGGAGAGGTCTTTCGCAGGTCTGGTGCGAAGAGCAAAATATCCCGAAATCCTATTTTACTTTGGCGGATGTTTGCGGAGATTTTTACAGCTCCCGGATTGGAAGACAGTTGCTCAATGGTGTTGTAATTAAGCACCAATTCATCTCTCAAGGTAGTGTATGGGGTCTGCAAATGCAGGCGTTTCAGATACGCTTGTTTTTCTTGGTAAACAAAATCGGTATGGAATTTCTGTATGTTCAGTCCACTTTTTTCTCGGATTTCCGCAGAGTTGACTTTTCCTTCCAATGTACCATTGACCATCTTAAAATTTCTTATTTCAGCATTTAATTGACTGAAATTAAGATGGTTAAAATCAATTCCTTGATGTGTAGATTTCGCTGCAGTATTATCATACGCGACTTTAACATTATCCAAGACCAATTGCCCTAAAAGCAAGCTCATTGGCTGCTGAGGTTCAGATTGGGAAGCTTGAGGTTTTGTTTTTGTGCCTGCAAGGTGCAGTTTTGCCCTAATATCGGCTCCAATTAATTTTAAATGATTAACATCAAATTGGCTATTTTCAATGTCCAGATGTTTTACCTTTGTATTGAGTTCTTGGAATAATATTTTGGCAAAAGTCTTTGAATTTTCATCCCCATAGTCAATATCAAAGTTGGTGAGTTTAATGCTTTCCAAGCCTACTTTTAATGGGCTTTTCTGGCGAAGAGAATCTACGGTTTCCTCCACATTTTCAGAAACTTCCTCTAGAAAACCCTGATGGAGTTTTAGTTTCAATCCATCCATTTTGAGGTCGCCAATAGCGTAGGCGTTTTTATCAAGGTCAAAGGTTTTTACCCGAGTATTAAAGCGATTAAAACGCAGTGCGATATTGTTTTTAGATTGTTCATCAATGAAAGAAACTCTAATCTTTTTCAAGTCAATTTTATCTAACGATAGTACAAAAGGCTTGCTTTCCTTCTCTTTCTCGTTGCTGGCAAAGGCATCTATGATATAATCAAAATTGAAACTTCCATCAGCATTTCTTACCACATTGGCATTGATGCCTTCCGCGTCAATAGCGGTAATATCTGCCTTGGAATTAAGCAGTTGCCACATATCCAAATCCACACGAAATTTTTCTGCGGCAAGCAGTGTATCCACTTTTTGCCCCTGAAGGTAGAGGTTTTCTATTTCCAAGCTATTGGGAAAACCTATAAACACACGGTCTAGGCTTACTTTAGTTTTTATTTTATCTTCAAGATAAGTTACCAGATGTCCTTTTAGATAATTTTGAACAGCAGGTAAACGCAAACTGAAGATGAGCAGCGTGAGTAAAACCAATAGCGAAGCCAACGAAACAAGCGTATATTTTAAAAGAATCTTTCCTTTGAGTTTCAAAATACGAGTTTTTATGATGTCCACAAAAATAAGTATTTTGAAACAATTGCTTTTTCATAATTATGAAATGAAGTTACATTTTTTCACAATGGATTTGAAGAATAAAAAAAATCCTGAAACCTAAAGATTTCAGGATTTTTGGTGGGTTCTGAGGGATTCGAACCCCCGACCCTCTGGGTGTAAACCAGATGCTCTGAACCAACTGAGCTAAGAACCCGATTTTTTTTGAAAGGTATCGTTCCTTTTGGTGGGTTCTGAGGGATTCGAACCCCCGACCCTCTGGGTGTAAACCAGATGCTCTGAACCAACTGAGCTAAGAACCCGATTTTGTAAATCGTTCACTCGTTTTGAGTGGTGCAAATATACAACTTATTTCTTTCTCTCCAAATTTTTTTCTAAAAAATCTCCAATTACAAAATTACTCCCGCCAATAAATATCATTTCATTTTCTCTACAATGCTGTCTTGCAGCGTTATAGCCTTTATTAACCTCATCAAAAATCTGATAGCTGATATTGGCTTCTTGCAATAGATTTTCATAATCCTGAGGATGTCGCCCTCTGTGGATGCTCGGTTTTACAAAATAATATTGTGCATTGGGAGGTAAAATACGGAGAACTTCGTCTATTTTCTTATCATTCACAAAGCCCAAAACAATGTGTTTAAACTGTGGCATCTCATTGAGCTGTGCAAAAACTTCTTCCAATCCTGCTTGGTTGTGCCCCGTATCACAAATGGTAAGTGGATGCTGTGAAAACTCAAACCACCTGCCGAGGAAATTGGTATTCTGCTGAACATTAAGCAATCCCGCCTTTACCGCTTCTTCAGGAATTAAAATCTGCTGTTCTCGCAATGCTTCCACCAAAGCCAATACCACGCGTTGATTTTTTCGCTGATATTTCCCTTTCAAATCCGTTTCATAAGGTGTAGAAAGCGTTGTGGCATCTATAAATATAGCCTCATTTTCTTTTGCTTTTTCCTGAATGATGGCTTTTACTATAGAATTTTCATCCCCTGAAATGATGGGCGTTTGATGTTTTATGATGCCTGCTTTTTCCTTCGCAATGTCCTCAATAGTGTTTCCCAAAATATTTTGGTGGTCTAATGCCACATTGGTAATGGCGGAAATCATAGGCGAAATAATATTGGTAGAGTCTAATCTTCCTCCTAAACCCACTTCAATAATGGCGAAATCCACCTTCTGCTGATGAAAATATTCAAATGCCATAATGGTGGTAAACTCAAAAAACGAAGGCTGAATATCTTCGGGTAAATGCTTTAGTTTTTGGATAAAATCAAATACAAAAGTACGATTGGCATTCTCTCCATTAACTTTGATACGCTCCGTAAAATCTACCAAGTGAGGTGAATTGTAAAGCCCTACTTTATATCCCGCTTCTTGTAAAATGGAGGCCAGCATATTGCTGGTAGAGCCTTTTCCATTGGTTCCTCCAATGTGTATGGTTTTAATTTTATCCTGAGGATTTCCGAAAACATCGCATAGTTTGGTAATGTTGCCTAATCCTGGTTTATAAGCCTTTTGTCCATCAATTTGATAGTTAGGCATCTGTACAAAAAGCCATTCGAGGGCTTCTTGGTATTGGTTTTCAAAATCTTGCATTAGCATTGGTTATTAGAAAGTGATTCTATAAGTTCCTGTGGAAGAAGTATTGGCTTTTTCGGCTTTTACATATTGTTTCACCCAAGCGATTGCCGTGGAAACCACACAGTTATCTGATATACCACTGCTTCTCCTTGCAGAGGTTACATTCCCTGCTCTATCTACGGTGTAGGCAATAACAATCTGCCCAGATGCAGAACATTGGCTTTCGGGTTTAGCGCCCCCTCGCCCCATTGTACCAGGGATGTAGGCAATCAGTTTCCTATCGGTGCCTATTTTGCTTTCTCCATTGCTATTGCCTCCCAATGGATCGCCAGAGTTTCCTGTATTATTGGCACTATTCCCTTGTGAACCTTGTGCTGTTCCTCGGGCTTTAATTAAATTTCCGATGGCAGCATTGCCTTGAGCATCTCCTTGTTTTTTGCTGGTTTCAGTGCTTTTTGTGGAGGTAGCAGCCGTTTTATTGCTCGTTTTGGAGGAAGTTTCTTTTTTCACTTCCTTTTTAGTAGTGGTTTCAGAGTTTTTTTTCTCCGTTTTCTCCGTTTTTTCTTTCGTTTCTGTTTTCTTGTTTTTTTCCACTTTGGGGGTAGCAACCTTGGTGTTTTTTCCTGTAATCACCTTCTCTGATTCTATGGGTTGAGGCTTGGGCTCGGGTTTTGGTAAAGGTTCAGATTCAGGCTGAGGCTGTGGTTCTACAATGGCGGCAGCTGAGCCTTCTTGTGGTGTAGGTTCTTCTGTACCAGAACCATCTTGCTTATCCCCAAAGTTGATGAGCATCGTGGTAACCACCTCGGTTTTAGGAATGTATTTGGTAAAGGTGTAAAAATAAAGTCCCAATAACAATAGTAAAGACACCAAAATAGTGATGATTGCACTTTTTCGGCGGTCTTTTCGTTCGTTTCTTTTATGTTTTACAGCGTAGTTCATTAATTGTTTTGTATCGTTGCAATGGCGATATTAAATTTGTGTTTCTCGGCAATTTCCATCGCAAACACCACATCGCCGTGTTTGGTATTTTGGTCGGCTCTAATGGTGAAGGTAGGGTTTTCTTGCCCTTTCAAGGTTTCTACCAAATACTGTTCCAATTGTTCTTTCTGAATATTTTCATCACCTACATAGTAGGTTCCATCTTCTTTTATAGTAACAGCGGTTGGGTCTTGTGTACTTGGGTTAGAGGCACTGGTTTCGGGTAGTTTTACCTCTATAGCACTTTGGCTAATGGCAGAACTGGTAATCATAAAGAAAATGAGCAGTAGGAAGATAATATCCGTCATTGATGCCATACTAAACTCGGCACTTACTCTATTTTTTCGTTTCAGTTCCATTAGATAGGTTTATTTAAAGTGTCTAAAAATTCGTTGATATGGGTTTGGATTTTCAGTACCAAACGGTCCACTTTCGTTACCAAAATATTATAGAAGAAATAAGCTGGTATTCCCACAGCCAATCCTGCGGCGGTGGTTGCCATAGCGGTATAAATCCCCGAAGCCAATAGCTTAGGACTTACAGCACCTGTAACATTGGAAATTTCAAAAAATGCCATAATCATCCCGATAACGGTTCCTAAGAACCCCAGCATAGGGGCAGCACCAGATGCAGAGGCTAGAATATTGAGGTTTTTCTCCAATTTTGACACTTCCAGTTGCCCTTGGTTTTGCATAGCATTAGAAATATCAGAAATGGGTCTTCCTACTCTTGCTAGGCCTTTTTCTATCATTCTGGCTTCAGGAGAGTCTATGGTTTTACAATAATCTATGGCGGTGTCTATTTTGCCATCGCTCACGAAATCTTTAATGTTTTCAAGAAAGTTGGGTGTGTTTTTTCCTGCCCTTTTGAGGAAAAAGTATCTTTCTAAGAAAATGTATAGGGACAACACGCCTAATAAAAAAATGAGTGCCATAATGATGTTTCCCATCACGCCACCGCTGGTAAGAATTTCCCAAAGCGAAAAGGTATGCTGCTCGGGGGTTAATTGCACGGTGGTGGTTGTAGCTACAGTACTATCTTGCATCTTAATTGTATTTTTAATGTTAGTATGAACGCAAAAAGCCCATAAATATTATGGTTTAGAGAGGGCTATTTTGTGGGTTTATTTATTCTTCGTCTATTTCCAATATCTCTTCTCCGAAGTGGCATTTTAACTTAAACGGAATGAGCTCCTCTGCATTGGTGTAGAAATCTTCTATCATTCCTTTCCAAGTAACCTCCATATCGCCTTGGGCATTTTCGCTAAAGCTCAATTCATTCTCGTAGAGGTAAGCTTCTTCATCGCAAAACAGATTAACTTCGGTAAAGGTTTCATCTTGGTTGTCATTCACCGCAAATGTCATTCCATTAAGTTGGGAATGCGTTATCGGAAAATCAAAAATACTGAAAGATATTTGTGGAAAATGATATTGCAGAGAGTCATCTTCTATGTGGTCTAAGCCTTCATCTGTTACGATTTCCACCTCCAAAAAGTGCTGACTATTGCTGTAAATAGCTTTGCAATAAGAGCTTTTGATATGGTATTTCAAAGTCTCTTCTGGATGATAAATTTTTAAAATCCCTTTCATTTTTTATTAAGGATAAAATAATTTGCAACGGCAAAGATAAAATAAAGATTGTATGAAGAGGCATTTTTCTGAAAAATATTAGGTTAGGCAGATTCAAATTTTGAATTTGAAATTATAAGAATCATTATTCTAAATTTATACCCTCAAATATTTGTTCTATATATCTATCAAAATTATATCTAACAGTATTAGAAGTCTTATGTACTTGAATTTGATACAATAAAACATTATCCTTATGATTAAAAATAATATCTTTTATTAAAATTTTATTTTTTACTACATAATTTTTTTCTAAAACTTTTATTTTTTTCTCATTAAATAAAGTAAATGTTTTTTCATTAAACGGGATATGGTTAGTTTGGTTTAAGTAATTATTGTAATTTTTCATTACAGATATATTTTCAAAAATAAGATTTCCTCCTGTTTCATTTTTTGCAACGAACAATAAAGTCTTATCTTTAGAGTAAAGATTTATATATTTTCTTTCCTTTTTATTGAATGATTTGATGCCTACTGTTAAAACAATTAGTCCATACCTCTGAAAAGATATTTTTTTATGAAAAGCCCCAGACACATTTTCTATCATAACATTTCTATTGATAACTGGAGCACAACGACAAAACAAACATAATAGAAGGATTAGGAACAATCCTCCTATAGTTCTAATATGATGCCCAATCTGAATCATCGGTATCAGCTTCTCTTTTAATTTCCCCTGTTGCTCTTACTTTTGTCAAATTTAGAGTTGTACAATCAGAGATACTCGACTCATTCCCTTGACCTCCTCTAATAAGAGAAAGATTGATTTTGTCAAATTTTTTGTTTTTTAAAGATTCTAGTTTTTTCATAATTTATAAAAATTTTTATTTAAAGACAAAATTATAATATAAAGCATATTAATAGTGTGATTCAAATCACAATAGGCAGTATTTTGAGGACATTCACCTGAAATAACTCATTACTTTTCTGGATAGACTATCGCATTTGAAAGTTCAATAGGATTATTATATTTTCTGATACTCCTTTGCTCCTCCAATGTTAGCTCTCTATAATTTGGGGTAAACTCTTTGCCGTTTTCATCTACCCAACGAACTTTCATTTTACCAAGTCGAGCATCACTATAAGGGTCGTTATAATAGTTTAGTTTGACTTTTTTAAACTGTTCTCTTGTTACAGCAATATTGTTAGGAATAAGTTTATCGATACTGATGTTTTCAATTTTAGCAATAGATACTAATTCAAAAATATAGTTATTTTGAGTATCTTTTATTTCTATAATAAGACCTGGCAACCCTCTGAAAATATGAGGTCCTTCATTGATGGGAATTTCCTCTGCGAACCAAGCTTCCCATTCTCTTCCAGAGTGTTTTAGAGTAGCTTTTCGAGTATTATAGTGGTGGATTTTCTTGGTTACATTGGTGGGTATCCATTGTAGTTTTATAGTTTTGTCTTTTAGAGAATATAAGTCAGTCAATAAACTAAAAAAGTGTTCAGTCTTTTCTTTGGACTTGTCTTCCAAAATCATAAAGTCATAATCATATATTCTTTGACTACTTTTATCATTTGAGTTAATTTTAATGGAATCGTGCTCGAATTGATTTTCAGAAATAAATAGCGTTTTATCTTTTTCTACCAACAATACCATATTTTTCTTCACAAGTTGTTCGTTTGTAGAATCTCTCTTGTATTTCATAGTATAAACCATCTTGTGATTTTGACTAAATAAAATATTACAAATCAAAACCAAACTCATTAATAACAACTTTTGTTTCATAATTCCGTATTTTTAGATATTATAATGTTACTAAGTGCTTGTAAATATACTTATTTCTAAAATAACTCACAATCCAAGCACGGAAACTTTCCAAATACACGCATTGAATATCAGCGCGTTACAATTAAGCTTCAATCACTTTTACAGAAAGTAACTAAAATACAAATCGTTAGTTATTAACGGATTATAAATTTCGTACGTTTAACCTACTAAAGAAACACAACAATCCAAAGAATTATATTTTTTCCTTACTTTTGTAAAGTAAAATTTTAAAAAATAATTGTAATAAATATGGCATTAATCAAATCAATTTCGGGCATTCGTGGGACTATCGGAGGAAAAGTAGATGACAATCTAACTCCTCTAGATGTAGTGAAATTCACCTCTGCGTTCGGAACTTGGCTTCAAAATAATAAAAATAAAAAAGACCTCACCCTCGTCATTGGGCGAGATGCTAGAATTTCTGGACAAATGGTTTCTTCCTTGGTTACGGCAACGCTTCAAGGTTTGGGAATCAATGTGATAGACTTAGGACTTTCCACCACACCTACCGTAGAAGTGATAGTTCCTGAACTGAATGCAGATGGTGGCATCATCCTCACCGCTTCGCACAATCCAAAACAATGGAACGCCCTAAAACTCCTCAATGATAAGGGAGAATTCATTAACGGACAAGATGGTGCCGAAGTTTTAGCCATTGCTGAAAGTGAAGATTTTAACTATGCCGAAGTGGACAACCTAGGCAAATACGAAACCCGAAATGATGGATTTGACATTCATATTCAAAAGATTTTTGACTTGCCAATGGTAGATACTGATGCTATCAAAGCCAAAAAATTCAAAGTGGTGCTAGATGCTGTAAACTCTACGGGCGGTATTTCCCTGCCGCCACTTTTGGAACAATTGGGTTGCGAAGTGGTAAAACTCTACTGCGAACCCAACGGGCATTTCCCACACAATCCAGAGCCTTTGAAGGAACACCTTACCGATATTTGCGAATTGGTAAAGCAGGAAAACGCCGATTTAGGCATCGTGGTAGATCCCGATGTGGACAGATTGGCACTAATTGATGAAACTGGCGAAATGTTCGGCGAAGAATATACTTTGGTTGCCGTTGCCGATTATCTTTTGAAACACAAAAAAGGAGCTGCTATTTCCAATTTATCTTCAAGTAGGGCTTTAAGAGATGTTGCTCAATCTCACAATTCTGAATATTTTGCAAGTGCGGTAGGTGAAGTAAATGTGGTAACCCTGATGAAAGAAAAAAATGCCGTAATTGGAGGGGAAGGCAATGGTGGAATTATCTATCCAGATTTACATTATGGAAGAGATTCTTTAGTGGGCGTGGCATTGTTTTTGACACATTTAGCTAAAGAAAACAAAACAGTTTCGGAGCTTAGAGTCACTTATCCTGCGTATTTTATGGGTAAAAAGAAAATTGAATTAACGCCAGAAATTGATGTGGATCATCTTTTAACTTTGATGGAAAAAGAATATCAAAACGAAGAGATTTCTACTGTGGATGGCGTGAAAATCGATTTCCCTGAAAACTGGGTGCATCTGAGAAAATCTAATACAGAACCTATTATCCGCATCTATACCGAGGCTCAATCTCAGCAAGAAGCAGACGAACTGGCAGATAGAATGATAGAGAAAATCAAAAGTTTGATATAATTAAAATAAAACTCAACCCTTTTCAGAGATTAACGCTTTGAAAAGGGCTTAACTAACAAAACTAGAATTTACACCAATTGTAAATTAAACAACACTATTGGAAGATTTTTTTGACAACGAACTCGCCAAGCGATTCGAGGAAATGATAGAAAACCAAGATGAATATTACTTCGACTCCGAAGAGCTGGAGCAAATCATCATACACTACCTCGAACTAGGCGATATTATCTATGCAGAATTGGCCGTTAATTTCGGACTAAAACTACACCCTAATTCCTTTGAGATTAAAATAAAAAAATTAGAAGTTCTCTTAGAATTAGAGGATTACAAACAAGCCAGAGCATTGATAGAAGAGCTGCAATCTTCCTCTATGGACAATGCAGATTTTCTCATTTGCTGTGCAAAATATTACTCTAATCTTAGCAATCCTACCAAATCTATAGAATATTGTAAGAAAGCCCTAAAACTTGGGGAAGAAATCAACTTCCTTAGCAATTTTATTGCCGATGAATATGTGAATCTGGGCGACCCTTTCAAAGCACTACATTATTACAAGCAAGCGTTGCAAGACGACCCTAATGATGATTATGCTTTGGAAAACATTATGCGTTGTTTCAGCGATTTGAATAAAAGCGATGAAGCCTTAGCATTTATCAATGATTATTTGGATCAATTCTCTTTCTCGGAAACAGCGTGGTATGAGTTGGGGCAATTTTATTTCGCAAGAAAAAATTATCCAGAAGCCATCAAAGCGTTTGACTATCTGCTTGCCATTAACCCAGCCTCCATCAATGTCTATGCTAATAAAGCTGCGTGCTATGAAGCTCTGAAACAATACGATAAAGCTATAGAAACCTACCAAGAAACTTTGGAGCTAGAATACACCAAGGCTTTTACTTACTATAAAATTGGACTTTGCTACAAGGCAATGAAACAATGGGTCAACGCCCTCTCTTATTTTCAAAAATCTTTGATAGAAGACCCTCAGTTTTACCTTGCAATGATGGAACAAAGCTACCTCTATGAAGAAATGGGCAAGAAAAACGAAGCCCTTTACTTTGCCAAAGCTGCCACTTTGCTCAATGAAGGCAACCTTGATTATCAAAAAAGATTGGCGTTTTTGTACATTGATTCAGGAAGATTTGAAGAAAGCTTATCTTGCCTAAAAACATTGGTAGATGTAGAATCTCATCGTTTTTACAATTGGTATGCTTATGCAGAAGTCCTGATGCTTTTGGAAGATTACGAAAAAGCCGTCGCTGTTTTGCTAAAGAGCATCTTAATCCACAGAAGAGCAGAGCTTTATTATCAGCTTAGCAACTGCTATTATCATCTAAACGATGAAGAAAAAGGATTGGAAGCCCTATCGCTTGCAGTAAAGCTAGACGCTTCGCTAGTAGAAGATATGCAACAAAAATATCCCTACATAAAAGAAGAAGTGAAAAAAGTGAAATCTTATAAAAAATAAATCACCTCACAAAATCTACCTATGAAACTATTAGAAACAAGAGAAGATATTGAAATTCTGGTAAATACATTCTATGATAAAATCAAGAAAGATGAAGTCATAGGATTTTTCTTCAACGATATTGCAAAAGTAAATTGGAACGAGCATTTGCCTAAGATGTATCAGTTTTGGGAAACACTCTTGTTCGGGCAAGTTTCCTACAAAGGCAATCCTATGGCGGCTCACTTTCCCATTAATGAAATCAAAGCAATGGAAAAACACCATTTTGACCACTGGCTGAAAGTTTGGACAGCAACCGTGGAAGAGTTGTTCACAGGTACCAAAGCCGAAATGGCAATCTACAAAGCAAAAAACATATCCCAATTGATGGCATATAAAATGGAAATGGCAAGACGATAAATCTTGCCATTTTTTTTTACTAAATTCAAAAATCTAAGGAAATACTACTGTAAAGATATACGCCGCGAGATTAACCAATAGAACCGCCCCATACAAAACATTGGTTTTTCCTCTGCTCAAAGAAATAACGACAGTAAAAACCGATAGTGCCAGAAGGATAATAGACTTATGGTCTATCCCCAAAGTAAATGGAATGTCAAACATTATACAAACGGCAGAGATGGCAGGGATTGTAAGCCCTATACTCGCCAATGCAGAGCCCAATGCCAAGTTCACCGAAGACTGAATCTGATTATTCCTCGCTGCTCTTACAGCTGCCAGCCCCTCTGGTAATAATACTACTGATGCAATAATTACGCCTACCAAAGCTTTAGGAGCTCCCATTGCCTTCACAAAACCTTCTATCACAGGCGATAGTCCTTTTGCCATAAAAATCACCACCGCAAGACATACGATGAGCATCACCAAACTGACTATTGTAGCAATAAGGGAAGGTTTCTCATCGTGTTCCTCATTACCATCTCTATCATCTACAAAGTAGTTTCTATGCCTTACCGTTTGTACCATCAGAAAAGTACTGTAAATAATCAAGCAAGCGATAGAAACAAAAGCCAATTGACTATTCGTATAAAAAGGTCCTGCCACAGAAGAGGTATAATTGGGCAATACAAGTGTGAGTACTAAAATTGCAACTAAACTTACCAAATAGGTTGTAGCAGAACTTCGGGCAAAGAATTGCTCACGATAACGCACTCCTCCCACTAAAATACAGATGCCTAAAATTCCGTTGAGAATCAGCATCACCGCTGCAAATACTGTATCTCTCGCGTAGGTAAGAGCTCCTTCGCTCCCAGAAAGCATAAAGGAAATAATGAGCCCTACCTCTAAAATGGTAATACAAATAGCCAAGATAATGGTGCCATAAGGCTCACCCACCTTATGTGCCACCACTTCGGCGTGATGCACTGCTGCCAAAACACTCCCGAAAAGCAATATCGCTCCCGCAACATTGGGAGCAACGCCATCATCCAAAAAACCGCCTAAATAAAAAATACTGGCAATCATGGGCAGTATAATCGTCCAATGTAATAGAAATTTCAGTTTCATATCTTTTGTATAAGTGTTTCGCCCAAAATACGAAAAAAAATCATTAAATCCAAAATCGGTATTTTGTAATTTAATCTATGCTAAATATTCTTACTTTTGCAAAAAATATACTTTTGATAAGATTAGTAGAAAATAATGACTGGGTTGTATTTGTCCTATTAGGGGCGATATTGGTGTTTATCATTGTATTGCAATATTTGCAACGGGAGTCTGGTGTGAAGGATTTTTTTCTACAACCTTTTGTGGATTCTGGCAATATTTTTCCATCTTGGCTATTGATTTCTTTGGTGCATATTACGCTGCTATCTTCTTTAACGGCTAAGTTCATTCCTATTTTGCCGAAAAAAATTGCACAACTGAACCTTTTGGGTTATTCTTTAAACAATTTTGGTTTTGCCCTTCTTTGTTTTTGTGCATTTTATTTCATTAAATTTATTTTTACCTTTCTATTTTATTCCTCCATTGGACAAGATAAAAAATGGGGGAAATTGTATTTTGTAAGCTCTAAGTTCTATTTTGGGGCATCAATAGTTCTGATAGTTGCTAACTATATGGCGTACTTTATCCCTACAGATAATCTTATGCTTTTTCAGATTTGCCTAGTGTTATTCGGTGTTGCGGCGGTGTTCAAAATCTTCTATTTTTTCTTCAATAGGAATTCTGTTTTGCCCAATGAGTGGTATTATAAATTTTTGTATATTTGCACGCTGCAATTTGCACCGCTTTTAGCACTGTGGAAATTGCTATTTCCTTAAAAATAAAATCGATGGCAAAAATAAAATCTATCCTCGTTTCTCAACCAAATCCACCAGAATCTTCACCATATTTGGAAATTGCAAGAAAGGAAAAAATTAAAATAGATTTCCGCCCATTTATCCATGTGGAAGGTGTAGATGCTAAGGATTTGAGAACCCAAAAAATTGATTTGTCACAATATACAGGGGTCATTTTCACAAGTAAAAATGCGATAGACCATTATTTCAGATTGGCAGAGGAAATGCGTTTTGCTGTTCCAGACTCTATGAGATATGTTTGCCAGTCTGAAGCGATTGCCAATTATCTTCAAAAACACATTGTTTATAGAAAAAGAAAAATCAGTTTTGGAGAAAAGACATTTGCAGACTTATTGCCTATTTTCAAGAAATTTCCAGATGAGAAATACCTGCTTCCTGCATCAGATGTGATGAATTCTGATATCCCAGCGGTGCTAGACAAAGCAGGAATCGACTGGACAAGAGCCATTATGTACCGAACGGTTTGCTCTGACCTATCTGATATTTCTATCAAAGATTATGATATGCTGGTGTTCTTCAGCCCACAAGGGATTAAGTCTCTACACGAAAACTTCAAAGACTTTGAACAAGGCGATACCAAAGTAGCGGTCTTTGGAGCAACAACCCAGAATGCTGCCGAAGAATCTGGTCTTACCGTAAACTTGATGGCACCTACTAAGGAAAACCCATCTATGACGATGGCAATAGAAAAATTCATTAAAAACGAAAAATAATTGATTTTGAATCTTATCACTAACCGTCTTTTCCTTTACCCATTGGATGAGATGGTTTTTTGTTTTATTTAAATACAAAAATGATGCAAGCACCTCAAGCTAAAAAAATACATAAAGTCTTAGAAAAACACGGCGACCTCCGTACAGATGATTATTTCTGGATGAACGAAAGAGAAAACCCTGAGGTTATTCAGTATCTGGAAGAGGAAAATGCCTACTGTGATTTTATGATGAAGGATACCGAGGATTTTCAAAATCACCTCTACGAGGAAATGAAGTCTCGATACAAAAAAGATGACGCTTCCTTGCCTTACTTTTTCAATGAATATTGGTACATCATCCGATACGAAAAAGGGAAAGAATATCCTATTTTCTGTAGAAAACATCAGACTTTGGAACACACGGAGGAAATCCTCTTTGATGTCAATCGGTTAGCCGATGGTTTTGCTTTCTTTGAAGTAGGAAGTGTAGCGGTAAGCCCTAATAATGAACTTGCCACCTATTCTTCAGACAATGTGGGCAGAAGAATCTATACCATCCAGATTAAGAACCTAAAAACAGGTGAAATCCTAAGTGACACCATTCCTAACACCACGGGGAAAGCCGTCTGGGCGAATGATAACGAACATTTTTTCTACATCAGAAAAGATAAGAACCTCCGTGCCTATCAGGTGTATCGCCATAAGGTAGGCACCTCCGCAGAAGAAGATGTTTTGGTCTTTCACGAGGAAGATGACACTTTTGATGTTAATGTTTACAAAACCAAATCTTTAGATTATATTTTCATTGCTAGTTCTAGTACAATTTCAGATGAACATCGGTTTATTCCCGCCAATGATGTCTTTGCGAAGTGGCAAATCATCCATCCTAGAACCGAAGATTTGGAATACGCTGTAGAACATTATGAAGACGAATTCTACATCATAACTAATGCCAATGAGGCTACCAATTTTAAACTTGTAAAAACCAAAGTTAATCAATGTGGCATAGAGCACTGGGAAGACCTTATCCCACACCGTGAAGCGGTGCTATTGGAAGGGTTTGAAATTTTTAAAAATCACTTGGTTTTAGAAGAAAGGCAAGAGGGCTTATTGCAACTGAAAATCATCAATACTAAAAATGGCGAGAGTCATTATTTACCATTTTCAGACCCTACTTATACGGCTTATATCGGCTTAAATTTAGAATTTGACACCCCATTGTTACGCTACGGTTATACATCACTCACCAAGCCTAGTTCTACTTTGGAATACAATATGGAAACCAAAACTTCCACATTACTGAAACAGCAAGAGGTTTTAGGAGGTAAGTTTTTAGCTTTCAATTATATTTCTGAACGCATCTGGGCACCCACCCGAGATGGCAAAGCTGTACCCATTTCTTTGGTCTATCATAAAGATACCCCGAAGTCTAAAGATACACCACTATTGCTCTACGGCTATGGCAGCTATGGACATACGATAGATGCTAGTTTTTCCAATGTCAGGCTATCATTATTAGACCGTGGTTTCATCTATGCTATTGCCCATATCCGCGGTGGAGAGTATCTGGGTAGAGAATGGTATGAAGAAGGGAAAATGCTTCAAAAGAAAAATACATTTTATGATTTTATAGATGCCGCCCAATTCCTCGTAAAGGAGCAATACACTTCTTCCCAACACCTTTATGCTATGGGAGGTAGCGCAGGAGGACTGCTGATGGGTGCCGTTATCAATATAGAACCAGCGTTGTTCAATGGAATTATTGCCCAAGTTCCTTTTGTGGATGTGGTTACCACTATGCTAGACGAGTCCATTCCCCTCACCACAGGCGAGTATGATGAATGGGGCAATCCCAACGATAAGGTGTATTATGACTATATGAAATCTTACTCACCTTATGATAATGTGAAGATGCAAGCGTATCCTAATATTCTAATCACTACAGGCTTCCACGATTCCCAAGTGCAGTATTGGGAGCCTGCTAAATGGACAGCCAAGCTAAGAGCTTTGAAAACCAACAACAACCTGCTTCTTTTCAAAACCGATATGAGTTCGGGACACGGCGGTGCTAGTGGTAGATTTGAAGCTTTGAAAGAAGATGCTTTAGAATATGCTTTTTTGCTAAAATGCGAAAATGCCATCGAAAAAGATAGTATCGGAAAAAATTTGGTTTAATACTTTTTTAGATTGAAATATTCTTTTATAATGTATTTTAGTCAAAAAAGGAATAATTAACAATTGAAAATAATGACAGAAGCAGAACTTTGGAAAAAGGTAGAACAGTTTTTTGTAGAACATTTTGATGCAGAACCTAATATTGCCATAGAGACTATTTTGTACCTTATTGGGATACAAGAATTAGGCAGCGGAAAACAACAATACAGCAAAGATGATAAGGTCAATCTGATACACATTGCGGTATGTCGATTGCTACAGCCTTTTGGTTTCTACGATTTTTCTCATTACGATGAAGACGGCTACCCGCACTTTACCGAACGAGAGTCACTCCCCGAGCTAAGACCTAACGAACAAACGCTTTTAATGAAGAAGGCTATCATACAATACTTTATAGATGAAAGTTTATTTGATGAAGCAACCTTGCAGATGCTCTGCGATTAGAGGGAGGAAGTTTTATACTTTCAATGTAAAATCATCGGCATCACTCAAAAATTGGTAATGCGTTCGGAATAGAGTAAGCCGTTCCATATCCACTTCCGCTATGACAAAATCATTTTGTTTTTCCGAAATCACCGAACCATCAGCGAAAAAACAATGAGAGCTTTCTGTGTAATGAAGCCCATTGCCATCTTGCCCTATTCGGTTTAATCCAAACACAGCAGCTTGATTTTCTATTGCCCGTGCTTTGAGGAGATGCTCCCAAGCGGTCACTCTTTTATCTGGCCAATTGGCAACATATAACGCTATATCGTAATCATTTCGGTTTCGGGAGAATACGGGAAACCTCAGGTCATAGCATATTTGCAGTAAGATGTTTACCCCCAGATACTCTACTACAACTCTTTCATCGCCTTGTTCATAGACCTTATCTTCCCCCGAGAAGGAAAACAAATGTCTTTTATCGTATTGATGAAAACTTCCATCGGGTTTTACAAAATACATTCTATTGTAGAACTTTCCATCTTCCATTACCGATGCGCTCCCACATACGGCAGCATTATTCTGCTTAGCAAAGGACTGCATCCACTGTAAAGTTTCCATATTTCTATCTGCTATCTCGTGAGGTTCCATACAGAATCCCGTAGCAAACATTTCAGGTAAGAGAAATAAATCAGCTTTCGTTCCTGATAGTTTTTGTTCTATTTTATTGAAATTAAATACTTTATCTTTCCATTTAATATTGTAATTGAGTCCTAAAATTTTCATTTTGCCCTCCATTCTTATCAAGTTTATATATCCGTACAAAAATAGCAACTCCTCTGCAATAAAAAATCATTTCTCTTCGTTCCACAATAAATATAAATTATAAATCTTATGAAAAAACTCATTCTTGCATTTTCAATGCTATTTGCAATAGGTACTGCATCTGCACAAGCGTGGAACGGTAAAGGCGACCAAAAGGTACAAGTAGGTCTTAATGGCTGGGGATATGGTACTGGTATTACGGGGTCTTATGACTATGGATTGGGTAAAATAGTATCCGTAGGTGCTGGGGCGAATATTTATTTTGATAGTTATAAAGATAACAACAAGGATAATAACTTTTTCGTATTTGGTAGAGTGGGATTCCACTTACAAGAGCCTCTAAACTTACCTTCTCAGTGGGATATCTATCCAGGGGTTAATTTAGGTCTTTTAGGTAGCGACTTCGGTATCGGAGCTCATTTGGGCGTAAGATATTTCTTTAACAACAAAGTGGGTATCTACGGAGAATTTGGAAATAATGGTAGCCTTGGGGTTTCATTTAATTTCTAAATCAATTATTTATACAGTTATAAAGACTCTCTATTTCGAGAGTCTTTTTCTTTTGGCATACTTTTGATTAATTAGTACATTTGCAAAACTTTTTATTTAAAAATCAAAATTTTATTAATGGAACTTTCACTTAAGATTTTTCAATTCATACTCAGTATTTCAATCTTAGTTTTCCTGCACGAGCTGGGACACTTCTTACCAGCCAAATGGTTCAAAACCCGTGCGGAGAAATTTTTCCTTTTCTTCGACCCTTGGTTTTCTCTCTTTTCGATGAAAAAAATCAATGGAAAATGGCGATTCAAATTCTTTTCTAAAAACTTGCCCGATACTCAAGTAATAGAAAAAGATGGCAAAAAAATAGAAATCCCAATAGATACAGATACCCTACCAGAAGGCGACTGGAGAAAATACCCTGAAAACACCAAATGGGGTATCGGGTGGTTGCCAATGGGAGGCTATGTAAAGATAGCAGGAATGGTAGATGAGAGTATGGATACCGAACAATTGAAAAAACCTGCACAGCCGTGGGAATTCCGTAGCAAACCCGCTTGGCAAAGACTGATTATTATGCTAGGAGGGGTTACGGTAAATTTCTTTTTGGCTTGGTTTATTTACTCTTGCTTATCGTTTTTCAATGGAGAAAAAACCTTTGATGCTACAAAAGGGGATATTGCCATCAGCTACGGTGAGCCTGCTAAAAAAATGGGCTTTAAAGACGGGGATAAAATATTAAAAGTAGATGGAAAAGTGCAGAATGATATGGACAAACTCGCTCTAGATGTACTTCTAAGTGATAATGTTACCGTCTTGAGAAATGGCTCAGAAGTTACCTTCCCTACCAGCGACGAAGGGAAAGCAATGGTTTTCCAAGAGAGAACCGTGAAAAGCTTCCTCACCCCTAGAATTAAGCCTGTAGTGGATACCATAGTAACCCCTTCCACGGTGGAGGCAGGTCTCAAATCTGGTGATGAAATCCTTTCTATTGGTGGGAAAAAGATAGCGTTTTATGATGAGGTGCCTACAGCTTTAATCCCTTTCGCTGGGAAAAAAGTAACAATGGAAGTTAGTAGAAATCAGCAAATCATACCGCTTAGCATTCCTGTTTCAGCAGAAGGCAAAATAGGAATCAGCTCTTATAAGCAGTACGAAAAATTTATTTCAGAAAAATCTTTCACCTTTCCACAAGCCTTTAGCAGAGGATTAACCCGCTCTATTGAAGCATTAACCTATCAGATTAAACAATTCAAATTGGTATTCAATAGAAAAGTGCAAGGCTACAAGAAAGTGTCTGGCCCTATCGGCATTATCAACCAAATGTCTATCGCTAAGGATAAAGAGGGAGCCCTATCCATAGACTGGACTTATTTCTGGACATTCACCGCAATGTTCTCCGTTTGGTTAGCCTTCTTAAATCTTTTACCAATTCCAGGATTAGATGGAGGACACGTGATGTTTACCCTTTGGGAAGTCATTACAGGGAAGCCAGTCCCTCAAAAAGTGCTTGAAAATGCCCAGATGATCGGGGTGATTTTCCTTCTTAGCTTGATGGTGCTTATCTTTGGAAACGACATTATAAAGGCTATTACAGGGAATTTGTAAAAAAAATAAAAAATATTTTCACAAAAATTTGCACAGTAAAAATATTCGTCCTATATTTGCACTCGTAAAACAAAAGGACATTCCTCCTTAGCTCAGTTGGTTAGAGCATCTGACTGTTAATCAGAGGGTCGCTGGTTCGAGCCCAGCAGGAGGAGCAAAAGACTTACAGTGATGTAAGTCTTTTTTTATATCATTTCTTCTTGTATTTCTTCTGAAATCTTCATTTTTGGCACAATCTCTGATTTTACACAAAATTCTTATATTTGTCGATTAAAATAATATTATATACTAAACTAAAATCAAAGTGAAATTATCTAAAGAAATAAAGGCAGGAGCCATTGCTGTACTCGCCATTGTAGGTTTCGTAATTTTGTTCCAATTTATGAAAGGGAAAAACATCTTCACCACAGATAATGTTTTCTATGCAGAATTTGATAATGTAGAAGGTCTCGCCGCCTCTAGTCCTGTGTCCATCAATGGACTAAAGGTAGGGCAAGTAGACCAGATAGTTCCTATTAAAGGAAATGATGGAAAAATACATTTCGTTATTAAACTTTTGGTAAGTGATGATTTTGAATTCTCTAAAAAATCTACCATCGAAATCTTTGAGCCAGGGCTAATGTCTGGAAAAGAAGCCCGAATTAATCTTCAATACGGTGGCGAAACCGCTAAAAGTGGCGATACTTTATCTGGTGAGTTCAAACTATCTATGATGAGTAATATTTCCTCTCAGATAGGGCCTGTAAAAGACCAATTGCAGAGTGTATTAAAACACGCTGATTCATTAATGCTCAATGCTAACGCCCTTACCGATGCTCAGAATCAAGCGGAAATAAAAGCCCTCCTAAGCAGCCTCAATAGAACGGTAGCTTCTTTTGAAGCAACATCTCGCCAGACCAACCTATTGCTCGCCAATAGCGACCCGCGCCTTCAAAAGGTATTGGACAATGCTAATCTCGCAACTCTGAGTGCTAAAACAGCGATAGACAAGTATGGTAGAGTAGCAGAGGAAGTGAATGTACAAAAACTTAATGCTACTATTGATAAGCTGAGCCAAACTTCTGACCAGCTGAACCAAGTGATTACAGGTATCCAAAATGGTAATGGCTCATTAGGAAAATTGGCAAAAGATGAAGAGCTTTACCGAAATCTGAATAACGCATCCTCCAACCTTAATAAATTGGTAGAAGATTTAAAAGAAAATCCTAAAAGGTATCTCAACATCTCCGTGTTTGGAAAAAGCGGAAAGTAATAAAACCATAAAAAAAAACAATAACATTATGCAGTATATTGACAACATCCTATTCGCTGCCTTGCTGGTGGCAGGCATCGGGTTATTTGTAAAGGGATTAAAAGAAATTTACCGAAATATAACGTTAGGAAAACAAATCAATCGCTCCGATAGAAAGGCAGAACGCTGGGCAACAATGGCAAATGTAGCCTTAGGACAAAGCAAAATGGGAGCAAGACCTGTGGCGGGCTTTCTGCATATATTAGTGTATGTTGGTTTTATTATCATTAATATAGAACTAATCGAAATCATCATTGATGGACTCTTTGGCACCCACCGCTTTCTAGCATCGGTATTGGGAGAAACATTATACAAAGGCTTTACCGCTACGCTAGAGGTGATGGCACTTTTGGTATTGATAGCTGTAGTAGCTTTCTTTATCCGAAGGAATTTTTATGGCGTAAAACGCTTGAATATGAAAGAGCTATTCGGATGGCCAAAAAATGATGCCAATTGGATTTTGGTGATAGAGTTTGCATTGATGATGGCTTTCTTCAAGATGAATTCCTCAGACCTCCTTTTGCAGCAAGCGGGCATCTATGCCCAGCACGGCTATTTCCCTGTGAGTGCAGCCCTTTTCGCTCCATTAATGGATTGGTTTAGCTTCGGAGATGGCTTCCTTATCTTTGTAGAAAGGGTAGCGTGGTGGTTTCATTTTGTAGGGATTTTATTTTTTATGAACTACCTCTACTACTCAAAGCATCTTCACATCATCTTTGCATTTCCTAATACTTGGTTTGCCAATCTAGAAGCGAAAGGAAAATTTAATAACTTAGAATCTGTAACCAAAGAAATCAAGCTGATGATGGATCCCAATGCAGACCCTTATGCAGCTGCAGACTCCAATGCCGTTCCAGAGAAATTTGGTGCCAGCGATATTTTTGACCTGAACCAAGTGCAATTGCTCAACGCCTACACCTGCACCGAATGTGGAAGATGTACCGCCAATTGCCCTGCCAATCTCACAGGAAAAAAACTCTCTCCAAGAAAAATAATGATGGATACGAGAGACCGATTGGAAGAAGTGGGTAGAAATATCAATAAAAATGGAAAATTTGTAGAAGATGGTAAAAAACTCTTAGACGATTATATCTCTCGCGAAGAGCTTAGAGCTTGTACCTCTTGTAATGCTTGTGTAGAAGCCTGCCCTGTACTGATAGACCCTCTATCCATCATCCTAGAAATGAGAAGATACCTCATTATGGAAGAAAGCTCTGCACCACAAGAATGGAACTTGATGAATACCAATATTGAAAACAATGCTGCCCCTTGGCAATACAACCAAGCTGATAGGCTCAATTGGGCTAGCAATTAAAACATTTAAAATCCTGCAAAGCACTTCGCAGGATTTTTTATTGAGAATTTTAGAGACAAATCTTGGTAATTGCAATTCTAAAACCAATGAAATGTAGATGAAATAAAATGACTTTTCTTTCGTTTTTTGTTTTAAGATAGCTTGTAGTATATAAATATTTATTATTTTTGTCCATTATTATTATACTTTGAGTCTTTTTAAAAACATAATAAAGAAAATACTTAATCAGCCAGAAGAGGAAGAAGAAAAGGATTTGGTAAAACTTAGCGATCAGCTGAAGAACGCAGATTTGGACTATAAGTTTGCCCAATTGTTTACCCTTTCTGGTGGATACTTCAATTATTGTCAAGATGAAGCGGAAGCTTTGCAAACGCTAAATCAAATTATTAAAATTGAAGGCATTCAATCTGTGTTTTGTTGCGATGAAGACCTGAAGAACTTTTTAGATGTGGTGAAAGTGCCTTATTCCAAAGAGTTAGAACTCTTTAATGACGCTGCATTTATCACCTGTGAATACCTCATTGCCTACGATGGCAGAATTATGCTTTCTCATAATAATATTTTACATTACCATTCTTCAAGATTGCCAGAGAAAATTATCATTATGGCGAATGTATCGCAGATTGTTACCAACCTTGGCGATGCAATGATGAAGGTAAAAAGAAGAGGCTCACTCAAAAATCTGACTTCCATCAGTGGGAGCCAATCTAAACTAGACACACCGAATAAAGTTAATACCAAACTCTTCTTGCTATTGCTGGAGGACTAATGCTATCTTAATACGAAAAGTTTTGGATAAAAATTTACTACAACGCCTCATTTCGGGATTTTTCTACGGACTTGTCATCATTCTTTGCACCACGCCTTTAGGAGCAGAATATTTGGGTAAAATCATTCCTGGCATCAAGCAATATTATCTTTATTTTGGGATGATTACATTCTTTATGGTGGTGGGCACTTGGGAGTGTATGCGTATTATGAAGTTTGGGAAAGGCTGGGAACGCTTCGTGGTGGCTCCTTTATCATTTTATGTTTTTTATATTTTTGCCAAACGGTATTTTGAACACAGCTTTTATTTCAATTTTAACCTTTCCGAAATTTTAGCTCTTTCTTTGATTCTTATTGCTTCCATCACGCTTTTCAGGTTCAAAGATGAATTGTATTTCGATAGTGGTAAGTTGATTTTCACGGTGATTTATGTTGCCCTTACCTTTGGTTTTTCATTAGGATTACCTAGTTATGACTACTCTGGTGATTTTTCATTAGAAGTTTTGATGCTATTTATCTTGATATGGAGCAGTGATTCCTTTGCTTATTTCACGGGAAGGCTATTTGGAAAGCATAAAATGGCACCAAAAATTTCTCCTAAAAAAACTTGGGAAGGCTTCGCGGGTGGGGTTGTACTAACTTTAATTTTAGGTTTTTTCATAGAACAATATTATCCTGAGCTTAGAGGCAATTGGATGTTGGTAGGTTTTTTAGTGTCAGTATTTGCTCCATTGGGAGATTTGGTAGAGAGCCAACTGAAAAGAAGCTTCGGTGTGAAAGATAGTGGCAATATTATCCCTGGGCACGGAGGGATATTAGACCGCCTAGACAGCTTTATCATCTGTGCTCCCGTAATCTATTTATACTTTTTATTAGACAAACTATTTTAATTGATATGAAACTTCACAAGGAATCCAAAGGAACTATTATTGTTGCGAGTATTGCTTTTGCTCTCATTTCGTTTTTAGCCATTCGCTTTCTCGAGGAATGGTCGCTACTCATTATCATTCCATTATTAGTCATCTATGGCTTAGTATTCTGGTTTTTCCGAGTGCCTAATAGAACCATTTTAGACCACAAGGAAAATGTCATTGCTCCCGTAGATGGTAAGGTGGTGATGATAAAAGAAGTAGAAGAAAACGAGTTTTTGAACGGAAAAGCCATTCAGGTTTCTATTTTTATGTCGCCTCTCAATGTGCATATTTGCCGTTATCCTGTTTCGGGAAAAGTGGTTTATAAAAAATACCACCCAGGTAAATACCTTGTTGCTTGGCACGAAAAATCTTCTACCGAAAACGAAAGAACTACCGTTGCTGTAGAAACATTCACCCATCATAAAGTGGTATTCAGACAGATTGCAGGGTATGTGGCAAGGCGTATTGTTTTCTATTGCAATGAAAACGATACCGCAAAAGCTGGACACGAATATGGTTTCATAAAATTTGGCTCTAGAATGGATGTATTCCTACCATTGGACACCGAAATTCTTTGCAAAATAGGCGATAAAACCCAAGGCGGATTGGATGTGATTGCGAAGCTTAAAAATGCATAATTCAAAACATAAAAACTCCCCAGATAGCGTATATAGCATTCGGGGAGTTTTTATTTTCAGTAAGGAAATAGCTTAAAAAGCAGAAGGCGTATTATCGCTACTATTTTGCTTTGCCAATTCGGCAGCTTGTTTTTCCAGTTCTGTTTTTTCCTTTTGCAATTGAAGGTAGGCTTGCCTTTTTTGTGCTTCTTTGATGGCTGTTCCTTTGCTTACATAACCCACAATACCACCAATAATCAATCCGATGCCTATCCCAGCAAGAATACCCATTAAGCTAATGGGCTCAAACAACCTGATGAATGAAAACTCTGGAATCATATAATAAAGCAAAAAGGCTAAACCTAAAAGGATAACACCTACTAAAGATAAATTTTTCATACTTAAATTATTATATAAAAACCTTTCCAAATTTAATCATAAAAATTGGAAAGGCTATATTTTTTTACTTTCTTTGAATTAAAGTTTTCCGCCAGCCGCTTTATAATATTCTAATGCACGCGGCATATTTCTCTGTAAGTCTGCTCTTCTATTTTCTGGGTTAGGGTGTGTAGACAGAAAATCTGGCTGTCGGTTTTGTCCAGATATAGAAGCCATTCTTTCCCAGAAAGGCACAGCCCCTCTTGGGTCATAGCCCGCCATTGCCATAATATAAAGTCCCATTTCATCCGCTTCCAATTCTTGTTTTCTACCGTATTTCAAAAGAACCGCTTGGGCACCTATAGGATACGCTTGGGCAAAAATCTGAGACCACTGTGAGCTGGAAATAGCACCGCCCAAAATAGCACCACCATATTGAGCAATGGAAGCTTGGGAAATTCTCTCATTGCCGTGTCCTGCTAAGGCGTGAGAAATTTCGTGTCCTAGAACCACCGCCATACCATTGTCATCTTTAGTTACAGGTAAAATTCCCGTATATACTGCCACTTTTCCGCCTGGCATACACCACGCATTGACAGCTTTGTCCTCAAGGAGGTTAAATTCCCATTGGAAAGAACTCAAATCATTCTGTCTTCCAATGCTTTTATAATAATTGTGAGCCGCATTCTGCAACCTTACGCCTACATTTCTTACTTGAGTAGCCTCTTTGGTTCCTTTGATAACTTTAGCTTTCGTCAAAGTTTGATTATACTGTTCTGTAGCCATTGTAGCAATTTGCTGATTACCCATTACCTGTATAGATTTTCTACCCGTAATGGGATTGGTAACACAAGCTGTTGTTGCCACAGCAAGCACACTGATGCCTAATAAATTTTTGATTTTCATAATGCAAAAATATTTAATTGCTCTCTTATAATCAATTTTTATTCCAAATGGATATTTTATGATGTGATGAATGGCATTTTGCATTAATTTTGTAAGGATTAAGAAAACACTGAAAATATGAAACGGCTATTATCCTCTTTTATAGGAGTATTTTTGCTGCTGATGCAGTCTTGTGCCTCGCGTAATGATTGGTCTAAAGAAGTTGGAACTCAATTGCTGGCAGAGCAATCGTTTACCTTTGTAGCAGAGCGAGTGCACATTTATAATCCAGATGTCATCAATATTGCCAATGCGTTGCCCAATTACAACGCCGCTAGAATGGCAGAGCTAGACTATGGATATACTGTGGTGATGAAAGGTGATGAGCTGGCGGTAGAGTTGCCCTACTTTGGAAGGATGTTTAATGCAACAATGAATCGGGATAAAAATAGTTTCCGTTTTACCTCTAAAAATTTCGGTGTAGAGGAAACAGCCAACCGAAAGAAGGCAAAAGTTTTTAAGATTACCCCAAAAGATGTGGGTGAAGTACAAAAGATGGTTTTGGAGGTGTTTCCTAATGGAAAAGCTTACCTTTCTATAGATGCTAATGACCGCCAACCTATCTCTTATAGCGGGTATATCACGAAAAATGAAACGGCTAAATAACCGTTTTTCCTAAAAGTTGTTCCACAAATTTCTTGGCTTCCGTACTTGGGTTAGATTTCAGTTCGGAAGCGTTTTTTCTATGAACTTCGTAGGATTGCTCTGTGGTAGTATCGGCTTTGGTTTGCTGCAAAATGTATTCTTGTACCCAATAGTCAAAGCGTTTCTGAGCCTGTAGTTGTCTTGTCTTTTCAAAGGTTTGATTACTCTTTTTGAGAGATATAAAATCCTCTATCGCCTGATACACTTCTTCCAATCCCCGATATTCTAACGCAGAACCTAGGAGAATGGGGATTTTCCAATGTTTTTCTTTCTCTGGCATAAAGTGTAAAGCACGCAGTAGCTCTTGCCGTGTGGCTTTGGCTTTGTGCAGGTTTTCGTCATTTACTTTATTGATGAAAACCGCATCTACCATTTCCATAATACCTCTTTTAATGCCTTGTAGCTCATCTCCTCCACCAATGATTTTTAGGAAGAGAAATACATCGGAGATATCTGCTACTAGGGTTTCGCTTTGCCCTACGCCTACCGTTTCTATCAAGATATAATCATAGCCTGCGGCTTCACAAATGAGCATTGTCTCAAAAGTAGTATTGGCAACGCCGCCTAAAAAGCCAGAACTAGGGGAAGGGCGGATGAAGGCATTGTCCTCTTTTGCCAATTCTTCCATTCGGGTTTTGTCTCCTAGAATAGAGCCTTTGCTAAGAGATGAGCTGGGGTCAATAGCTAAAACCGCAACTTTTTTACCTTGTGAGATGGCAAGTTTTCCAAAACTTTCTATGAAGGTGGATTTCCCAGCACCAGGCACACCCGTTACACCCACACGCACAGAGCTGCCTGTGTAAGGCATTACGGACTTGAGGAGTTCCTCTGCTTGTATTCTATGCTCTGGTTTTTTACTTTCAACCAAAGTAATCGCCTTGGCGAGCAAGCGTTTGTTGCCCGTCCTAATACCGTTAATCAATTCCTCTGTGGAAAATTTCATTATCCGTTTTCTTAATGAAACATCTATATTTTTCCTCTAACTTCTAACTTCTAATGTCTAACCTCTCCTCAAAAGCTCTTCCAAAACTTCGCATACGGATTTTGGGATATTGGTGCCAGGTCCGAAGATAAAATCTGCTCCGTTGGCATAGAGAAAATCATAATCCTGCTGAGGAATAACACCCCCTACTACAATCATAATATCATCTGCTCCCAATTTTTTCAGTTCTTCTACTACTTGGGGAACTAAAGTTTTATGTCCTGCCGCTAACGAGGAAACGCCAAGGATATGCACATCGTTTTCCACCGCTTGCTTAGCAACTTCCTCGGGGGTTTGGAAGAGAGGAGCTACATCTACATCAAAGCCGATATCCGCATAGGCTGTTGCCACTACTTTCGCACCGCGGTCGTGTCCGTCTTGTCCCATTTTGGCCACCATAATTCTCGGTCGGCGACCTTCGTTTTCCTCAAACTGCTGAGCCATTGCCGTGGCTTTTGCGAAGTATTCATTTTTGCTGGCATTCATAGCGTAAACTCCTTGTATGGTTCGTATATTGGCTTTGTATCGTCCGAAAGATTCTTCCATAGCATCGCTCATTTCTCCTAAAGTAACTCTCCTTCTGGCGGCCTCTATACAGAGTGCTAATAAGTTACCTTTACCTGTTTTGGCACATTCTCGGATTTGGGAAAGAATGTCTTCCACTTTTGTAGCATCTCTTTCAGATTTTATTTTTTCTAAGCGTTCTATTTGTTTTCTGCGAACCTCCGTATTATCTATATCTAAAATCTCAAAATCAGGTTGTTTTAAGCTGGATTTAAAGGAATTAACTCCGATGATGAACTCCTCGCCGCTGTCTATTTTGGCTTGTTTTTTCGCGGCAGCTTCTTCTATCCTCATTTTCGGGATTCCAGCTTCTATAGCTTTAGTCATACCGCCTTCTTTTTCCACTTCATCGATGTATTTCATCGCTTCGTCAATCATTTGTTGGGTCAGAGATTCTATCAAATAGCTACCGCCCATAGGATCTACCACATTGCAAATACCGCTTTCTTGTTGTAGGATGATTTGGGTATTTCTGGCAATTTTTGCAGAGTAGTCGGTTGGGAGGGCAATGGCTTCATCTAAGGCATTGGTATGGAGGGATTGCGTTCCGCCTAAGGCTGAAGATAACGCTTCTATAGCGGTTCTAGTGATGTTATTGAATGGCTCTTGCTCGGTGAGCGACCAGCCTGAAGTTTGAGAATGGGTTCTAAGAGCTAATGATTTAGGGTTTTTCGGATTGAATTGTGTTAAAAGATTGGCCCAAATATACCGTGCAGCTCTCATTTTGGCAATTTCCATAAAGTGATTCATCCCGATTGCCCAGAAAAATGAAAGTCTTGGAGCGAAATCATCAATGTTCATTCCTGCCTTGATGCCCGTGCGGACATATTCTAGCCCATCGGCAAGGGTATAGGCCATCTCTAAAACTGGCGTAGCACCTGCCTCTTGCATATGATATCCTGAGATGGAAATGGAGTTGAATTTTGGAATGTTTTGCGAAGTGTACTCAAAAATATCGGCAATGATTTTCATTGATGGCGTAGGCGGATAGATGTAGGTGTTTCTCACCATAAACTCCTTTAGGATATCATTCTGAATGGTGCCTGAAAGTTGGTTTTGAGCAACGCCTTGCTCTTCTGCTGCAACGATGTAGAAGGCTAAAATAGGAAGTACTGCACCGTTCATTGTCATAGATACGGAAATTTGATCGAGAGGAATTTGATCGAACAAAATTTTCATATCCTCTACGGAATCAATGGCAACGCCCGCTTTCCCCACATCGCCTACTACACGAGGGTGGTCAGAATCATAGCCTCTGTGTGTGGCTAAGTCAAACGCTACGGAAAGTCCCTTTTGTCCAGCGGCGAGATTTCTTCTGTAAAAGGCATTGGATTCCTCGGCAGTAGAAAATCCTGCATACTGACGGATGGTCCAAGGTTTTTGCACATACATTGTAGAATAAGGGCCTCTAAGGTATGGAGCGATGCCAGCACTGCTGTTTGCAATCTCTTCGTTTTTAATGTCCTCTTTGGTGTATGAAGATTTTAGGTTTATCCCATCTTTTTCAAAGAAATAGGGGGTTACCTCGCTGGACGAAATATTAAAATTTGGTTTTTTATTTTTGATTTCTATACGCATAACCTTGGATATTTTTAGCAAGGGTAAAGTTACGATTTTTAGAGAAAAACATCAACGGATAAGATAAAAAAACAACCGCTCCAAAAATCTTGAAGCGGCTGAGGTGTTTTATCCTTCGAACATAAAGCCTTCTCCTTGTTCGTAGATGACATTGGAACGGCCTACAATGAGTGGGTCTATTTTGTTGATTTTATCTGTATCCTTATTGTGGTAAGGCACTTTGTGTAGAATGTATCGCATTGCATTGAGACGGGCTCTTTTCTTGCAATTGGATTTTACTACCGTCCAAGGAGCATCTGAAGTGTCTGTATAGAAGAACATTTTTTCTTTTGCCTTAGTATAATCGTCCCATTTATCTAGGGAGGCTTTATCTACTGGGGAGAGTTTCCATTGTTTTAATGGGTGAGTTTCTCTGTCTTTAAAGCGTCTTTTTTGTTCTTCTTGGCTTACAGAAAACCAAAATTTAATCAGGGTAATGCCACTTCTTACGAGGTTTCTTTCAAACTCTGGAGCTTGTCTCATAAATTCTAAATATTCATCTTCTGTACAGAAATTCATCACGCGTTCTACGCCTGCACGGTTGTACCAAGATCTATCAAATAGCACGATTTCGCCTTTCGTAGGCAAATGTTTCACATAGCGTTGGAAATACCATTGTCCTTTTTCTTCTTCAGTTGGTTTTTCTAGGGCAACCACTCTTGCACCACGAGGATTGAGGTGCTCCATTACCCTTTTGATGGTACCTCCTTTTCCTGCGGCATCTCTCCCTTCGAAGAGAATCACTAGGCGTGCTCCAGTTTCCTTTACCCAAGCCTGGAGTTTAAGAAGTTCTACTTGCAAATCGTATTTTTGTTTCTCGTAGTTTTTACGAGACATTAGATTTTTGTAAGGATAACCGCCATCTTGCCAATTTTCTACCAGCTCATCATCGGGATGCACTTTTGCTGGTTTCTCTGCAATTTCCTGTTTTAGAAGTTCCAAAATCAATTCTTTTTCTTCTTCAGGGAAGTTTTCTAGATAATCTTTGGCAACTTGTTTTAGATTTTTACCTTCTTTCAGTCTTCTATCCAACGATGCTGATTCAGAACCTATTTTAGCACGAATCTTTCGGTTCACGGTATTGGCTTTTGTTTCCTCTTCGTTTTTGCCAGAAATCACATCGCCTTTACTTACTGGTTTTGGAGCTTTGTTTTCTAGGATTGTCTTGTCGTTCACTTCTGTTTTTTTAGAATTAGTGGTTTTTCTCATTAGATTTAAATTTGGTATGAAGATACGATATTTTTTTTAATTAATCACCAAGAAAGCGTATGATAAAAATAAGGCGTTCAGTTTATTGGAAGTTTTATGATAAAAAAAACTGCTGATTTTACAATCAACAGTTTTTGTATGTTTAAAACAAATCTTTTAGTTGGTAGATTGCGTATAAGAAGAACTTCCTGTGGTGAATGTTTTGGAAAGAGTTCCACCATTATAAGTTCCAGAAGTGTACAAGCCATTGAAGCTTTCGCCATTGCTTACGCTACCGCCTTTGTAAACGCTGTAAGTGGTACTCTTGCTCAGATTTGGTGTAGAAATCAAAATATTAGAATAAGCTGCTGGAGCTAAGAAGGTAATCACTTCTTTACTGTTGCTATCCTGTAGATTGATAATCTGATTAGCACTTCCACTTCCTAATAAAACCACAGGTTGTGTGGATGCAGATGGAGAAGTAGGCGTAGCACCAGGAGTGATGCCTACCACGATACCGCCAGAGATATTAAAGGTATTTCTATCAGAATCTAAGCTGGTTTCTGGAGATGCTGCGGTGCTCACAGCAACCAAAATACCGCCCGTAATGTACATTGTACCATTAGAATCCACGGCATCGTTTCCTGTGACATAAGCATAGGTTTTACCACCATTAATGTTTACAGAAGATTCTCCATTGATGGCATCATCGGTTACATTTAAAGTTAAAGTTCCTCCATTGATGTTCACTGTTCCGTGGTTGGATTCAATCCCCTCTGTTTCGGCAGAAGAAGAGGACGCTGTGATATTGATGGTACCACCGTTAATGATAGTACTGTATGCCGTTGTGTTAGACTGTGAATCTGAAACATATTGGTTTGACATTCCTGCACTTCCAGATGTGGTGATATTAATTGTTCCATCGTTTACGATGAGGTAACCCGTTAATACCGAAACACCTTTAGAATAAGAAGTGGTAGGAGTGGTAGTGATGTTCAAAGTTCCGCCATCCATCACGAAAAGAGTTCCTGCTTGGATACCATCATTTACCGCAGCGGTAATGTTAAGCGTTGTATCTGTAACACGCACTTTTGCAGCGGCTTGAATAGCATCTGCAACTTTGCCTGCAACAGAAAGCGTTCCAGAACCCGAAAATAACAAACTTCCTGCACTGTACAAAGCCGCTGCTGAGCTTACTGTATCGGTTAAGGTATTGGTAGTTCCACTCGGTACATCTACAAAAGCTTTCACTGCTGAAGCGATATTGATGGCAGGCCCATTAGCATTGGTGATATTAGCACCATTGAGGGTAAGCTTAAACTGATTGTCACTAGCGATGTTTAATGCCCCATTTGTAGTTGTTCCTGATACCACATAATTAACACCTGAAGCCGAAGAAGTGATATTAACCGTTCCGTTGCTCACAGAAGTGGAAACTCCTGAAACCGTACCACTCACAGTAGCTGTTGTTCCTGAAAAGGCAATGGTGATGGTATTGGTGAAACTATTGTTTGCAATGTTATCCGTAGTATCTGCTCCCGTTGCTGTAAGTCCTACTGTGGCAGAACTTGCAGCAGAAGTACTGGTAATGGAAACGCCACTTGTAGTAGTGTCTGTGCCAGAAGTAGTTGTTGTACTATCATCATCTCTACAGCTGGTAAGGAATATCAAAGGTAGAGCCGCCATTCCTAATACTGTTTTTCTTAGGAAAACTTGAATGGAAAATGAATTTTTTCTCATCATCTTATTGTTTTAAATTGTTAAGTAAGTGTATATAAGATATCGAAACGGGAAATGTTACCTTTTAGTGTTTTTTGATGGTATAAAATGTGTCATAAAAATAAAAAAAGCGAAATTTTAACAAATTTTAAAACTTCGCCTTGGTATATTGATTTTTTTTTAAATATTAATAATTTTCCTCTTCGCCCTTCATTTTTTCAGCATTTTCAGCCATTATTACCGCATCTATCATCTCTTGGATGTCACCATTCATATAGGCATCAAGGTTGTAAATGGATTTATTGATTCTATGGTCGGTAACGCGTCCTTGTGGGTAATTATAGGTTTTAATCTTGGCTGAACGGTCTCCTGTAGAGACCATCGTTTTTCTTTGAGCAGCAATATCGCCTACCACTTCCTGAAGCTTGATATCGTAAAGCTTTGCACGAAGCATTTCCATTGCTAGTTCTCTGTTTGCCAATTGAGAACGTGCTTGCTGGCAAACTACCACAATTCCCGAAGGTTTATGCGTGAGCTGAACTTTGGTTTCTACTTTGTTTACATTCTGTCCTCCAGCACCTCCTGAACGAGAAGTTTGCATTTCGATATCCGCAGGATTGATTTCCACATCTACCTCTTCTGCCTCTGGCAATACGGCAACGGTAATGGCAGAGGTATGAACACGCCCCTGAGATTCGGTTTCAGGGACACGCTGTACACGATGCACGCCAGATTCAAATTTCATAATGCCATACACACCATCGCCTTCTACTTTCATAATGAGTTCCTTATAGCCTTTTGATGCTTCGTTGGAATCGGTGACCTCGTGTCGCCAGCCTTTGGTTTTAAAGTACATTGTGTACATTCTATAGATGTCTTCCACAAAGATGGCTGCTTCGTCTCCACCAGTTCCTGCACGGAGTTCTACAATGACATTTTTGTCATCTGCAGGGTCTTTCGGAATCAAAAGTACTTTCAAATCCTCTTCCAGAGCAGGGATTTTATCAATAGCTTCCTGTTTTTCCATTTTAGCCAAATCTACCAAGTCTTTATCCGAGCCATCGGCAATGATTTCGTCGGATTCGGTAATGGTATCCAAAGCGGATTTGTATTCATCATACACTTTTACGATTTTTCCGAGGTCGCTGTACTCTTTGTTGAGCTGACCGTATTTTTTTTGGTCAGAGATAACATCGGGCTGTATGATGAGGTCTGCTACTTCGTTGTAGCGTTGCTTAATGGCTTCTAATTTAGGAATTAAAGATTTAGACATTGTCGTAATTTTGAGGGTGCAAAGATAGGGAAAACTTATCAGAAGATGAAAAGGGAATTACCCAAAAAACCACCCTAAAAATAGAGTGGTTGGGATATATATAGTTTTGCTTTGTGATTGCTTTTCCCAAGGATTCGTGAGGGAAAGCAATGACACCACAATTAGTGATGACCGTGATGAACGAAAGGTCCGTTGCCTTTAGGGTTGTTATAGATAACCTCTACACCTTGCTCCGGAAGTGTTTTTCTACGAACATCTTCTGGATTAAAAGGTTTGGTTTTTCCGTAATATTCAGCAAGCCCTTGCGTAAGCCACATAGGGATTACTACACCAAAGAACATAAAAATACACCAAAATCCTACAAGGAACATTACTAAGAAGAATACGAACCATAGAAATTGGTAAAAAGGCCAAAGTGCTAATACTGTCAACATTGTTCAATTATTTTGAGAGCAAAAATAATATATTTTCGTAATACTACAAAAAATTTCTCGCAGTATTCTGTGATTTAGGTGCAGTATTTTGTAATTTAAATTGAATCTAAAAGGATTTTTTGCTTTTGAGAGTCAAAAAAAACTAAAACCAATGTCCTAAAATAACACTGAAAATTCCCGGATTTTTATTGAATGATTTGCTATAATTGATTTTTACCTGCCCAAATGGCGACTTGTAGCCCAGCGTAAGCCCAGCTGAGGAATAGCGGTATTTTACAAACTCCTCATTGTTTAGATTTTCAAAAATGGTAGCAAAATGCACAGAAGGAATCGCATAAAGGTTTTTCATAAATCTAATCTGAAACAGATTGCTAACTTCTGCAATGTTTCGCCCTCGCTCTTGCCCCAGATGATAACCTGCAAATCGAGTGAAATTGGGTAAATTTTGTTCAAAAATCCCACCAAGATGATATAGGTAAAAAGGACTCACCTCTTCCCCGAAAGTAACACCACCAGAAACCCTCAGTCTATTGGTGATTCTATTGGAAATAGGCATATTAATCCCTGTTTCTATCTTTACTTGTACAGTATTTTGCGTATCGCTATTAGAAAGTAAATCCAGCAGTTTGCCTTCTGCATAGAGAAAAACACCTCTCGTAGGGAAATTTTTATCATCTTGTGTATCACTTTTGATAAAGGCATAAGGGTTGATAAAATTTTTACTGCTAGGAATGTCTATCGTTTGGCTTTTGCTTTTGAAATAATCGTGGCTAATTCCCGCTCCTATGGCGTAGCGGTCTCGCCAAGTAGATTGTATAAAGGCTTCATTTCTTAGCCAAATCCAGTTTTCTTTAATCTCGCCACTTCTATTGAGCAAATCAAAAGACATTCTCGAAGCATAAACACCAAACCCTGGGATATAGCCATTATCTATAAAATAATTAAAATAATATCTAGGCTTATCTCCCACGATTAGGTCTAAAGAAATAATGGAGTTACGGAAGAATAAGCGTTTTATTGTAGCATTGAGCAAAAGACCTGTTTTGAAAATTTCATCATAATGCAATCCAAATTTTAGAAAAAATCGAGATTCATCTTCAGTCACATTGAGCTTGAGGAGATTGCCTTCCTCTTGCCGAACGATATCATAATTGATGAGCGTGAAGTTATTAGTAGCATAGAGCTTGTCAATCATTTTATTGATGGAACCATAGGTCTGAAGGGAAGGAAGTTCCAGATTCATTTTTCCCTGAATATAATTTTTTCCAAAAATAAAATTGTTTTCTACCTCAAAGCGGTCTATTTTATAAACATTAGAAAAAACCGAGTTGATAGGCGCTCGCAATGCTTGATGCTCGCGTTGGGGAAGCTGGCTGAAGACTTCTACATATTTCTGTGCTTCCTCGTAGCCAGATTTTAGGATTTTTTCCTTATCGCCATAGCTAGTAGCTGATAGACCTTTAAGGTTGGGCTTTACATTGATGTCTGTAAACTCATATTGTCTATGGGTTTCTTTCTGGATATTAAAATCAATGACTTGGTTGAGAATAGCAATAAGAGAGGTGAGGTTTTCTCTTTTCTCCAAACCTTGATTCAAATCTACCCCGATGACAATGCCTATCCCTTTCTCTTTTAGTGGTTTGGAAGGATAGTTTACCGTCATTGCTCCATCTATATAAAGGCTGTCGCCTATCTTCACGGGGTCCATCAGTGAAGGAAAAGCAGAGCTCGCCATAATGGCACTCACCAGATCGCCTTTCTCAAAGATTTCCATCTTTCCACTTTCCAGATTGGTCGCCACGCACATAAAGGGAATGGGCAACTTGGAAAAATCATCTATATTGGATACATTTTTGAATAACTCTTTCAGCATATAAATGTTTTTTTGCCCTGTAGAAATAGCCTTGGGCAGCACATTGATTTTACCATCTTTTATCGGAACCGTAAGAAGGTATTTGTCATTGTTTTTACTGAAAAATGAGGTCTCTTGCCTTGTTTTTTCATTGGCAATAATGGAATAGAAATCTGTGTTTAAAACTATTTTTTCAATCTCATTGGCAGTATATCCAGAAGCGTAAAGCCCACCAACGATGGCTCCCATACTGGTCCCCGCAATATAATCCACCTTCACACCGAGAGAATCCAGCACCTTGAGTACACCTATATGGGCAAATCCCTTGGCACCACCACCCGCTAAAGACAATCCTATCTTCGGCTTAGGGGGAACGCTAAAGCCTTCCTTTACCTGAGACTGAAAGGGCAAAAAAAGGATAAGAAATCCTAAAAAAGCAAAATATTTTTTCATACTAATTCTTAATATAAACCCGTTTTACGCGTCTTGAAATCGAAGTTAAAACTTCATAAGGAATGGTATTGCAATATACAGCGAATTCTTCCAAAGAAGGTTCTCCATTGAAAATAACCACCTCATCGCCCTCCTTAGCATTCAAATCTTTCAGTTCTACCATCATCATATCCATACAGACATTACCCACAATAGGCATTTTCTTCCCTTTGATGCCTACAAAACCATTTTTGTTGCTCAGCAATCTAGGAACACCATCTGCATAGCCCACAGGAATGGTGGCCACCCGCGTATTCTCCTCTGCAATGTACTTTCGGCTATAGCCTATGGACTCACCTTTCTGAATATCGGAAATCTGGGAAATTACCGATTTAAAAGTAACTGCCGATTGCAGTAAAGGTTTGATTTTCTCATTATAAGAAATCCCTACCATTCCGATGCCAATTCTTACCATATCAAACTGATGTTCAGGATAATTTAAAATTCCTGATGAATTGAGAATATGGCGTATTGGTGTATAGCCTAATCCAGACATCAATCGGTCTGAAACTTTTTGAAAATGAGCAATTTGATTAAGTGTATAATCTCTTTCCTCAGGAACATCGGCACTAGAAAGATGGCTGAAAATACTCGCTACTTTCACATTCATCGTTTTTAATTTTTGAAGCAGCTCATCGATTTCAAATTCTTTGAAACCCAAACGGTGCATTCCTGTTTCTATCTTGATGTGAATAGGAAAATTGCCTACAAAATTGGCTTGTTTTAGTTGTTTGTGAAATGAATCTAAAACTCTGAAACTGTAGATGTTTGGTTCCAGATTGTATTCAATTACAGCATTATAACTATGCTGCTCTGGATTCATCACAATGATGGGCGTGGTGATGCCATTCTTTCTCAAGTCTGCTCCTTCATCTGCTACTGCAACACCCAGATAATCAATATGGTGGTGTTGTAAGAACTCTGCGATTTCGTAACCACCTAAGCCGTATGAATACGCCTTTACCATTGCCATCATTTTGGTTTCTGGCTTTAGGAAAGATTTATGCACATTGATGTTGTGCAAAACGGCATTGAGGTTTACTTCCAGCACCGTATCGTGTTTTTGAAGTTCTAGCAGACTTTTCAGTTTCTCTATCTCAAATTTCCTTGCTCCTTTTAATAAAATGAGTGAATTTTCTATTTTATTAAGGTGCAGACTATCAGTAAGTTCATTGGTAGTACTGAAAGTAAAAGTTTCACTATGAAATAGGTTTCTCCGTTTGGTAATCTCTTGTCCAACAAGAAAGATTTTATCAAAATTTTGCTCATTAGTAAGTTGTGCCACCGTATCGTAGAGCGTGTCCAAGTCTTTCCCTTCTACAAAATCGGTAAGTACCAGAACTTTTTCAGGTTTGTTGTATTCTTTAATGAATTGAAACGCAATCTTTAGCGAATCTAAATCTAAATTGAAAGAATCATTGATAATAAGGTTGTTTCTTACGCCAATGGCACTTTCCAACCGCATTTCCACGCTTTTCAGTTGGTTCAGTTTTTCAATAATGATTTCATTTTCAAAACCGAAATGTTTGAGTATAGCAATGATTGCCAGTGCATTAGATAGAGTTGCAGCGTCTCTTTGCTGGGCGGGAAATGTAATGACCTCATCAAAATACTGCACCGAGATGTCCTCTTGCCTATCGTTCCAATCGCTGGTAATTTTAATATCATTGTGGGGTTCAAAGCCGTATGAGATTAAAGTTTTAGTAGAATAAATTTCATTTATTTTACGATAAACCAAATCGTTATCCCCATTGAAAAATAAAATTTCCGATTTGGAAAAAAGCTGAAGTTTTTCATCAATCAATTGTGCTTCGCTCTCAAAGTTAGCAAGATGGGCAGAGCCGATATGGGTTAAAATTCCAATTTTAGGGCTAAAAATCTGTTCCAATCGGTGCATTTCATTGGGCTGAGAAATCCCCGCTTCAAAAATACCAATCTGATGTTCAGCATTGATTTGTAGAAGAGAGAGTGGCAGTCCTATTTGCGAATTAAAACTTTTCGGACTTTTCACTACGCTAAAATCATTGCAAAGACTTTGGTATAACCACTCTTTCACAATGGTTTTGCCGTTGCTCCCCGCAATGCCTATGGTCTGCAAACTGAACTGATGCAAGTGGTGGCGAGCCAATTTTTGTAAAAAATCAATAGTATTATCTGTAATTAGCCATACAATAGAGTCGCTTTCAAAGAGTTGTTTTTCGGCAATAATGATAGATATTCCTTTTTCTACCGCAGAAGCAATGTATTTCTCGCCGTTATTCTGCTGGGTTTTAATGGCGATAAACGCTGTATCTTTCGTGGAATATATCGTTCGGCTATCGAAGGCGATATTTTTCACGAGTTGGGTGCCATCTCCTATCAATTGAGAATGGGTAATTTCAGCGATTTGTTGTGCGGTGTAATTCATTGGTGAAGCAAAATCTATTTATTAGTATTGAGAAACTCATCTACAAAAACTCTTCGGCTTACCGCTTCGTAGCTTTCTGTTTCTCCCAATTCTACCAATTCTGTGCCTTGGGAAGTTCTCATAGAGTAGTTGGCAAGATTTCCCGTTCTTTTGCAGATGGCGTGTACTTTGGTTACATACTCCGCTGTAGCCATCAGATAGGGCATAGGCCCGAAAGGTCGTCCTCGGAAATCCATATCCAATCCTGCGATGACTACCCTTACGCCATTGTTTGCCAATTGATTAGCTACTTCTACAATGCCGTCGTCAAAAAACTGAGCTTCATCTATCCCAATAACATCGCAAGTAGAGCCTAAGAGTAAAATCTCATTGGAACTTTCCACGGGAGTGCTTCGTATTTTATTTTGATTGTGAGAGACCACATCTTCCTCATCATACCGCGTATCAATTTTCGGTTTGAAGATTTCCACATTCTGTCCCGCCATTTCTGCGCGTCTTAGCCTGCGAATCAGTTCTTCTGTCTTTCCAGAAAACATTGAGCCACAGATGACTTCCATCCATCCGCTCTGTTTAGAGTGATTAATTGTATTTTCTAAAAACATTTGTTAATTTAGCCGTGATTTTGAAACCTCAAAATTAAGGAAAAATTTAATAGTTTTTAGGATGAATAAAGTGGAAGAAATTCAAGCTAATCTCTTTTCTGAATGCAAAAGCATACTGGAAAATTTAGCAAAAATAGAAACAAAAGAAGTGTTGATTGCTCAAAAACAAACACTGCACCTGCTGATGGAAAAGGTGTCTCATATAGAATTTTTGGAAAACAATAGAGCGTGGATTGATGCTACTCAACCAAAAAATGATGAGACTGAGGCTGTTTCCGTTCTTAATGAACCATCAGTGGAATCCAATGAGGTTTTAGAAATTGATGAATCAGAAACTTTGTTTGTAGAAGTGGAGAACGATAGTACTTCCGCTGAAGAAGATGTTGAAAACGAAACTGTTGAAGAGGAATTTGTTCAGGAGGTACTTACCACTCAAGTAAGTTGGGAGCCAGAGCAAGAAGAGCGTATTGCTTCGGAAGACGATTTTAAACCAATAGATGAAAACCCATCAGATGACGCTTATGAAAATGGAGAAGAGTCCGTGTGTTTGGGTGGATTAGAATCTAGCATTTCAGAAAAAATAGAAGCTTCCGAAGAAGAGAATGTGGTTTTATTTTCAGGGGAAAATTTACAAATTTCGGAAGAAGAAAATTTGAGTTTATCTTTTGAAAATAAAGATATTACAAGCTCTATGTCTTTGGATGAATTAGTTCCAAAAGAAGAAGAAATTGTTGAAGAGCAAAGCATCACTATTGAAGAGAATATTTCGGTATCTGAAGGTATTCAGGCAGAGGAGGAGCATCCTATTTCACAAGAGGAACAGCATCACGAAAAGAAAATTAAACTTCCTCATATCAAAGGTTTGAAAACCGTGCAAACGCTGTTTGATGATGAAGTGCTTGCTGCACAGCCTGCTACACCAAGCGTAACGGAGGTTTCTCAAGATATTAAGCCATCTAAAACTCCATTCAAGTTGGATTTGAATGATAGGATTGCCTTCAGCAAAATGTTATTCGGAGGTAGCCAAATGGAACTGAATGAAGTGGTGAATCAGCTTAATCACTTCGAGACATTAGATGAAGCTAAAGAATTTCTCAGTGATATGTACTATGAAAAAGATTGGGAAAAAGTAGATGAATACGCCCAAAGACTTTGGATTTTGGTGGAGAATAAATTTATGTAACCTTCTTGAGAGAGAAAACTGACCTCTATAATCAATGATAAAAAAAATTTCAGACTTTAAAAATCCCTTTTTCATCGGCGTTGCAGGTGCGGGGATGAGTGCAATTGCCCAATATCTGCAAGGGATAGGCAAAAATGTGTCGGGCAGCGACCGGTATTTCCGAGAAGGAGAATATAATAAAACTAAAGCTCAACTAGAAGCGGAGGGCATCCAATGTTTTTCCCAAGATGGCAGTGGCATTACAGTAGAAACGGACCTTATT
The DNA here is from genome assembly GCF_042427575.1 of Bergeyella porcorum. Classification (NCBI taxonomy): domain Bacteria; kingdom Pseudomonadati; phylum Bacteroidota; class Flavobacteriia; order Flavobacteriales; family Weeksellaceae; genus Bergeyella; species Bergeyella porcorum. The sequence goes on from NZ_JBHMFD010000007.1 coordinate 277,992, forward strand.
GTGGTCTCTACCGCAATAGAAGATACTGTATTTGAGGTTCAAAAAGCTAAAGAACTCAATATCCCCATCATCAAAAGAAGTGCATTACTCGCAATGATTGCGGAGAGCAAAAAAACAATCGCTGTGGCAGGAACTTCTGGAAAATCAACAACTTCTGCAATGTTGTTTCAGATTTTAGAAGATGCAGGATTGGAGCCGAGCATTATTTCTGGAGCAGGGCTCACGAGGATTATCAAAGAAGGAAAAATAGGCAATGCTGCCGTGGGACGCGGAGAGTGGCTTATCATAGAAGCGGATGAAAGCGATGGTTCTGTAGTGCAGTATCATCCAGAAATTGGCCTGTTGCTGAATGTGGATAAAGACCATCAGGAAATTGATGAGCTGATGGATTTGTTTGCCACTTTTAAATCTAATACGAAAGGTTTATTTGTTGTCAATCAGTCTAATAAATTAGCAAAAACGCTATCTAATAATTGGGAATCTGACTTTGGATTTGAAAATAACAATACCAAATACAACGCCACAAATTTTGTTCAAAACGGATTTGAAATATCGTTTGATGTTTTAGGTAAATCCTTTAAGATGAATGGAGTAGGGCAGCATTCTGTGGAAAATGCTGTGGCGGCTATTGCCGTGGCTCATCAGATTGGAGTAGATTTGGAAACAGCTTCAAGAAGTCTAAAACAATACGAAGGCATCTACCGAAGACACCAGATTTTAGGAAAGAAAAATGGCGTTTGGGTGATTGATGACTATGCTCATAATCCCGCCAAATGTGCTGCGAGCATCAGAGCGTGCCAGCCTTTGGCAAAGAAAGTGGTAGCGTGGTTTCAGCCTCACGGATATAAACCTACCAAGTTTCTAAGAGCAGATTTTGTGGAGGAAATTTCTCAGGCATTAAGACCTCAAGATGAAATCTGGATGAGTGAAATCTTCTACGCAGGTGGTACAGTGGAGAAAGACATTTCTGCCAACGACTTGATAGAGGGCATCAGAAAAGAAAATAAAAAGGCATATTTTGTAGAAAACCGAACCAATTTGGTGGAAAATATTCGGACACATTTGGACGAAAACACGGTATTGCTTTTGATGGGAGCTAGAGATCCTAGTTTGGAAGATTTTTGTAAAAGTGTATTCGAGGAATTGTAGTTTCAGCTAGACCTAAAAAGAAAATGTCAGGTATATTGTATTTTGTGCCAACACCGATTGGCAATTTGGAAGATATGACTTTCAGAGCGATAAAAGTTTTGAAAGAGGTAGATTATATCCTTTGTGAAGATACCCGAACCTCAGGGATTTTGCTGAAACATTATGAAATTTCTAAACCTTTGAAATCGTACCATTTGCATAATGAGCATCAGGCTACGGAACGGGTTATCCAAGATTTGAAAAATGGGCAAAACATCGCCATCATTACCGATGCGGGAACGCCAGGCATCTCAGACCCTGGCTATCTATTAGCGAAAGCTTGTGCGGATAACGAGGTGGAAATGATTTGTTTGCCCGGTGCTACGGCATTTGTCCCTGCCTTGGTGGTATCGGGATTGCCGAATCACGATTTTTATTTTGCAGGATTTCTACCTCAAAAAAAAGGACGCCAAACCAAGTTGAAACAACTCGCTGAAGAGAAAAAAACCATTATTCTCTATGAAAGTCCTCATAAAATTAACACCACTTTGGAGCAAATCAAAGAATTTTTTGGGGAGGATACTAAAGTGAGCTTGAGCAGGGAGATTTCTAAGAAATTTGAAGAAACTAAACGCGGAACCATCAGTGAACTAATAGAGTTTTCTAAAAGTAAAACTTTAAAGGGAGAAATCGTGCTGGTGGTGAGTAATGTGTAAAGAAAAAATAAGGCTATCTTTCTTTCAAGACAGCCTTCGTTCAATTTAATTTTTAACAATAATAGAAGTGGTTCTCTGTGTGTTCTTTTTTATCGTAAGAACAGGATGAATGGTACTAACCCAAGTGTAGTTATTCCCATTTTTTCTAAATGCTTCAAAATAGAACACCTCTTCATCAGCGTTTAAGGTTGTTGATAAATCAAAATAAGCTAATCCATTGGCGTCAGAAGTGGCTTCTTTTACAATCACTGGGAGGGCTTGTTGAGAAGTTACCTTTTCTCGGAACATCATTACCACAACACCAGCCTGTGGAACGCTATTGCTATTTATTACATTCATTTTTACAGACGTGGTGGTTGTCTGTGTAGTAGAGGAGCTTGTTGTCGATGTTTCAGTGGTTACTGTTTCGGAGCGATCACAGCTTAAAAGAAATAAAGATAAAGTAAATAAAAAAATGATTTTCTTCATAATTATCATAGTTATAAAGTTATTTGGTAATTTTTGTAACAGCATCAAAAGTCAATTCAATTTTTTTGCCTTTTTTGTATTCTATCAAAAGTTTAGAATTATTGATACCTATAATAATCCCTTCCTGAAACTTTCCATCCTTTTTGAAAGAAACTCTATCGCCCACATTTAATTTTATTTCGGCTTCCGCATAAGTTTTTACACTTGCAAGGGTGTTTTGTATCGCCCAAACATCACCTATTACTCTTACTTTTTTACCATTATTACGAACATAAACTTTTGCGTTTCTCACAAATTCTCCTTGGTGTTTTTGCGTCAAATTGTCTATCGCTTGCTCCATTGCATCAGAACCAGCATTAGCTTGTGCTTCTACATCTCGTGCAACGAGGACATATTTCTTACTATCATCTACATTTCTATTGCTGATAGCAGTTAAATCTCCAATTCTTACCCAGCTTCCACAGGAAGAAAGTAGGATACCTGCGGAAAATAATAAATATAATTTTCTCATAAGGATAAATGATTTTTCACAAAGTTATTATTTTAACATATTTTAACTTTAATTTTTTTGTTAAAAATATTTTACTATTAGTATAAAAATTTATACTTTTGGTAAAAACATTAAGAAATGGAAATGGAAAAAATCATAGAGAAAATTGCTCAATACAGAAATAAAAAAGGATTTACCTATGAGAATATGGCGGATGAATTGGAACTTACCCCTGCGGCTTATCGCAAGATAGAAACAGGCGAAACCAAACTCACCGTGGAACGATTGTTTAGAATTTCTGCCATTTTGGAAACACCTATTAACGAAATTTTAGAGTTGGACAAGGTGAGTTTACAGCAGAATAATTATAATGCTAATGGCGTCTATCAACAAAAGATAGAGCATTTTTACCAAGAAAATAAGGAAATCACAGAGCAACTCATCAAAGCAAAAGACCAACTGATAGAGCAATTGCAAAAGGAGATTGCTTTTTTGAAGGGGAGAAATTATACTGGTGGTGAGTAATGTGTAAAGAAAAAAAATGAGAAGCTGTCCGAAAAGGGCAACTTTTTTTATGCCGCTAAATTTTGGTAGGCTGATTTTTCTAAAAATATTTTGGTGAAAATTTTTCTATGGAGGCTAAAAACATTAAAATTTTGTTTTTCGGCAGAATTTTGACCGTTTTTCGATGTTTTTCGGCTCGTTGGGGAAGATTTTTCCCCGAAAATCATTAATTGTCCGAAAATCAGGGGTGAAATTTCCTGAAATATACATAAAATGAATATTTTCATTGAGTGCTTTGGCTATTTTTCGGCACAAGAAACATTGAATAAATAGCTGTAGAATAGCACTTTAATCATCATTCGAGGGTGGTAAGGAGAGTTTCCACCACCTTTATATTTCTTTATAATTTCAGAAATATCCAAAGAATCCTCCACGGTATTCACAAGTCTAATGGGATGATTATCAGATATTTTATCAAAACATTGATAGAGAAAAGTTCGGGAGTATTGCCAAGTTGATTTTTAAATGTTAACTTCGCCATCGGTTGTTTTTTTTGAACACTCAAATATACGAAATTTGCCCCCCAAAAAAAGGCTGTCCGAAAAGTTTCGGACAGCCTTTCGCTCACAAATTCAAAATATTAAATAATGAAAACACTTCTTAGCAATATTCATCATATGCTGCTTGTAGATTTGCAGCAATAGCCATCGCTGGATTTCCTTCGATGTGGTGTCTTTCAAGCATATGAACCAACTCCCCATCTTTGAACAACGCTACACACGGCGAACTTGGAGGAAATGGAGCAAAATGCTTTCTTGCCTCTGCTACTGCTTCGGTATCAAAACCTGCAAATACTGTTACCAAATGGTCTGGCTTTTTCGCCCCCGAAAGAGAATCTACCACTCCTGGTCTTGCTGCTCCTGCAGCACATCCGCATACGGAATTCACCATCACCAAAGTAGTTCCAGATTGTTTCAACGCTTCATTTACTTGCTCTGCTGTGGTAAGGTCTTCAAAACCATTATTGGTAAGCTCTGCCTTCATTGGCATTACTAATTCTGCTGGATACATAATATTATTTTTATTAAAATTTGAATGAGCAAAGATATAAATTTTATTTGGGGAAAAACCTTATAAATAATACAAAACAAACAAGGAAAGTATCATTTTACAAAAATGACAACAATAAAAAAGCCAAATATTTTCCGTTTTTCCAAGATGTAAGTCCGTTTTTTAGAAATGTAAATGGTAAATACACTAATGCAACCTAAAAATAAACAATTGTAAAGGTAAAATAAGCTGATGTAACACCGTTTTATAGCAATGCAACAATAAAAAAAACCAAATGTTTCCCGTTTTTTCAAGATGTAAGTCCGTTTTTTAGAAATGTAAATGGTAAATACACTAATGCAACCTAAAAATAAACAATTGTAAAGGTAAAATAAGCTGATGTAACACCGTTTTATAGCAATGCAACAATAAAAAAGCTAAATATTTCCCGTTTTTTCAAGATGTAAGTCCGTTTTTTAGAAATGTAAATGGCAAATACACTGATGTAACCTAAAAATAAACAATTGTAAAGGTAAAACAAAAAACAACCTATATTTGTAACGCTAAATTTAAACCAAAAAGATAATGTCTAAATACTTTCATAAATTTGAAGTAAGATGGAATGATATTGATGCCAATAGACACCTTGCCAATTCATCTTATGTGCAATATTGTGCCCAAACCCGTATGGCGTTTATGACCAAGCATAAAATGGGACTCCGCGAGCTCAACCGCTGGGGAATAGGTCCCGTTATCCTGCACGAACGCTATTCTTTTTTCAAAGAAATCTATATGGACCAAGAGGTGTATGTAAGTCTGGAAATCGATGGCTTTTCTGAAGATGGTGGCATCTACCGTTTTGTACACAAATTCTATCTGCCAGATGGTACACACTGTGCTACTGCCGAAGCTACGGGCGTTTGGATAGATATGATGCTGAGAAAATCTACCACGCCACCAGACGACATTATGGTGGTGATGAAACAATACCAATCTGAACATACCCAAGTTTTAACCAAAGAAGATATTAAAAACCTGCCATTTCGCCCAGAAAACTTAAATGCTGATGCCTTCAAAGAAGAGAAATGGACCAAAATTAATCTGAGACCTTAAAAATGTTAGAAAACAGAAATCAAAACCTTACACCAATTGCCCAGTTGGGAGAATTTGGACTAATAAAACACCTTACCGAAAACTTTAGTTTACAAAATCCTTCCTCTGAAATCTCAGTAGGAGATGATGCCGCCGTTATCAACCCAGAGGGTAAAAAAATAGTAGTAACCACCGATGTTTTAGCCGAAGGCGTTCATTTCAATTTAGGCTATGTTCCACTAAAACATTTGGGCTACAAAGCCGTAGTTGTCAATCTAAGCGACCTTGCAGCAATGAATGCTTTACCCACCCAGATATTAGTTTCCTTGGCGGTTTCTAATCGGTTTCCTGTGGAGGCATTGGAAGAGATTTATAGCGGTATTCGCCTAGCTTGCGAAAGATATAAAGTAGATTTAGTGGGTGGCGATACTACCAGTTCTACATCGGGATTGGTGATGAGCATTACCGCCATTGGAATGGAAAAGACAGAGACTATCGTTTCCAGAAAAGGAGCAAAACCTAATGATTTATTAGTAGTAACGGGCGATTTGGGAGGAGCCTATCTTGGTCTTCAGATTTTGGAAAGAGAACACGCGGTATATCTTGCCAATCCGAATATGCAGCCCGAGATGGAAGGTTACGATTATATCCTTGAACGCCAACTGAAACCTGAAGCTAGAACCGACATCAAGAGCAAACTGGAAGAATTAAACCTATTGCCTACCGCTATGATTGATATTTCTGATGGATTGGCATCGGAGATTCTTCACCTTTCAGACCAATCCAAAGTAGGATTCCGTTTGTACGAGGAAAAAATTCCGCTGGACACCCTTACCATCACTACCGCAGATGAGCTCAACCTCAATCCTACAATGTGTGCATTGAGTGGTGGAGAAGATTATGAGCTGCTGTTTACCATTGCCCCAGAGGATTATGATAAAATAAAAAATCACCCCGATTTTACAGTCATAGGTCACGCCACAGATTGGGAACAGGGCAACAATATGGTGCTTCGTGGAAGCAATGAACTATCCCCCATCACTGCACAGGGCTGGGATGCTTTCTTGAAAAGGTAAAAGGGCAATTTCCCTTCTTGAATGCACTTTTATATTATTTTGGAAAAGGCTTGTACGAGTTTGTACAAGCCTTTGAAATAAGGAGAAATTTAATTTTCTGTTTTTTCTATTAGATTCTCATTTTCAAAATTATAGAGTTTTTGTTTTTGCCTTTCCAATAAGTTTTTCACATTTTCCGCAGATGTATTGATACCCAATTCTGAAGCCTCTGCTACAAGCCTATCAATATTATTCTTTTTTATTTTTCGGATTTCTGCAAAGGTGGCAGGAGTAGCCTTTTTGTATCGTGAATCTCGCAAAGAAAGCATTTTATCCCTTAGTTTTTCTTTGGGGATAGACTTTATCAATTCAAAACTAAATTCACCATCCTCACTTTCCATTTTTATAACCAAACCTGGTAAGCCCGTAAATTTATAAGGTCCATAAGGCAAAGGAATCTCTGGTGTATACCAAGCTATCCAATCTCTACCCTTATAGCGTAGCGTTGCTTTTTTACAACTGAAAGTATTAATGGTTTGGCTTTCATTTATCAATTTCCAATCTTTAATAACTGGCTCGCTATAAGAATATCGTTCACCTCCTATTTTTTCAAGATACTCAACGCTTTGGCTGGATTGAGCAATAACATAGTGAAATTTTGTATTAGGGAGGTTAGATGGCGGAGTTATATGAATTGGACTTCCTTTGGGAGTAGCTTCAAATACCCTCTTTATCTCGGAACGGAATATAGAATCGTATTTCGCCATATTTTCACTAAAAAAGAAAGCCTTGTCTTTTAATACTTGTAAAAGAAAAATTTCCTCGTGTATAAAGGAATTGGTCTTATTCAATTTAGCTCTTGAAAGATAGGCAAACTCTACTTCTAATAAATTTTCCTGCTTTTGAGCCAATAATAATGTGGAGAAAATTAAACTTAAAAATATTATTACTCTTTTCACTTTTTTCATAACTATTTATTTGTTTAAAAAACACTCACCCTTCATTATATCAGTAAGTGCTTTTATGGTTTATACCACTAACAATAATTTTTTCGTAATTTCTTATTTTCAATTATCCGCTAAGATAAAAATATTTTTTATATCCAAATATTTTTTTTAGGTTAAATGAATGAAACTATAATTTAAAGGTACTTAGCAAAATCAATATTGAATATTATCACACTAAAATCTACTTTGGTTACTTTATCAGCAGTAAAAAATATTTATAATCCACGCCTCTCTGCCTTCATTAAATAAAAAATAAGTAAATTTACGCTCGCTCTGTAAAGCAGGAAATCTTTTGCCAATGAAAAAATCAAAGAATTAAATAGTAAAAACGACATACCCACTAAAAAGTAAAAAGAAATGATAAAACAAAACTGGACTACTCAAGAAATATTAGACATCTACAATCTACCGTTTTCGGAACTCCTCTACCGAGCTGCCACCGTACACCGCGAGCATCACGACCCTAATAAAGTGCAAGTATCTTCCCTTATTTCGGTAAAAACAGGCGGTTGCCCAGAAGACTGCGGCTATTGCCCACAAGCCGCAAGGTACCACACCGAAGTAAAAATCCACGGTTTGCTTCCCGTAGATGAGGTGAAAAAACAAGCGATGAATGCTAAGGAAAATGGCATCTCCCGCGTATGTCTAGGGGCAGCGTGGCGTAATGTAAAAGATGGCCCAGAGTTTGAGCAAGTGCTGGATATGGTGAGAGAAGTTACCAAAATGGATATGGAAGTCTGCTGTACGCTAGGAATGCTCACCGAAAACCAAGCCAAACGACTAGAAGAAGCAGGACTTTATGCCTACAATCACAATATAGACAGCTCCGAAGAGTATTATAAAGAAGTGATTTCTACCCGTGCATTTGAGGATAGATTAGAGACGATTGGCAATGTAAGAAAAACCTCCATTACCCTTTGTTCAGGAGGTATTATCGGAATGGGCGAAAAGATAGAAGACCGCTGCGGAATGCTGAAAACCTTAGCCAATATGACCCCACAACCAGAAAGTGTTCCCATCAATGCTTTGGTTGCTGTAGAAGGAACACCTCTGGAAGATGAGAAACCTGTAAACATTTTTGAATTTGTGAGAATGGTGGCTACAGCCCGTATCGTTTTGCCTAAAACCCAAGTAAGACTTTCAGCAGGAAGAACGGGACTATCGCCAGAGGGGCAGGCTTTGTGTTTCTTCGCAGGGGCTAATTCCATCTTTGCAGGGGACAAACTACTCACCACCCCCAATCCAGAAGTGAATGAAGACCGCAAGCTGTTTGAGCAATTAGGCATCGTACCGCAAGCTCCTTTTGAGAAACACGCCAAACGAGAAGTGGTAGAAAAGGAAAATTCCCAATACCAACCCTTAGGCGAAAACCCGAAATGGACAAGACCTCAGCATATCATCGCAAGAAATGAAGCTGCAAAACAAAAATCTAAAGATTTGAAATAAAATTTAAAAACCAGATTCTAAAAAGCTAGAATCTGGTTTTTATTAATAGAAATAAGGTTATCTCTTCTTCACCGCTTTGGCGATATTGATGATAACTTTCACGGCTTTTTCCATACTTTCTAAAGCCACATACTCATAAGGCCCGTGGAAGTTGATGCCACCAGCAAAGATATTAGGACAAGGTAAGCCCATATAAGAAAGCTGTGCCCCATCTGTTCCACCGCGGATGGCTTTTATTTTCGGTTCTATATTAGCATCTTTCATTGCTTGTGCTGCAATATCTACAATGTGCATTTTCCCTTCAAACTGCTGTTTCATATTGCGATACTGCTCTTTGATTTCAACTTCAAAAGTCCCTGCACCATACTTTTGGTTCATTGCATCCACTGTATCCAACATCAATTGTTTTCTTGCTTCAAACTTAGCTTCATCGTGGTCGCGGATGATGTACTGAAGTTTAGCTTCGGAAATATCTGCAGTGGTTTCCATTAGATGGAAAAAACCTTCGTAACCTCTTGTAGTAGCAGGCGTTTCGTTAGCTGGTAGGGCTTGGATAAAATCAGCAGCCAATAGAGCCGCGTTCACCATTTTTCCGTAGGCGTAACCTGGGTGTACGCTCAGGCCGTGGATTTTCACCACAGCACCAGCGGCATTAAAGTTTTCGTATTCCAATTCTCCTACTTCGCCACCATCCATAGTGTACGCCCATTCTGCCCCGAATTTTTCCACATCAAACTTGTGGGCCCCGCGTCCTATTTCTTCATCAGGTGTAAATCCTATAGCGATTCTGCCGTGCTTAATCTCTGGATGAGCCAAAAGGTATTCTGCTGCAGTTACAATCTCTGCTACACCTGCTTTATCATCTGCTCCTAATAGCGTAGTACCATCTGTGGTGATAAGGGTTTTTCCTACATAGTCTTTTAGGCTTTCAAATCGGTTAGGGGAAAGCGTGAAACCTGTTTCTTTATTAAGTACTAAGTCTCCACCGTTGTAATCGTCCCAAATCTGAGGTTTTACATTTTCTCCGTTGAAATCTGGAGAAGTGTCATAATGGGCGATAAATCCAACGGTAGGCTCATCATCTTGTTCCAGATTGGAAGGGATATAAGCGTAGATGTAGCCATTCTCGTCCAGCTGTACATTTTCTAACCCCAAAGATTGGAGTTCTTCAAAAATGTATTTTGCAATGTTCCATTGCTGTGGAGAAGATGGGCAGCTTTCACTTTCTGGGTCGCTGGTGGAGTATATTTTAGCATAATTAATGAAGCGGTTTTGTAGCTTCAATTTCCATTCAAGGTTGAATTCTATTGTCTGCATTTTATGAATGTTTTGATTTTTAACAAAGATAAGGATTTTACAGATTTATGCCTTAAAACTGATGTTTATCACCTATTAAAGTACTGTTCAGAATATGATAAAAAAGATATTTTAAAATCAAAACAATCTGATAATAAGCATTATAAACCTATGATAAGGCTTATTTTGTTTGCTACTAAAAAATATTTATCTTTACGAAAATCTAAAAAAGTAAAATGTTTCTTACCGAATGTCCAAGAGATGCAATGCAAGGCTGGGGGGAGATGATTCCTACTCAGAAGAAAATAGACTACATTAATGCCCTAATGTATGTAGGCTTTGATGTGTTAGATTGTGGCAGTTTTGTTTCCCCTAAGGCAATTCCACAGATGGCTGATACCGCAGAGGTGCTGGATGGTATTGATAAAACCATTTCGGATACCAAGCTATCTGTAATTGTAGCCAATATCAAAGGAAGTGAGCGTGCCATAGCCCATAGCAAAGTAGATATTCTAGGATTTCCTTTTTCTATATCGGAAACATTTCAGTTTCGCAATACCAATAAAAACCAAGAGGAAGCGTTCCGCCAAATCAAAGAAATATTGAAGATGACGGAAGAGGCTGATAAACAACTGAACCTTTATTTTTCTATGGCGTTCGGGAATCCCTACGGGGAAGGCTGGAAATGGGAAGATGTAGACTATTGGGCAAGACGCTTTGCAGATATAGGCATAAAGCATATTTTGCTTTCGGATACTACTGGTGTAGCCACTGCTGATACCATTTCTTTATTATTTAATAAAATTCCTCATCAATATCCTGAAGTAGATTTTGGAGCTCATTTTCATAACCGATACGAGGAATCTTACGCCAAACTAAAAGCTGCTTATGACCAAGGTTGCCGTAGGTTTGATAGTGCCATCAAAGGAATTGGTGGTTGTCCAATGGCAAAAGATGATTTGGTGGGAAATATGCCTACGGAACAAGTGATTAATTTTATGGCTTCGGAGCCAATAGAGCATAGGCTTAATTTGCTACATTTTGAAAGTGCTTACAACAAAGCAAAAGATATTTTTCATTTTTAAAATTTTGATTATAATAAAACCTCTCCTTTGGAACATTCCGAAGGAGAGGTCTTTTTTTTAGCTAAAACAATATTCCCAATTCAAATTTGGCTTCTTCGCTCATCATATCTTTTGTCCAAGATGGTTCAAAGGTCAGTTGTAAGTCCACATCTTTCACATCTTCTACCCCTGCCACTTTTTCTTTCACTTCTGCGGGGAGCGATTCAGCTACGGGGCAATTGGGTGTGGTAAGCGTCATCACCACTTTTACACTTCCTTCATCGGATATTTGTACATCATAGACCAATCCCAGTTCATAGATATCTACAGGAATCTCTGGGTCGTAAACCGTTTTTAAAGCTTGGATAATGTTATCGCCAATATGGGCTATTTGTTCGTCTGTTAGTTTCATTGAAAAAAAATTAAGTTAAATCATTAAAGAAGAGAATGATGCGTAAAGACTTAAAAATCAAAATTCTAATCTCCACTTCTTTCCAAAAACTCTTCTTGCCTCATTCTTCTAAAAATATTTGCCAAAGTTAAGACATCTTTTTCACAATATTTAACGATTCTAAATAAATCTTTTTCTATATAAAAAATAGATGCCACCATAGAACCATCAATATCATCTTTAGGTGTGGGGACACCGAAGATATGTGCCATCAGTTCTAAGGAGATAAAACTCTTATAATCCCCGAATTTCCAGAGTTCCATTGTATCAATGTGAGGAATTTCCCAAGGCTTCTTACCATAAAGCTGAAACGGCACGGGAGGTTGCATTCCATTAATCAAAAATCGGCGTGCTATCCACGGGAAATCAAACTCTTTCCCATTGTGAGCACAAAGAATTGCCTGACTGATTTTGGGATGATTAAAGAGCGTTCCGAAGTCGTACAGTAGTGTCTTCTCATCATCACCTGCAAAGCTTTTGATTTGGAGTTTTCCCGCTTTGTCTATCATTCCAATAGAAATGCAGATGATTTTCCCAAACTCTGCCATTATCCCCGCTCGCTCTCCATAGAATACTTCGGCACTCACATCATCTTTTCGCTGAAAAGCGGTCTTCTTTTCCCAAAGTTTTTTTTCTGCATCAGACAGCTCTTGCCAATGTTCGTATTGAGGTACGGTTTCAATATCTAAAAATAAAACGCGTTCTATGGGTATCTGATGTATCATTTTAAAGCTTAAATATGGGTATTTTTCATTTCTTCTTCGTAATGCTCTATTTCCTCTGCCGAATTTTCAATCATAATGCTTTTAATGAAAGGATGCTTTTTAAAGTAATTATAAAAGAAATTGAGAATAGGGGCAAAAATGAGCATATTGAGAATGGTACCTTCTCGGATGGTAAGATAGCCATTAAAGAAAAAATAAAATACCAATGTGGTGGCAATGGCGAAAATATCTATTGTCCAGCGGATAACACCAAAGTTCCATTTCTTTTTTTCGGATAAAGCCAAGCAGGCTCCTTCTATCGGAAGGTGTACCAGTCCCAAAGCTAAGATAGCCCCCACGCCTATGGATGCTAAAAGCGTCCCAGAAAGTAGAAAAACAACCCGTAGCCAATATTGAGATACTTCATAACCTTCTAAAAGAGCTAAACCAAAATTGATAACAACCCCGATGATAAAGGCAATAGGAATCTGAAGCAACTGACGGATTTTAAAGCCTTTGCCTAAAATCAATACTTGAGTCCCCACTGCTAAGATATAAACGATAGCGGTAATGGTACCCATCTGGATGTTCATTTTTTTAGAAATATTGAGTAGCATAGAATCTACACTTCCCAAGCCTATATCTGCCTTTATCATTAGACAAGTAGCAATGGACGCCATTATAACGCCCACAGCAATCACCATTAGATTGTTTGCTAATTTAGAATTCATACAGTCACAAAGATATTAAAATTTAGCGTTTTCTAAAAAGGCAAATTTTCATTTCTCAAACAAACATATAATCTATTGTGTATTTAACACAACAGGTTCATCATTATAAAAAACACACCAATTTACAATATATTATTATTGCCCATTTTTTCATCTAGCTAATATTAATCATAAATATTTAATTATGAATTAATTATACAAAAAACATTAATCAATTCATGAAAACAATTACAGAGATATACCTGTGGCATAATTATTGGTAGAATACGGCTCTGTGAAATTTAGTTAAGAAATGAAAAAAATATTTTTGTCTGTTACTATCCTATCAGGATTTACAGCGATTGCCCAAACTACAGATTATAGCAAAAAAGTTGGTATTAATACCTCTACTCCACAAGCCACATTGGATATTTCTGCTACCACTACAGATGGCAGCAAAATAGAAGGACTTCTAATCCCAAGAATTAGCAGATTAGCCGCTCAAACAATGGGGAATTCACAAACAGAAAAACCTTTAGAATCTACCTTAATATATATTAATGATATTTCTACTGGCACCTTGGCAAGTTCTACTATAAATGTAAGTGCAGTAGGATATTATTATTTTGATGGTACTCTATGGCAAAAACTAAATTCAAGTAGTGTTTATACTGCGGGAGTTGGTATCCAAACCATTGGTACAGACAATGTAATAAAATCTGAATTTGTTGATAAAGTTACCGAAGGAATTAATACTGGATATAGAGTTTTAGGTACAGATGGAACCATTGCAGACGCTAATTATGGAAATATAGGAGATAGAGCTATTGATTTTAGTATCCAAGATGCTGCTAGTACTAATGGAGCAACAGGTCAATTTTCTTTTGCGGCTGGTCATAAAACTATTGCTTCCAAAAGAGCTTCAGTTGCTTTTGGTAGAAGCACTACCGCATCTAATGACTCTTCTTTTGCCTCTGGCTATGGCACCACTGCTTCAGGAGATAAATCTTTTGCTGCAAATAACAATTCTATTGCATTTGGAAGCTATTCCGCTGCATTTGGTGAAAGTACAAAAGCTAATGGAAACGAAAGTTTTGCAATAAATAATAGAACTCTCGCACAAGGAGTTTCTTCTTTTGCTGCAGGAGTTTCCACAAAGGCTCAAAGCGGAGGGGAAGCATCTTTTGGTTTTAATAATCACACTGTCGGAACCTCATCTACAACTACTGCTAATAACCAAGATAGTAATATTCAATTATTTTCTGTAGGAAATGGAATGAACACAACATCTTCTAAAACTACCTCTAACGCTTTAGTTATTATGCGTGATGGTAAAACGGGCATCAATGCTGGTCAATTAGCTCCTACAGAAGCATTAGATGTAAATGGCTCTATAAAAGTAAGAGGTACTAACTATGCCAATGAAACTATTTCTATAGGAAGTGCTTGCTCTAACCCAGGGACAATTACTTATGTAAATGATACTTTCTGGGGTTGTACTTCTTCAAAAGGCTGGCAACAGTTAAATAACCAAACTAATTCTATAGGAGACTAATTAGATACATACTAGGCTAAACGCACGAAATTTATAAACTTCTAATACCACTTAAACCATAAAAACACTCGTAACTATTTTAAGGTAATGATGATTAGAGGTGATGGATTTTACTTTTTGATTGTCCATAGCGTTTAAGGTTTCGTAGAGCCATTCTTTGAGAAGCTCCATATTTTCAAAAGTCTTGTTTTTAAAGCGTTTTTTTATGTATTGCCAAACTTGTTCACAGGGATTCAATTCTGGACTGTATGGTGGAATATTTATCAGTGCAATATTGGGGGGAATATCGAAGTCTTTGTCTGAATTTTTCTTGACATTGGTTTTCCTAGGAACCTTCAAGACCGATTTGAACTTCGTTCGCATATATTTCCACAGCCATTGGTATTCTATCTCAACGCCGTACTGCTTCAAAAGCCACTCTTTCACCTCCACATAACTTGAAAAGGGATTTTTATCGCTCAGAAATCTTTTCTCTAATTCCTCGTGTATTTCTGGAGTAATCAGTTTTGATGATCTGTTACGCTTCGCAGGGGAGAGCAGCAAAGCGACACCACCTTGTTTGTATTCCTTAATCCAATTGAGCAGGGTTTTTCTCGTCACACCAAGGTGTGCGGCAACTTCTTCCAATTTTTTATATTGGTCTGACTTGATAAGAATCAAACTTTCTAAGCGTTTAGACGGTTTGTATCCTCTCATCTTAGGTATGTAACTCTTAAGCTCTGCTAGGCTCTCTTTTATCTCAAATGCTCTCTTTCTTCCCATATACAAATATACGAAAATAAGTGAAATAAAAAGGTTTAATAATATCACAGAGCAACTCATCAAAGCAAAAGACCAACTGATAGAGCAATTGCAAAAGGAAATTGCTTTTTTGAAGGGGGGAGATTATAGTGATGAGTAATGTGTAAAAAAGGCACCGAAAATCCGATGCCTATAATGTGTGTATTAGAATTAGTTTTTTACCAAAAGCCTGAACCCTTCGCCGTGTACATTGATGATTTCTAATCCGTCATCATCTTTCAAGAGTTTGCGAAGTTTGGCGATGTAAACATCCATACTTCTTGCGGTGAAATAGTTTTCTTTTTTCCAGATTTTTCTTAGGGCTAAGTCTCTCGGCATAAAATCATTTCGGTGGAGGCATAGCAACTTGAGGAGTTCGTTTTCCTTAGGAGAGAGTTTGTACTCGTTATCGCCTACGCGGAGTTGTCTTAGCAAAGAATCAAAGAAGATATTACTAATTTTAAACTGCTCTTGCTCTTCGTTTTCCAATGTGGCACTTCTCTGCAAAATGGCTTTGATTTTATACAAAAGCAATTCGGTATCAAATGGTTTGGTGATATAATCATCGGCTCCTATTTGATAGCCTTTTAGGATGTCTTCTCTTAGGTTTTTTGCAGTAAGGAAGATGATGGGGATGTTTTTATCAATTTTTTTCACCTCTTCGGCTAGGGTAAACCCATCTTTTTTGGGCATCATCACATCAAAAATGCAGATGTCAAATTCATTTTCGGTAAATTCTTTCAGACCTTGTTCACCATCGGTAGCGAGGGTTACTTCAAAGTTGTTAATCATCAGATAGTCTTTTAGTACAGCACCGAAACTTTGGTCGTCTTCTACTAATAATATTCTATTGCTCATATTGTTGTCTTTTTTGTTATTAATTACTATTAAATCTATGCCATTGGCAGTTTGATGACAAAAGTGGAGCCGCGTCCTTTGATGGATTCCACGGAAATCTGTCCTTTATGAAGTTCTACAATTTTTTTCACATAGGACAATCCTAGGCCTTGTCCTTTTACATTGTGAATGTTGCCTGTTTCTTCGCGGAAGAATTTTTCAAAAATTTTATTTTTATTGGCGGCGTCCATTCCAATGCCTTTATCAGAGATGGCAATCACATACCAATTGCCTTCATTCTTGGTTTTTATTTTAATTTCTGGCGTTTCGGGAGAGTATTTATTGGCGTTGTCCAGAAGGTTGATCAGCATATTGGAGAAGTGGAACTCATCTATTTTTACAATGAATTTTTCTGCGGTAAACTCCTTAGACAGTGTGCCATTTCTCTCATTTACAATAAGCTGAAAAGATTGCGTGATGCTGTTTATCAGCTCCCTCATATTGGTTTCCTTCAAGAAAAGCTGTACTTCATTGCGTTCTAATTTGGACATATTGAGTACATTTTCCACTTGTTTTTTCATACGCAAGTTTTCTTGCTTAATGAGTTGCGAATAGTACTTTACTTTTTCTGGATTGGTAGCGATTTTATCATTGGCTAAGGAGTCGGTTGCCACGGATATGGTTGCTAATGGCGTCTTGAACTCGTGGGACATATTGTTGATAAAATCTGTTTTTACATCGGCAATGCGTTTTTGTTGCATCATATAGTTGATAGAAGTGATGTAGATACCCAAGATGGTGAGCAATGATAAAAATGTTCCTAAAAGCATAGGGAGATTATTTTTTATCAAAGAGAAATTTTTTCTTGGAAATACGAGAGAAAGGGTGTAAAGAGGGCGGTCTTTACTGTCTTTGAAGAGGGTATAGTTGTATTTTGTATTGCCTTCTTGTTTCTTATAATTTTCGTTGATAATGGAAGTTGGGAGTTGGTTTTTATTGAATACCGCATAGCCAAAAGGGCTGGTAATACCATTGCTTTTCAAGGCGGTTGTTACCACAGAATCAATGGTTTGTGGGGAGACTCTTTTTTCAATGGGTCTTTGGTTGCCTTCCACTCGGACAAATTCTCTAAGGCTGAACTCTCCTGTATTGATGGAAGTATTGAGGGCAGAGGTTAATGTTTGGCGTTTAGATGGGTCCAGTTGCATTTTGATGAGGTTTTCATCCGTCCAAAGTTTGATTCTATTGATGCTATCACCTGTGTTAGAAATCGGGAGATTTTCTCTCTCTATAATATTTTTTTGATAGGTAATGGTACGCTTGGTGGCAGAATCTTCGGTCTGCTGGATCACGGTAGAGCTGGGCATATCATTGCTTGAAACAACGGTTTTACCGAAGTTTTTATATGTTTCATTCAGGAGTTGATTGATTTCAATATCGCCTATGCGTTTCACAGATTGTTCTAAAGCAATATTTACTTTATTGGAAAAATCTTGATCTAATGCTCCATAATATTCCTTTAGCCATTTGATTTGCAGTGTGACAAAGACTACTACAGAAATGGACATCAGAATAGAAATGATAGGAATAAAACGCTGGTTCATTGTAAATTGTTTTCTTTTTTAAGAAACAAAAGTAATTATTTTAACATTATTAAAACAAAAAAAGAATAAAAATATTATACGGTTTTTCTTAAAAGAATGTTTTTTAAGAAATTAATTTTAATTCAAAGTGAAAAGCGTTTTGTAAAATGATTGTATAGGGAAGTCTCACATCTTGTGAAAGCCAAGAGAGTCAAGTTTTTTAGAAATAAAAACTCAATCTAAAATCCTATCTTTGCACCCGAAATGAAGAAACTCGTTATCATTCCTACTTACAATGAAAGGGAAAACATAGAAGCCATCATCTCCGCCGTATTAGGATTGGAGCAAGATTTTCATATCTTAGTGGTAGATGATTCCTCGCCAGATGGCACTGCGGATATTGTAAGAGCCTTACAACAGCGTTATTCTCAGAATTTGCACCTTACGGTGAGAACTGTCAAAGATGGTCTGGGCAAGGCATACCTCCACGGTTTCCGATGGGCATTGGAGCATCAGTATGATTATATCTTTGAGATGGATGCGGATTTTTCTCACAATCCCAATGATTTACCTCGCCTTTTTGAAGCTTGTCAATTTGCGGATATGGCAGTAGGCTCACGGTATTCACAAGGGGTTAATGTGGTCAATTGGCCTATGGGTAGGGTATTGCTCTCTTACTTTGCTTCCAAATATGTGAGGCTGATTTTGAGCATTCCCGTACACGATACTACCGCTGGTTTTGTTTGTTTTAAAAGACAAACTTTAGAACAAATAGGATTGGATAAGATAAAACTAAAAGGCTATGGTTTTCAAGTAGAGATGAAATATAGAGTTTTCAAAAAAGGATTGAAAATAGTGGAAGTTCCTATTATTTTTACCAACCGAATGCTGGGCGAAAGCAAGATGAATGGCGGTATCATAGGTGAAGCTATTTTTGGAATATTAAATCTTAGATGGAAATCACTCATCGGAAAATTATGAAACTGATATCTTTTTTTCTGGTTATAATGTTGGTGCTTGGCTCTTGCCGAGAGTCCAAACCTGTCAATGCTCCTCAGCAATTGATTTCTCAAGATAAGATGGCAGCACTCATTGCTGAATTTGCAGTTAATGACCAGCTACATACCCTCAATGCTAAGGGAAATATGGAGCAGAGTACAAGGTTTATCTTGAAACAACATCAGGTAACGGCACAGCAGTTTTCAGAAAGTTACCAATATTACCTTTCTAGCCCTAGAAAGTTGGAAAGCATCTTGAAAGAGGCTCAAGACATCATCAAGCAAAAAGACCCAGGAGCGGAACAATATATAGAACAACAGCTGAAGCCCCGAAATGAAAAGACAGAGGAGTCAGCACCATTATTAAAGCAATAGATCAATGAAAAATCAATTTTTTAATATAGTAAAAACCACCGAAAGTAAAGCCAGAGCAGGGGTAATTACCACTGACCACGGTACCATAGAAACCCCTATTTTTATGCCTGTGGGGACTGTGGCTTCCGTGAAAACAGTGCATCAAAGAGAGTTAAAAGACGATATCAAAGCTCAGATTATCCTAGGAAACACTTATCACCTTTACCTAAGACCTAAAATGGAAGTGATGCAAGAGGCAGGTGGTCTGCACAAATTTATGAACTGGGATAGACCAATCCTTACGGATTCTGGTGGTTATCAGGTGTTTTCTCTATCGGATAGCAGAAAGATGACAGAGGAAGGTGTAAAATTCAAATCTCACATCGATGGCAGTTATCATTTCATTTCCCCAGAAAAATCTATGGAAATCCAAAGGCAGATAGGAGCAGATATTTTTATGGCATTTGATGAATGTACGCCCTACCCTTGTGAGTACAATCAAGCGAAGGCTTCAATGGAAATGACGCACAGGTGGCTGAAGCGTTGCATCAATTGGTGCGAGGAAAATCCTGAAATTTACGGACATAAGCAGCATTTATTTCCTATTGTACAAGGTTCTACTTATTCAGATTTGAGAAAGATTTCGGCAGAGTTTATTTCAGAGCAAAATGCAGATGGAAACGCTATTGGTGGCTTATCTGTGGGAGAGCCAGAAGAAGAAATGTACCGCATTACCAACGAGGTAACGGATGTTTTACCTGTGGAGAAGCCGCGTTATCTGATGGGGGTAGGCACGCCTTGGAATATCTTAGAAAGCATTGGGCTTGGGGTGGATATGATGGACTGCGTAATGCCAACCAGAAATGCCAGAAATGGAATGCTCTTCACTTGGCAAGGGGTGATGAACATCAAGAACGAAAAATGGAAAAATGATTTTTCTCCATTGGATGAAACGGGGGTTAGCTTTGTAGATAAAGAATATTCCAAAGCCTATGTACGCCATCTTTTTGTAGCAAAAGAATATCTGGGCAAGCAAATTGCTTCAGTGCATAACTTGGCATTTTACTTAGATTTGGTAAGAGTGGCAAGGCAGCATATCTTAGCAGGCGATTTTTATGAATGGAAAAACAGCATTGTACCTATATTGAAACAAAGACTTTGATTTAGGTTAAAAGAACAAAAAGTTAGGTAGAAAAATAATATCACTGTTGCTAATGAAAATCATTGACAGATATATCATAAGAAAATTCCTCGGGACGCTGAGTTTTATGCTATTGCTACTTTCCATCATTGTAGTAGTGATAGATGTGCAGGCAAAGTCGCCGAGGATAGAAGGCAATGGTTTTTCCGTGGGATATTTTTTACTTTACTTTTACCCATTTTGGATGGTGTATTTGGTGATTACCTTTATGTCCATCTTGGTGTTTATTTCGGTGATTTACTTTACCTCTCGTATGGCTAATAATACAGAGATTGTAGCCATCATCAGCAGTGGAGCTAGTTTTCACCGTTTCGCCCGTCCCTATTTTTTAGCTTCGGGTATTCTTGCGGTGATGGCGTTGGCTACCAATCATTTTGTTTTGCCTTGGGCTAATATCCAGAAGAATAAATTAGAGGTTTATACCTATAATTCTGTGGATAGGGAAAAGGTTTTGGGAAATGCAGAAATTGCTACACAACTTTCGCCTACGGAGTTTATCTTCATTAGTAATTACAACAGAAAAGAAAAGCGTGGCTCTAGTTTCAAATACCAAAAATTTGATAAAAATAGAAAACTTCAAGAGCAAATTGTAGCCAATGAAATGTCTTGGGATGCCAAGAAAAAGAAATTTATCCTCACGGGATACCTGCACAGAAAGACGGCAAAAAACGATACAGAAGTGCTATCTAATGGCGATGTTAAGGAAATGGATTTTGGACACGCTCCAGAGGAATTGTTTCCAGATCAGCTATTGGCACAGACCAAGACCACACCAGAGCTGGTGAATCTTATCAATCTAGAAAAAGCGAAAGGCAATCATAATCTTGCTATGTTCCTTAGTGAGCTCCATCAGCGTACTTCTATGCCAGTGTCTATCATTATTTTAACGATATTAGCCCTATCGCTATCCTCCCAGAAAAAGAGAGGAGGCTTAGGGGCTAATCTTGCCATTGGGATTGCTTTGGCATTTGTCTTTGTGTTTTCGTTTGAGGCTCTCAAAGTAGTAGCAGAGAACCAAGTGATTTCCCCACTTTTGGCAATGTGGTTGCCTAATATTGTATTTGCTCCTATTGCAGCGGTTTTATATTTCAAAAGAGCCAATCAGTAGAGCAATTGGATTTCCTTGTTTGCAAAGGATTTTAGTCCCTCGTGTTCTAGTTCTATCCAAAGTTTACCATCACTACTGGCGGATTGAATTATGCCATTTTGTCGCATTTCTTTTGTTTCAAAGACAGAAATAATTCCTTTTCGGAACAAGTGATGATTAAAGTTTTCCAAAATATCGTTTTCGCTTTTAGGCTTTATAATCGCTTCACAAAAAGCCTTATGAAATGTTGTGGTAAAGTGGTTTAAGTCATAATGTTTTTGGGTCTTCACAGCTATAGAACTTGCCTTTGGCAAATCTGAAAAGTCGGTTTGTAAAACATTGATGCCTATGCCAATGATATAATAGTAACGCTCTCCGATTTTCTGTTTTTCAATGAGCATTCCAGAAACCTTTTTTCCGAGGATAATCATATCATTGGGCCATTTAATTTCTATCTCAAATTGGGTCAAATTGGCAAGAATATCTCGCAATACGCAAGCGGTATGAAAATTGAATAAACTACCCGAGTGTGGAAAAAATGCGATGTCCAAAGCTAAACTGTATGCTAAGTTTTGGTTTTTAAAGGATTTCCAAACATTGCCATATTGCCCACGCCCTTGGGTCTGATGAAAGGTGTAAACAGCCATTGACTTTTGGGATGCAGCAACCAAAGGGATGATTTCATCATTGGTAGAAGTACAGCTTTCAAGATGGTGGATAGGAAACATTTTTAAGAAATTTTTAAGACTTTAAAGATACAAATAACAACGATAAATACACAAAAAAACAATAAATTTGCAAATTATACTCAATTTTAAATGAACAGCAATTTACAGAAACAAGCACTGATAGAAAAAATCGTGGAAGCGATACAAGATACTAAAGGTGAAGATATCAAAATTTTTGATTTATCAAACATTGAAAACTCCGTGGCAGAGACCTTTATCATCTGTAGTGGAAACTCCAATACACAGGTGAATGCCATTGCGGGGAATGTGGAAAAAAAAGTAAGAAACGAGCTCAAAGAACGCCCTTGGCACGTAGAAGGTACCGATAACGCCTTGTGGATTCTGATGGACTATGTCTCCGTAGTGGTACACATTTTCCAGACACAAACCCGAGATTATTACGAAATAGAAGAGCTGTGGGGCGATGCTAAAATCACCACCATAGAAGATGTATTATAACTAATTTTGAACTAAATAATAATGAACAATAAAGGATTTAATTGGTTCTTCCCGATAGCCATCATCGTAGTGCTGTTTTTATTCTTGCAGCCGATGTTATCTGGCTCGGAGGGACAGAAGATAGATGAAGACCAGTTTTATGAGTTGGTACAGTCTGGCAGTGTGAAAGAAGTAATGGTGTACAAAGACACCGATAAGGCTGATGTTTACCTTACCCAAGAAGCAAAAAGTAAGTCCGTTAATGCCTCAAAGCAAGACAATTCGCCATTCAAAGCGTTAGATTTTGCTCAGGCTACAGCAGATTATTCTCTTAGCTTCGGGGATTTGAAACTTTTCCAGGAGCGTTATAACGAGATTAAAAAAAATAATCCTAATATCACAACTAAGATGGACTTCGGTCAAGAGAAAAACCCTCTTACAGAGATGTTCTTTTCCATTTTCATTTGGGTGGCGATGTTAGGTCTATTTTACTTTTTCCTCTTCAGAAGAATGGCAGGAGGTGGCTCTGGCGGTGGCGGAGTTTTTAGCGTAGGAAAGTCTAGAGCAAAACTCTTTGATGAAAAAAATAACATCCAAGTTACTTTTAAAGATGTAGCAGGGCTAGAAGGTGCAAAAGAAGAAGTACAAGAAGTGGTAGATTTCCTTAAAAACTCTGAAAAATATACCAAGCTGGGAGGTAAAATTCCGAAAGGGGTATTATTAGTAGGGCCTCCGGGGACGGGTAAAACCCTTCTGGCGAAAGCCGTAGCAGGAGAGGCAAAAGTGCCGTTTTTCTCCCTATCAGGGTCAGATTTTGTGGAAATGTTTGTAGGGGTAGGCGCGTCTAGAGTAAGAGATTTATTCGCTCAGGCTAAAGCAAAATCTCCAGCGATTATTTTCATTGATGAGATAGATGCCATTGGTAGAGCCAGAGGAAAAGGCAATATCACGGGGGGGAATGATGAGAGAGAAAATACGCTCAATCAGCTTCTTACCGAGATGGATGGTTTTGGCACAGATACCAATGTGATTGTAATGGCGGCTACCAACCGTGCCGATATTTTGGATAAAGCCTTGATGAGAGCAGGGCGTTTTGACCGTTCCATTTATGTAGATTTACCAGAATTGCACGAGAGAAAACAAATCTTTGATGTGCATTTATCCAAAATTAAATTGGATGACTCTGTAGATAGAGAATTTTTGGCGAAACAAACCCCTGGCTTTAGTGGTGCCGATATTGCCAATGTGTGTAATGAAGCCGCGCTTGTGGCAGCCAGAAAAGGACACGAAAGCGTTACCAAACAAGATTTCTTGGATGCGGTGGATAGAATCATCGGTGGACTAGAAAAGAAAAATAAAGCCATCAAACCTTCGGAGAAGAAAAGAGTGGCTTATCACGAAGCGGGGCACGCTACCATCTCTTGGCTTGTAGAGCACGCAGCACCACTTTTGAAGGTAACTATCGTACCGAGAGGGCGTTCCTTGGGAGCCGCTTGGTATTTGCCAGAAGAAAGACAGCTTACCATTACTGAGCAAATGCTAGATGAGATGTGTGCCACACTAGGAGGGCGAGCGGCAGAGCAAGTGGTCTTCGGAAATATCTCTACAGGGGCATTGTCAGATTTGGAACGCGTTACCAAACAAGCTCAGGCAATGGTTACCATCTATGGTCTGAATGATAAGCTGGGGAATATCTCTTACTACGATAGCTCTGGACAAAGCGAATACAGCTTCGGAAAACCATACTCTGAACAGACGGCAAGAGTCATAGATGAAGAAATCTCTAAAATCATCGAAACGCAATACCAAAGAGCGATAGAGATACTATCTTCTCACCGTGAAAAATTAGACGCTTTGGCGAATAAACTTTTGGAAAAAGAGGTGATTTTCAGAGAAGATTTGGAAGAAATTTTTGGAAAAAGAGCTTGGGACCCAGAGCTGACAGAAACCCCAGTTTCTACGGTGGTAGAGGAGAATGCTCCCGAAGAGCCTATGGCAACAGCACCGAAAGAAGAAGATGTTTCAAACGAAACCAACAATTCATAATTGAATAATTAAAAACAAGAGACTTTTCTTTATCAGTATTGAAAAGTCTCTTTTTTAGAATAAAATGGCAATAAAGAAAAAAATACTCATCAGAATAGGCTCTCTAAGACACGGAGGTGCCGAGAAAGTCTTGGTGACATTTTTGAAAAACCTCCCTGCGGAGAAGTATGATATAGACCTTTTGCTCAACCTCTATTCTGGAAAATATTTGAATGAAGTTCCGAAGTGGGTGAATGTTCTTTACCTGAACAAAGGGGAAATGATTACCACCAATAGACCGCAGGATATTCCTAAAAAAGCCTTTCGGGTGCTTTATCAAGCTTTGCTGAAAAAGTTTCCCAAACTACTGTATAATGGCATCCTAAAAGGAAAACAATACGATGTAGAATTTGCTGCCATCCACGGTTTTCGAGATGAGATTCTCAATTCTCCATTGAAGAGCTCTAAAAAAATCGTGTGGATACATAATGACTTGAGAAAGACAGAGTTCCATAATTATACCGATGAAGAAATAAGGAAATTCTTTGGATACGATAGGGTAATGGTGATTTCTGAACATATTCAAAAAGATTTTGAAACCCTTGCTCAGAATGAAGATGAAAAACAACGCATTGTAAGAATATATAACCCTTTGGATACCGATGAAATTTTGAAAAAATCGGTGATGTCCGCTGATGGAAAAGAAGAACGAAATGCTGAACTTTCTACCAACCCTCAACCCTCAACCCTCAACCCTCAACCAACCTTCCTTTCTGTAGGGACTGTTTTTCCACAAAAGGGATTTGATAGGCTTCTGAAAGTTCACAAAAGGCTTTTAGATGAAGGTTTTCCGCATAAGGTAGTTATCGCAGGCGATGGTTATGATTTTGAGAATATTAAGAAACTAAAATCCGAGCTGGGGGTAGATGATACCGCCACAATGCTTGGCTTTACAGACAATCCTTATCCTTATTTCAAAAAAGCAGATTTCTATATTTTAAGCTCTCGATATGAGGGTTTTCCTACCGTTCTTTTTGAGGCGATTACACTAAAGAAAAACATCATCGCTACCGATGTTTCAGGCGTTCGGGAAATGTTGTTAGACGGAGATTTAGGATGCATTGTAGAAAATTCCGAACAAGGAATTTATCAAGGAATGAAACAAGCTCTAACACAACCACAGAGTTTTGAAGTGTATCAAGAAAAACTGAAAAACTATGAAATGCCTTTTGAGCTAAACAATTCTGTGAAAGAAATAATGCAAATTATAGATGAGGTGTAAATAAGTGGTAATAAAACATTAGCTATATTTTAAACAAAAACGGAGATGCAAAAAAGTATCTCCGTTTCTATATTATAATAACTTTAAGTAAGCATTCCACCATCTACATTGAGGACTTGTCCCGAAATGTATGAAGACATCTCACTACCAAGGAATACACACGCATTCGCTACATCTTCTGGTTGACCACCTCGTTTTAGAGGAATCGCATCTCGCCATCCTTGTACGGTTTTCTCATCTAATGCGGCTGTCATTTCAGTTTCTATGAACCCTGGTGCTATGGCATTGCAACGGATATTTCGCGAACCTAGCTCCAACGCAATAGACTTAGTAAAACCAATAACCCCCGCTTTAGAGGCTGCATAGTTGGCCTGCCCTGCGTTACCTTTCACTCCTACCACAGAGGTCATATTGATGATAGAACCACTTTTTGCCTTCATCATTGGCTTAATCACTGCTTTGGTTAGGTTAAACACCGAATCCAAATTAACCTTAATGATAGTATCCCAATCTTCTTTGGACATACGGAGCATTAGATTATCTTTGGTAATCCCAGCGTTGTTCACCAAAATATCTATCTGACCAAATTCTGCCAAGACATCATCTACCAATTTCTGAGAAGCTTCAAAATCTGATGCATCGCTCTGATAAGCCTTCACTTGAGTGATACCACTTAAAGCATTTTCTATTTCCTTTGCTTTGTCCGCAGACCCTGCATAAGTGAATGCTACCTTTGCCCCTTGTGCTGCAAAAACCTCCACAATACCTTTCCCGATGCCTCTAGTTCCACCGGTAACAAGGGCCACTTTTCCTTCTAATAGTTTCATTTATTACTGTTGTTTTAATTGTATCTATTGGTTACAAATTTAAGGAAATAATCTTTTACTTTTTCCCTTTCAAGGAGGCTTGTTCCTTTTGCAATGTTAGAAACGCTCTTTGGGGAAGTTTTTTTCTATAAAGAAACAAAATATTTTATCCTTCCAGAATCTGTGCCGTGGCTTCTTTGGATTTTACTTTGTCTATGATTCTAACACAAATGCCCTGCTCATCAAAAACAAAAGTGGTTCTCACAATCCCCATATAGGTTTTACCAAAGTTCTTCTTTTCTTTCCATACGCCAAATAGCTCCACGAGTTCTTTGTTTTCATCGGCTATCAAATCAAATGGGAAGCCGTGCTTGGCGTGAAAGTTTTTCTGTTTTTTCTCTCCATCGGCAGAGATGCCCAAAATCTGATACCCCGCCGCTCTAAGCTCTGCATAGCCATCTCTAAAATTGCACGCCTCCACGGTACAAGTAGGGGTACTTGCCTGAGGGTAAAAGAAAATCACCAATTTTTCCCCTAAAAAAGAGGATGATTTTACCTCTGTTCCATCTTGATTTTTCGCTACAAAATCTGGCAGTTGATCTCCAATGTTAATCATATTTCTGTATTTTTGTCCAAATTTACATCTATTATGACAAAAAAGCAAAGAGCGGAAATTGTAATGCGGGAACTGGAAAAACTCTACCCTGAGGTTCCCATTCCATTGGATCATAAAGACCCATATACGCTTTTGGTAGCCGTGGCTCTATCTGCACAGAGTACGGATAAGAAAGTAAACCAGATTACACCAAAGCTCTTTGAAGTAGCAGATACACCAGAAAAAATGGCAAAATTAGATGCTGCTGAAATCAAAGAATTGATTAAGGAAATTGGACTATCCAATTCCAAAGCTAAGAATCTAAAAGCTATGGCAGAGCTTTTGGTGGAGCGGCATCAGGGAGTTGTTCCTCAGACTTACGAAGATTTGGAAGCGTTGCCAGGTGTGGGGCATAAAACGGCTTCTGTAGTAATGAGCCAAGCGTTTGGATTTCCTGCATTCCCTGTGGATACGCATATCCATAGACTGATGACACAATGGAAACTGACCTCTGGAAAGAATGTAGTGGAAACTGAGAAAGATGCTAAAAAACTCTTTCCCAAAGCAGCGTGGAATAAACTCCATCTTCAAATCATCTTCTACGGCAGAGAATATTCCCCAGCAAGAGGGAAGGGAAATGATTTTATTACACCAATGCTTTTTGATTAATCCAAATCGCAATAATAGACTTTAAGCTGTAAACAATGATTTTATTTCCCGCTTGGAATGGTGCTAGACCCTGCAATTTTTTTAATTTGGCTAAAGCCTTTTGGGAAAAGTCGGGTTTTAACCCGACTATATTGACAATTGAAAAGCTAAGAGATTAAAAGATTAAGAGGCTAATAGGTTATTAAGAAATAAAAACGAGGAATACTCTGTGGTATTCCTCGTTTGTAACATTAAGCGATATGCTTTATTGTTTCTTTGCCCAGTTTGCCATTTTGCGTTCTAGTACTTCTAGAGGCAAGCAACCTTGGTTGAGCAATTCATCGTGAAAGCTGAATAGTTTAAATTTAGAGCCTAATGACTTTTCATATTGGGTTCTCAGCTCTCGTATTTTTATAGCACCTGTCTTGTAGCTTAGTGCTTGCCCTGGCATTGCCATATAGCGTTCTATTTCCGCTACGGCAGCACTTTCTTCGTACGCAATATTGCTAAGGAAATACTTTATTGCCTCTTCTCTTGTCATCTCTCCTGTGTGCAATCCTGTATCTACCACCAGCCTTACAGAGCGTAGCATTTCATCGCTCAAAGCTCCCATTTTTTGGTAGGGGTCTTTGTAGAGTCCCAGCTCTTTACCTAAAGATTCTGTGTACAATGCCCAGCCTTCGCCATAAGCTCCTATCCATCCAAATCTCATAAATTTAGGCAACGCCTCATTTTCTTGTTGCAAAGAAACCTGATAATGATGCCCTGGAATGGCTTCGTGCAGGAAGAGGGATTCCATACCAGAAGTGATGTTAAATTTAGCAGGGTCTGGCAAAGGGATGTAGAAAATACCTGAGCGTTTACCGTCTGGAGTTCCAGGTTTGTATTCTGCACTTGCTGAGGCTTCACGAAACTTTTCGGTTTGTCTTATTTCAAAGCTGGTTTTGGGCAGGTTGGTAAACATTGTTTTTACCTTTGGCGAAATCTTAGCAAGAATCCCTTGGAAAGCGTCTAATACTTCTTTAGAAGAGATGTAAGGCATTGCCTTGGGGTCGGTTTTGATGTGAATTAAAAACTCTTCCAAACTACCTTTAAAGCCTAAGGTCTGTTTTACAGCTTCCATTTCTTTTCGGATTCTGGCAACTTCAGATAAACCTATTTGGTGCAATTCCTCTGGAGATTTTTTGGTGGTGGTCCAGCTTCTTACATAGTATCGGTAAGTATCATTCCCATTAGGTAGGGCGTTGTAGCCAGAGGTTTCTCTCCCTTTTGGTAAATATTCTTTTTCCAAGAAGTCTGCCATTTTGAGATAGGCGGGGATAATTTTCCCTTCAATAGTGGCACGGTATTCATTGGTTAATTTTTGTTGAGATGCCGCAGATATTGATTTTGGAAACTTTCTGATAGCACCGTAGAAAATATTGGTCTCCCTGTTTTTGGATGTTACTTCCTCAGCCCTCATCTGTGGAATCATTTTTACAACAAGTGTCTTGGGAAGGACGATGTTGTTTTTCATTCCTTCGCGGAAATTTTCTATTGCAGCATCCATCCAGAGGGGGAATTGTTGCATTCTTTTGAGCCAGTTTTCATAATCCTTCTCATTGTTAAAAGGCTGTGAACCTTCGCCGCTTCCCAACAGAGGAAAATCTAATGGCAACCCTCCAAACTGCGTAAAGGGGATGTACTCTGGATGGTGGTTGTATTTTTCTATCTTATCTTTCAGAGTGTTTTCTAGAACATCGTAGATTACTTTTTTATCATCGGGAAGGCTGGCATAATCTACATTTTTCATTTGGTTCAAAACATCATTGTAGAAGGCTATTTCGCCCGAGATAAAATCTTTATCAATGTCTATGGGTAGCAAATCATTGTATCGGGCATCTCCCTGATTGGTAGCTTCCAAAGGGAACATTTTCAGATATTGCTCGTAGTAATGTGCTGCAATAGAGTCTATCTCTACAGGAGTTGCTTTGGTGATGGGGTAATCTTTCTTTTTGCATCCCAATACAAAGGGTAAAGCCATCAGCAACAAGAGCAATGTGTGTAGTAATGTTTTATTTTTCATCGGTAAAGATTTTTAAAAAGCGAAAATAAGGATAATTTGGAAAGTTTCCGTGCTTGGATTGTGAGTTATTTTAGAAATAAGTATATTTACAAGCACTTAGTAACATTATAATATCTAAAAATACGGAATTATGAAACAAAAGTTGTTATTAATGAGTTTGGTTTTGATTTGTAATATTTTATTTAGTCAAAATCACAAGATGGTTTATACTATGAAATACAAGAGAGATTCTACAAACGAACAACTCGTGAAGAAAAATATGGTATTGCTGGTAGAAAAAGATAAAACGCTATTTATTTCTGAAAATCAATTTGAGCACGATTCCATTAAAATCAACTCAAAAGATAAAAGTAGTCAAAGAATATATGATTATGACTTTATGATTTTGGAAGACAAGTCCAAAGAAAAGACTGAACACTTTTTTAGTTTATTGACTGACTTATATTCTGTAACATTCAACTCACAAAACTTCAATACATTAAGCACTTTCCTACTACAAAAGCAGAAAAAACATATACTAACAAAATTTTTATAAATCTACTGAAAATTCAGTGGATTTTTTCTACATCTTTACCACAAGGAAAAATTTTAACCAAAAATATTAGGAGATAGTTTTTTCAGAAAAATCTAAATTTATATCTTTGTAAACTTAATAAACTTCGAACAAAAATGGGATTATTTGATATGTTCACGCAAGAGATTGCAATTGACTTAGGGACAGCTAACACACTGATTATACACAACAATAAAATCGTTATAGACCAGCCTTCTATTGTGGCAATAGAGCGTTCTACAGGCAAGCCTATTGCAGTAGGAGAGCAGGCAAAGCATATGCAAGGGAAGACTCACGAGGATATTAAAACCATTCGCCCACTGAAAGATGGAGTGATTGCAGACTTCCACGCTTCGGAGCATATGATAAAGGAATTTATTAAACAAATTCCAGGAATTAAAGGAAAATTGATTCAACCTGCACTTCGTATCGTGATTTGTATTCCATCAGGAATTACCGAGGTGGAAAAGAGAGCAGTAAGAGATTCCGCCCAAAAAGTAAATGCCAAAGAGGTGCGTCTTATCTATGAGCCAATGGCAGCCGCTATTGGGGTGGGTATAGATGTGCAAAAACCAGAGGGAAATATGATTATTGACATAGGTGGTGGTACTACGGAGATTGCTGTGGTATCTTTGGGTGGTATTGTTTGTGATGAATCTGTAAAAATTGCAGGAGATGTATTTACCGATGATATTGCCTACTATCTTAGAGAGCAGCATAACCTCTATGTGGGAGAGCGAACAGCGGAGAGAATCAAGATAGAAGTAGGCTCTGCAATGAGCGAGTTGGATATAGAAGTGGAAGACATCTCTGTACAAGGTAGGGATTTGATTACGGGTAAACCGAAAGAACTCACAATAGGCTACAAAGAAATTGCCAAAGCATTAGATAAGTCCATCAGCAGAATAGAAGAAGCTGTGATGAGAACATTGGCATCTACACCGCCAGAACTGGCTGCAGATATCTACAAAACAGGGATTTATCTTGCAGGAGGTGGTGCCTTGCTAAGAGGTTTGGATGAAAGGCTTCGCAGAAAAACAGATTTACCGGTATTTGTAGCGGAAGACCCACTAAGAGCGGTAGTACGAGGTACGGGTATTGCTCTTAAAAATATTGATAAATTCAACTTCTTGATTAAATAATTTTTTTTAACGGCTTACGGTTTTTGGGATGGGTTTTCTGTTGAGATTGTTTTCAAAGAATGCATTGTTTGTTTTCTTCATCTTCTTACAGCTTGTAGCATTGTTGCTCATTTTCAGTAGAAATTCTATGCAGCAGAGTTGGATGGCTGGGCAAACGGCAGCGTTCAATTCCACCGTTTCAGGCTATATAGATGAGGGAACATCTTATCTGAAATTGAAGGAAATCAATGAACAATTGGTAGTACAGAATAAGGAGCTGATGGAGCAACTCTATGGAAAACAAGGTGGAGGAAGAGCTGTAATAAGAAATGTGCACGATACTATAGGAGGTGGACAGGTGTTTAATATCATTGATGGAGAGATTGTTTATAACAGTATCAATAGGAAGGACAATTATTTCACCATCAACAGAGGTAAACTTCACGGTGTAGGGCCTCAGATGGGTGTTATTTCTCCTAGGGGAATAGCAGGAATTGTGGTTAATCATACAGAACGCTATGCCTTGGTACAGTCTATACTAAGTACCAATAAGATAAAAATCAATGCCGCACTGAAAAACTCTGGGCATTTCGGGACGCTCACTTGGAGAGGAGATGATGCTCGATTGATGCACCTTTCCGATATTCCCAAATATGTTCCTCTAAAAGTAGGTGATACTGTGATTACAGATGGTAAGTCTTCCATCTTTCCACAAGGCATTATGATAGGTAAAGTAGCCGGTTATCAGGTGGATAGCAAGACAGGGTTTTGGGATATCTCGGTGGAACTGAGCGAGTCTATGGGGAACCTTAGCAAAGTCTATGTTGTGAGAAACCTAAAGAAAAAAGAGATTGATAAAATACAAGATACCCTAAACGCCGCATTGAAGAAAAATGATTAGCAGAAATATTGCAACCGACCTATTGGTAATCGCTGTCTTGGTAGCGTTACAGATATTTGTTCTCAATAGAATTACGCTATTTGGGAAGTACACCCCCGTGCTTTATCCTGCGTTTGTGATGTTTTACCCTTTTTTCAGAAATAGATTTGTATTCTTAGGTTTAAGTTTTGTTTTAGGGCTAAGCATTGATGCTTTTCTTGGAACTTGGGGAATCAACGCCTTTGCTACCACAGCCATTGCGTATTTTAGAACCATTATTTTCAGAACATCTACGGATACCTCCACAGATTTTTTCTCTTTTCTTACTTTGCAATGGTCTCAGTTTTTATTTTTCATACTTTCCAGTATTTTTTTGCATCAAATGATTGTACAGTATATTGAGTTTTTTAAACTTAGCCGATTTTTTGAAGTCTTTTTCAATATTTTAGCCTCTAGTCTTATATCATTTGTGTTTATTTTGGTTTATGCCTTAGCATTTAAAATCAAGCAAAAAGTGTGAAATCTCAGTATCTTAAAATTACCATCGTTTTATCCGTCCTTGCTGTAATCTTTATCGCAAGGCTTGCTTATTTACAGCTGTTCACAGACCGATATGCCCTGAATGCCGCCAATACTTCCATCAAAATAGAGTACACTATCCCACAGCGTGGGATTATTTTGGATAGAAATGGAAGAATCTTGGTGAGTAATATGCCTTCATACGAAATATCCTTTACCCAAGCTTTATTAAAACCAGATTTTGATACCATTGGTTTTTGTAAACTGATGAACATCAGCAAAGAGGATTTTATTCAAAGGATTAAGACTATTAAAAAAGAAAAATACTACTCTCGCGTCACCCCGATGACTTTTATGAA
Source organism: Bergeyella porcorum (assembly GCF_042427575.1). Lineage (NCBI taxonomy): Bacteria > Pseudomonadati > Bacteroidota > Flavobacteriia > Flavobacteriales > Weeksellaceae > Bergeyella > Bergeyella porcorum. The sequence continues at coordinate 311,587 of NZ_JBHMFD010000007.1, forward strand.
AAACATCACCCGAGAGGAGATTGCCCGTATCCAAGAAATCATCTTTAAATATCCTGCCTTCAGTATCGTAGAACGCCCTCAGAGACAATACGAAGTTTCCACCTCTGGAAACCTACTAGGCTATACCAATGAAGTGGGAGAAAATGACATCAAAAAAGATTCCCTCTATTACCTCCCTGGTGATAACATCGGGAAATCTGGGGTGGAAAAATCCTACGAAAAAGAACTGAGAGGGATAAAAGGCGTAAAGTATGTTCAGAAAGATATCAAACTGAGAAGCATCGGCTCTTATAAAAATGGAGAATTGGATAGAGAAGTGGTTTCTGGTAAAGACATTACCCTTACCATAGACTATGATTTGCAGAAGATGGCAGAGGAAATGCTGGTGAACAAAAGAGGAGCCATAGTAGCATTAGACCCTAATAACGGGGAGATTCTTGTTTTGGCAACAGGACCAGATATAGACCCTAATCTCTTTGCAGGGCCAGATAAATCTAAACATATCAATCAATTGCTGAGAGATGATTTTAATACTCCAATGTTTGACCGCTCTACACAATCTGCCCATATGCCTGGTTCTACATTCAAAATGTTTACCGCTTTGGCAGGAATGCAAATGGGTGTAATGACGGATAAAACCATTTTCCCTTGCGGTGGAGGATTTAATTACCAAGGACTTAGAATCAAAGGGCACGGTGGTGCAGACCCGCTGATACCCGCCATTAAAGTATCCAGCAACTGTTACTTTTCATATGCCTTCTTGGCGATGGTCAATAAATACCCTGGCAATCCGTCCAAAGGTGTGGATGAATGGAAAAAAATAATGGAAAGTTTCGGCTTCGGAACATACTTGAACAACGACCTTGCAACGGGCGTGAAGGGAAGAATCCCTAATGGGGAGTTTTATGAAAAAAGAATGGCTGCCATCTATAAGGCAAGTGGCTCAAAAGCAGACCCTAAAAAATGGAATCCTCTCACCACAGGAGCTGTTTTTAATGGAATGGGACAAGGCGATGTGATGCTTACACCACTTCAGTTAGCCAATGGCGTGGCCGCTATTGCCAATAGAGGATGGTTTTATACGCCTCACATAGTGAAATCTATTGATGGAAAACCAAATCCTGACCCTCGCTTTAAAGAAAAGAAAAAAACATTGGTAGATGCCAAGCATTATGAATCTGTATTGAAAGGAATGGAACAAGTGGTCTTAGCAGGAACCGCAAGGGGGCTTCGCTCCACAGAGTTTACTCAATTGGCAAAGACGGGTACAGCACAAGTGCCGCAAGGGAAAGACAACTCGGTGTTTGTATTAATAGCTCCTGCGGATAAGCCTAAAATAGTCGTTGTAGCACTGATGGAACACGCTGGTTTTGGAGCAACTTGGGCGGGACCTGCCAGTACGGTAATTGCAGAAAAGTATCTAACGGGAACCTTGAAGCGTGAGCATCTTTATAAAAAAATGGTGAATGCCAGCTTTATGCCTGAATACCGCAGACAATGGATTGCAGACCAGAAGAGAAAGGGGCTTTATAAAGAACCTAACAAAGACTCTCTAAAAATAGTTTCCATAGAGGATAGCCTGAAAATGGTAACAGACCAAAAGAAAAGAGAAAACCTCATCAAAAGAAGAGATTCTCTAAAAATATTGCTGAAGAATAATAAGATAACCCCAATCAAAAATAATAATAAACGCCAATAAAAAACAATGAACTGGACACAAGGATTGGATAAATTGGGACTTGGGCTGTATATGATGATTTGCATCTTCGCGATTGCAAATATCTACAGTGTGGAGGCAGAGCTCGGAAAAAAACAATTGATATTTTTCTGTATTTCTCTGGTGGTAGGGTTCATTATTTTCGTAACGAGAACTAAGTTTTTTGAGAATCTTGCGGGAATTTTTTACATTGGTGGCGTATTGCTTTTAGTGGGTTTATTTCCTTTCGGAACTGAAATTCTTGGACAGAAAAACTGGTATAAATTCGGGAGTATTACAATGCAGCCTGTAGAGTTTGCGAAGATAGGTACCGCCCTGATGTTGTCCAACTATGTTGCCAATCCAGATTTTAATTTAAAGTATAAAAAATCACTATGGACCTCCATTCTCATCATTGGGATTCCTGCGGTGGTGGTATTAGCCATTCCAGATGTAGGTTCTCTATTGGTTTTTGGGGCGTTTGTTATTGCTTTATATCGCGAAGGATTGAGTGGCTGGGTCTTTGGTGTAGTTGCCATTTTTGCAGCGGTATTTCTTACCTCCATTGCTATTAATCCGTGGTATGTGATTTTAGGGATGGTATCATTAGTTGGAATTTTGATTTTATTCAATCAAAGTAGAATCAGTTGGAATATTATTACCATATCTTCCATTGTGGGGGTAGTGGGCGTGCTATCTGCTTTGGCATTGGCTACGCCTACGGTATTAGAAAAGCTTCCGAAACATCAGCGAGAAAGAATAGAGGTCCTTTATAAAGGTGAAAAAGCGTTTAGAGATACTTCGGGGTATAATCTTTTGTATTCTAAAACGGCGATAGGCTCTGGTGGCTTCTTTGGAAAAGGTTATCAGCAAGGCTCTGTAACGAAGGGGAAATTTGTGCCAGAGCAACAGACCGACTATATCTTTTGCACCGTGGGCGAAGAGTGGGGCTTCTTAGGAAGTACTATCCTGATTATTGCCTATGCCATCTATATCGGTAGGATTTATTATTTATCCGAAACCCAAAAAACCGTTTTCAATAGGGTGTTTGGCTATTCTTTCGCTTCTATTTTACTGTTGCATTTTACCATTAATATTGGGATGGTGATGGGGCTTTTCCCTACGGTAGGGATTCCATTGCCGTATTTCAGCTATGGTGGAAGTTCCCTTTTGGCATTTTCCATAATGACGGCTATTTTCTTCAAGCTCAATTACGCCGATAAAAACAGCCTAGTGTAAAAAGGAGTAATTTTTTATTGTGCACTTTTTAGCAAGATTTATATATTGATTATTTCTAATAAATCAATGAATATTCAATATACAATGTAAAATATTGAAAAATCATCACAAATAAAATTATTTCAAAGTAATTTCAATTGAATTTTATTCCACACATTATGTTTGAAACAAAATGCAACTGTAGGAAAGCCCAAACAATGATGTTTGTCATAAAATGCAAGCGTATGTAAAGCCCCGCAACTTGTTTGAAATAAAATGCAGCCGCAAGAAAGCCCAAACAATGATGTTTGTCATAAAATGCAAGCGTATGTATAGCCCCACAACTTGTTTGAAACAAAATGCAATTGCAGGAAAGCTTAAATCATAAGGTTTATTTAGAACAACGTCCTTTTGAAAACAAATAAGTAATGAAAACAAAAAATCCACAGAAAAACTTCTATGGATTTTTTAAATTTATCAATGTAATGAATCTCTAATCATTCAGTTTCAACACCGCCATAAATGCTGATTGTGGTACTTTGATATTTCTTAAAATAGTTATTTATCAGGTCTTGCAAATCCATTGCAACATAGTTGTTAGGTATTTTAGGAATCATTCTTTGCAATCTGTTTATTGCTTGTTGCACTTTATTATGCTGAAATACAAAAATATGTTCATTATGTATAGGAATTGAATTACCTAAAAAAACAATAGAATCATTTACTTTTTTTACTAAGTTTTCTCTACTTAAATTATCAGGATTTATGAAATTAAGTTTGAAATCCACCAAAACCATTTCACTATTATTATTCTCAGATATAGCAAAAGTAATATCCATTGATTTTGGTCTTTCTTCTCCTACCTCTATTGATTTTTTATCCTTAGCACAATCTAAATTCAAAACATCTACATCATTCAATAAATTAGGTATTTGCGATAAAGATTTATCTTCATTCTTCACTACTTCATTAAAATCTTGAATACAACAAGGATAAGTAGTAGAAACAGGATGATTTATTGTTTTCTGTTTATCATACTTCATCTCCTCCTCCGTATTGGTTTATTCTATCTAATGCAATATTAAATGAGCCAAAAATAGGATCAATTTCCTTTCCTAAATCCTTATAATTATAAGTAAATGTCTCTTTTTCTCTTTCGGCAAGATAGAAATTAACATTATCTAATATTCCTTCTTTTTCGGAGATATAGCGAATAGCACTCACCATATCAGGATTATGACTTGCTAAAACGAATTTCACGCCCAAATGTTTGTTCAATTTTACAATAATTCTTGCATATTCTACAATCCATTGAGGGTGCAGGTTGGATTCTGGTTCATCTATAATAAGCAAAGTATTCTTAGTGAGATGCCCCCCTTTCAATAATAATTGCAAAATAGAAAAGGCTTTAATCCCTGTGGCTACATCCAATAAGTCAAAAGTTTTTCCATCTATTCTTTTATACTTGAAATCATCATCAAATAAATCATCCTCTATATAAACATCTCCATTGATAATTTTAGAAATATCCTCTATATCTTCACTAATATTATTTTTATTACTATCACTTAATAATATATTCAAATCATCCCAATGTGTATTTTTATCTTCCACAGTAATACTCATAGGTGTATCTATATATACACAATTTCTTATAGTATAAGGAATCGATAAATTACTTTTACTCAAAGAGACGATAATATCATTAAACTCAAGAACCTCAAACCGACTAGGTAATTTACTGCCTGAAAACTCCTTAGAAAGTTCATTGATGAATAAAGAAATAGGTCTAGATTGCTTTTTACCATCAGCTTCCTTAAATTGATTTGTAATAAATTCTTGTATTTTTTCAAACCCTTTTTCTTCAGATATATTATCTCCTAGTACATCTTCTGTAATCTTGATTATTCTATTCCATCTAGGATTATCTACATCTAGAACATTATACTCTGTGAATAAGTGCTCAATTTTATCAATTAAGCTCACCCAATCTTGATATGAAGTATTTCTTCTTATCTTTCTAATATCTTCTCTTATTTCTCTTCTATCTCTTTGGGGTAGTTTACTTTCTTGTATGAGAATTTCAAGATAAAGTAATATAGAATTTAATTTACCTATTAACTGGTTATCTACTATAGACTCATAATTAGAAACCGTTTTATACAAAAAGTATAATAATTTAGAAAGCGTACTCTTACCACTTCCGTTTTCTCCTGCTACAAGAGTTATCCCATCTATTTTGATTTCCGCCTTACGGATGGCACGGAAATTTTCTATATTAATTCTTACATTTGAAGACATAGCTTAAATTTTATATTTATTGGTTGCCGGCTGCTCTAATCATTCAGTTTCAACACCGCCATAAATGCTGATTGCGGTACTTCTACTCGCCCGATTTGCTTCATTTTTTTCTTTCCTTCTTTCTGCTTTTCGAGGAGTTTTCGTTTACGAGAAATATCCCCACCATAACATTTTGCCGTTACATCTTTTCTTAGGGCTTTGATGGTTTCTCTGGCGATAACCTTCGTTCCGAGAGCTGCCTGTACAGCAATATCAAACTGCTGTCTTGGTATCAGTTCACGAAGCTTTTCACACATCTTTTTACCAATGCTATAGGCATTACTATCGTGGATTAATGATGAAAGAGCATCTACCATATCGCCATTGATGAGGATATCCATCTTCACCAGTTTGGAAGCACGGAAACCTATCGGGTGATAATCAAACGAGGCATAACCTTTGGAAATGGATTTCAGCCTATCGTAAAAATCAAATACTACCTCTGATAGTGGCATATTGAAAATCAATTCCACGCGGTCGGAAGTTAGGTAAGATTGATTCACAATTTCCCCTCGTTTCTCGATACACAGCGTCATTACGGCTCCTACAAAATCGGATTTTGTAATGATAGAAGCTTTGATGTAAGGCTCTTCTACCCTATCCAAAAGCGTAGGGTCTATCATCTCCGATGGGTTGTTAATCAAAATAGGCGTTTCTGGGTCTTTCTTAGAATAGCCGTGGTAAGATACATTGGGAACGGTGGTGATGACATTCATATTAAACTCTCTGTCCAAGCGTTCCTGAACGATTTCCATATGAAGCATCCCTAGGAAACCACATCGGAAACCAAAGCCCAAGGCGGCAGAACTTTCTGCCTCGAAGACCAAAGAAGCATCGTTCAATCTCAATTTTTCCAAAGAAGTTCTCAGCTCTTCAAAATCTTCTGACTCTACAGGGTAAATCCCCGCGAAAACCATTGGTTTCACCTCTTCAAATCCTTCAATAGGAGCATCGGCAGGTTTTTCTACACTGGTAATGGTATCGCCCACTTTTACCTCTCTGGCGTCTTTAATCCCAGAAATAATGTATCCCACATCGCCACAGGTGATTTCTTTTTTAGGAGCTTGTTTCAGTTTAAGCGTTCCTACCTCATCGGCTTCATAGGTTTTGTCTGTTGCCATAAACTTCACCTTTTCACCTTTTTTGATGCTTCCATTCACCACCTTAAAGTAGGCTTCAATTCCTCTAAAAGGATTGAACACGGAGTCAAAAATCAAGGCTTGAAGTGGTCCATCTGGGTTACCTTTCGGTGCAGGAATACGCTCTACGATTTGTTCTAAAAGCTCGTGAACGCCCTCTCCTGTTTTTCCAGAAACGCGAAGAACATCTTCGTACTCGCATCCGAGGAGGTTCATAATCTCATCGGTTACTTCTTCTGGATTGGCAGAAGGAAGGTCTATTTTATTCAAAATTGGAATAATCGTCAAGTCGTTTTCCAATGCCAAATAAAGGTTGGAAATGGTCTGTGCCTGAATGCTTTGTGCAGCATCTACGATGAGCAATGCTCCCTCGCACGCTGCAATAGAACGGGAAACTTCATAGGAGAAATCCACGTGCCCAGGCGTATCGATGAGGTTGAGGACATATTTTTCGCCCTTGTACTCATAGTCCATTTGGATGGCGTGAGATTTTATGGTAATTCCTCTTTCCTTTTCTAGGTCCATATCATCAAGAGTTTGTGCTTGCAACTCTCTTTGGCTCACGGTATTGGTATATTCCAAAAGTCTATCCGCAAGGGTAGATTTTCCGTGGTCGATATGTGCGATAATGCAAAAATTGCGTATGTTTTTCATTGAAATTGCGTATAGTGTGCAAATTTAAGTTTTTTTATGGAAAAATATAATAAAAAAATGAGACTGCAAACACAGTCTCATTTTAGGATATTTTAAATTTTAGGGATTATTGTAACTTAATATCATCTAGCTGCATCGTGGTTGTAAGTGTTCTACTTCCTTTGCCTTTGTATTCAAAGAAGATAAAACCTTTACCCGTAGCAGGAATAGTGTACTCACCACTATCTGTGAAACTACTAGCGTAGGTAGCAGTAGAGCCTTTTGCAATGGTAAATTTACCCGTAATATCCACAAACTTAGAAGGATCTACAAAACTGCCTGGTGTATAACTTGTGCTATAATAAACCTTCAAAACATCACCATTATTGAAGCCATCTTTAGTTTTAAAAGACAATTTAGAGCTTCCTGTAAATTCTGCTGGAATACCAAAATATGTGATAACATTAGAAGTTGCAAGATAAGCAGATAGTTCTAAGTATTTATTACTTTGGAAACTCTTCACCGCCCAATGTCTATTGCCTTCTACGGCATAATTATAGTAAGTAGGGTTATTAAGATTTGCCAAATCATAAGATGTAAAGTTTTCCGTAAAACTGGTTTTATACTCTAGATTACTTCCACCCAAAAGCCTTATCAAAACTCTATTTCCTGTGAACTGAACATCATCTAAGCTTCTGATAAGCATTTGCCAGCTGGTGTTGTATCTGCTCACTACAAAAGTAAGTGTACCATTGCCTTCTGGGATTTTTGTAGCACCAAAGGTAGAATATCCTGAATTTCTCAGCACGCTAGTTCCTCCCGTAATATCTTCTATTACTCTGTCTGTATCCGTAGCTGGGTTGAGTTCTACAAAAGTTTTACCTACTTCAGAATTAGCAAACTGTACATTAGGCACAGAAACAAGCATATTGATATACTTAACATCCTGAGCTGCTGAAAGGCTAGGCAACTGAAGCGGAACTATAGGTTCTACTACCATTTTTCCGTTCTCACATACACCAGATACATAATTTCTGAACTGAATGTCTGGAATTCTTCCGATGGCATAGCTTGGATCCACAGAACCGAGTTTTTTCACACCTCTATCTGTACCCAATACCAATCCATTGGCACGGATTCTAATCTTTGCTCCTACCGGCATATCCGAGTAATTGTTCACTTTTCTGGTTTCTATCTGCAGACCAACTGTTGGATTTTCTGGTTTATCTTGGATAGAAATGGTATTGTAAAAATTACCGTGCTCATCTGAAGAAACTACATATCCTTCCACGATAACCTCTGCACTATCGGCAGGGATGGTATAAGTACCAAATAGTGGAGCCTTTTTCACAAAATCTGCTAAAGTGATTGTAGCAGCGTTGAATTTATTCTCGCAAGCAATCGGTGGGATATCCCATTCATTATCTTGCACACAAGACTGTGTAGAAACAGCAAATAATGCTAATACTGATGCCGTTTTTAAAAATTTAGATATTGTCATTTTGATTGTTTTTAAAAATTAAATTAAAATCTGAATTGTAAATTCACGAAATAAGAACGCCCCTGAGTGTACCAAAATTTAGGTGCAAATAGTGAGTTCTCTCTGTCAAAATCTTGTACATAAGTTTGATAGCTTGTATTTCTGGTCTGTTCAAAGCCACTGGTGATATAGTTTTTATTATTCAAAACATTATTTACCGTAGCGGAAACCAATACATAATACTTGCCAATAAGCCAAGATTTACCTGCATTAACATTCACAAAATGTGCAGATGGCAACTGATACTGTGCAAGCACTCTTCTCAGCTCTGCCTCTGTAATATTAGCGTAAGGCGTTCCTGTATAGGCACTGTTTACAAAGTTCTCGGTTCTAAGCAATGCCGCTGGATCTAGATAATTGTGGTCTAAATAATTCCAATTAACACCTAGCCAATAGTATTTAGGTGAATTATAGCGAAGTCCTGCTGAGAAAGCCATCTGTGGCGTTCCACCTTGTCTGTAACCTTTAAGATAAGACTTGCCAAACTCTTCATAAGCCAAGCCATCTTTATATCTGGCCACCGCTTCGGATACGAAATAAACATTAGGATTGTTTCTATAAGTGTATTCCCCGTAGTTGGCCAACCCTTGGAATGTTAGCGTAGGTGTAATTTTCACTTCCAATCCAAGCTCTGCACCCATATTGCGTTTTTCTACATTAGACATCACTTCGGTAACGAAGGCACTCTGCACTATTCCCGCAGTACCATCTTCCGCTACATTGGTCAGCTGAATACCATCGGCAAAGAATCTTTGTGTTGTGGTATCATTCTGAGTATCAACAAGGAACCCTGTTAATCTCATTTTCACGAAAGGTGATGCTAAAACATAGCTCAAGTCATTGGCATTTACTACCGTATTCTTGATGTTCGGTGCTGTGGTATTGCTCAATCGTGGGTTGATAAATAAGTCTTCCAAGAAAGGAGCTTTGGAGAAATATGCACCATTGTAAACAAGGAAGTTTCTTCCGTCTATTTTATAGGTGACTTGCCCTTTTAAACCATAATCCAAAAACTCGTGGTTTTTGCTTCTTTGTCCACTTCTTTGATAGAGGAAATGCTTGAAGTTTCCTTCTCTGTATGAAGTAGAATAACCAAATAAACCAGAAACAAATACATCGAATTTATTGAGATTAACCTTCAACGCTGGATTCACTCTCACCTCTTGTCTTCCGTAGTTGTAATCGTAGCCTATTCTATCGCCTACGCGTTTGGTTACATTGGTTTCTCCTTCATTAAACTGTCCCGATGTTCCTGGGTTGTTAGTCGCTGCAAAAGGGTCTATATTCAAGGCAAAATCTGCTCCCAAGAGGTCTTTCACTTCACGATACTGATTGGAGAAATAATTTTGATAAGCAACATTAAGGAAGAATCTAGTTCTATCACTAAAATCGTGGGTTAAATGGGTATTGACATTCCAGATTTTATCATCGGTTACATCATCTACCATAAAGTACAAAGCTCTTCTTCCTGTAACGCCGTAGTACTCACCTTCTGGCTGCAATTGGTTTCTCTGATAAAGCAAATCCCAATTGATCTGCGTTACCGATGGATCTCCTGAAGACCAAGCATCAACCGCCTGATTATAAGCACTTCTTAGATTGAGAAGCTCTGCATCTGTAAGATTATCGGTCTGTACATTTTCCAATTGACTTAGGAAGTAGCTTGGTAATCTTCTGTAATAGGTAGGCGATGGATTTTGCACTCTAAACCAATCTAATCTAGAACTTCTATTCTTACCAAACTGATAAGAAACACTGGTCCAAAGGCTGGTTTTATCACTGATTTTCCAATAGTCTGATAACTGGAACATCGGTTGGAAGTTTTCTCTTACCCTTTCGCTTCGCTTCTCACCATTCTGATATCCCCAATAAGAGTTGTAATGCACACCTCTATAGTTATACACTTCCTGAGTATTAGGACTTGCGGTAGAGCGTCTGTAAGGCGCTCCAATAACATTAAAGGTAAGCGTTCTATTGCTATTCACCCTCTTCTCTACTCCTAGATAAGCACCATAAGCATCATAGAATGTACCTTCTTGGATGCCTTCTTCCGCCCATCGTCTGGCAATCATCCCTGTAAATGCCCAGCCGCTTTTACTCATTCCAGAGGAAAATCTATAAGAAAGACGATTCCTATAGTTTCTATTGGTAAGCGAGTAAGTCAGTTGGCTGCCTTTACGGTATTCACTGGCTTTGGTATTTTTGTAAATCACAGAACCTACTCCACCGAAAGCGTATTCTGAAGGTGCGTGGTTCACAGCAATCTCTGGATATCGGGTAATCTCATTAAGACCGCCCCAGTTTCCAAAATCGATGAAACCATTGGTTTGCTTCGCCATTGATATTCCGTTCATCATCGTTTCACTCAGTCTTCCATCAATACCACGAGGGCGGAACCAATAGAAGCCTAAATCATACGATGCTAAGCTACTGAAAACATCTCTAGAAGATTGAAGTACGCTTAATGAAGATTGCGTAGTTGCCTCATCATCTGTAACTGTATTGTCCAGCAAGGCAACACCTAGATCCGCAGAAGAAAGCGAAGACAATAGAGAAACCACGCCTAAGTTTTTCCTTTTTTCATCTTCGGACACGGCGAAATCAATTACTTTAGTCTCATAGTTGGGTTTTGTAATAACAAGCTGATAGTTCCCAGGCATCACATCCACAAACTGGAAGTAGCCTATTTTATCTGCCGTTTGCGAACCACCAACGCCCTTTAGCTCCACTTCGGCTCTTTCCACAATCGCTCCATTGCTATCTTTCAAATACCCAAACACCGTAGTCTGAGCATAAAAAGCAGCAGTAGATAAGACCGTTAAAAAGGGAATTAATGTTAACTTTTTGGTCATAATTACTAAATTTTAGTTTTAAAAAAAAATTGGGGATACAAATTTAGCACAATTTAAAACAACTCTCTTAAAAAGATTCCTTTTTTTCTACTGATGTATTTCATACAAAGCAAAATATAATATACCGTTCATATTCCACAAAATGATTTTCTCCCACATACACCCATCAATCAACTTAAAAAATGTAACTTTGTAATCGTTAATTTTAAACAATTATGAAAAAGATAATATTTGCCCTTTGTGCCAGTTTGCTTACTTCTACTGCACTTCAGGCTCAGAAACCAAAACGCGTAGCCACCATTGGATTTTATAATGTGGAAAACCTTTTTGATATTCACGAATCTGCAGATTATATAGATGGCACCTTGCCTACTAGTAGCCCTAAATACCACCGAAGTGTTCCTGTAGATTCTCTACAATACCTAGAGTACGATGCTTCTTTCAAAGGACCTTGGACACCCGAAGCCATCAAGGGTAAAAAGGTCGTACGCTTCCAAGGCTCGGCAACAGAGTTTACCCCGAAAAGTGCCAAGAACTACAATGAAAAAATCTACAACAAAAAACTGGAAAATGCCTCCAAAGTGATTTCAGAATTGGGAAGCCAATACACCAAATCGGTACCTGTGGTGGTAGGTCTTTTGGAAATCGAAAACCGCCAAGTGGTAGAAGACCTCGTAAAACAACCTGCTTTGGCAAGGTTTGATTTTGGTGTTGCCCATTACAATTCATTAGATTATAGAGGTGTAGATGTGGCTTTAATTTATCAAAAAAGAAGATTCACCCCTACCAATACCATCAAGAAAGAAGTGAAAATCTTTGATGTAGAAACTGGAAGAAGAGAATACACCAGAGATATTTTGGTGGTTTCGGGGGTTTTAGATGGTGAGGAAGTGGCATTTTTCGTTAATCACTGGCCTTCTAGAAGAGGAGGTGAAGCAGTTTCTATGCCTAAAAGAAAAGCCGCCGCTACAATGCTAAGGGAACAAATGGACAGCATCAGAACGGCAGAACCCAACAGAATACTCATTGCAATGGGTGACTTTAATGACGACCCTATTAGCCCAAGTTTTAAGCAAAATCTAAAAGCCGTGGGCAGCGAAAAAGAGCTTTCTGAGCAAACACCTTATCTCAACCTGATGTTCCCGCTCTATAAAAAAGGATTTGCAACCTTGGCATACCGAGATGCTCCCAACCTCTTTGACCAAATCATCGTTTCTAAAAATTTAATTGAAAATAAAGACCCTAAGAAATATTCCATCTTTACCACCCAGATTTATTCTCCGCCCTATTTGGTAAACAAATCTGGAAACTACAAAGGGTATCCGCTTCGCTCTTGGAATGGTGATGTTTTCACTGGCGGTTATAGCGACCACTTCCCTGTATTTACCATCTTAGCAAAAGATTTGGAGTAAAAGAAAGTTACTTTACTTTTTTCTGAAGCTGTTCTTATTGGGCAGCTTCTTTTTTTAAAACAAAAAAACGACCAACTCCATAGAGTCAGCCGTTTTTCATTACACAATCTCTATCAAATATTTACTCCTCCACCTGCTCGGCATAGTGTTTTATCAACTCTTGCTGAACATTTCCAGGAACCAATTGATAATCAGAAAATGCCATTGTAAACTTGGCTTTACCTCCTGTGATAGAACGAAGCGTAGAACCATAATCATCTAGCTCTGCCAAAGGAACATCTGCAATGATTTTCTGATAATGCCCCTCTGTATCCATACCAGAGATAATGGCTCTTCGGGTTTGTAGGTCGCCCATCACATCGCCCGTAGCCTCATCTGGACAAAGAATTTCTACACGGTACATCGGTTCTAATAATTGAGGTTTCGCATTTTGAAACGCTTCTTTAAAAGCACCTGACGCCGCCAATTGGAAAGAAATATCATTACTATCCACGCTGTGCATCTTTCCATCAAACACCACTACCCTAATGTTTTGACAAGGACTTCCCGTAAGTGGACCATTCTTCATCTGTGCCATAATTCCTTTTCTAATGGCTCCTATATATCGGCTATCAATAGCACCACCTACAATACACCAATAAAACGCTAACTTACCGCCCCAAGGTAAATCTTCTATCTCTTTCTGACGGATGCTGAAACCTTGTGGCTCTTCCATTCCCTCATAATAGTTGTCTATCTGAAGATGAATTTCACCAAACTGCCCTGCTCCTCCAGATTGTTTTTTATGACGATAGTCGGCGGTTGCTTTTCCTGTAATGGTTTCTCTGTACGATACACGCGGATTCTTCATCTCCATCTTCACGCCAAATTCTTTCTCTAAGCGTTGTTTTATCAAATCCAAATGAAGTTGCCCTTGTCCGCCCAAGATAGCCTCGTGGGTATCAGCATCTATTTCCACTTTCAGAGTAGGGTCTTCTTCTTGGATTTTGTGCAAAGCTGCAAATAGTTTTTCTGTTTCGGCACTGCTTTCCGCAGTTACAGCTTTTCTTATTCTGCTCTCTGGGAACTCCATTGGTCGCACTTTTCTGTCCAAACCTTTTGCATTAAGGGTATTATTGGTATGAGCCGATTTAAGTTTCACTGTAACCCCCAAATCTCCTGCCTCCAATTGCTCTACAGGAATTCTCTCTTTGCCCTCTGCCACGAAGAGTTGAGATATTCTCTCCACCTCGCCATTATCTGCATTTACCAGCTCATCTCCCGCTTTCAGTGTACCACTTAAAACTTTGAAGTAAGAAATCAGACCTACCTGAGGTTCAGAAGCTGTTTTATAAATGAAAATCGTAGTCTTGTCATTAGCATCATAGGCCACCTCGCTGCCATCTACCATTACTCTTTTAGGTCTATCCGATGGAGATGGTGCGATATCATCTATAAAGCCCATAATTCTACCACTACCCATATCTTTGAGCCCCGAAGCAATAAAGACTGGGAAAAACTGCTGATGAGCCAATGCGATAGTAATTCCTTTGGCTAATTCTTCCTCGGAAAGTTGCCCTTCTTCAAAGTATTTTTCCATCAGTCCCTCCTCATTCTCTGCTGCAATCTCCACCAGAGCATTGTGCATTTGATTAGCTCTTTCTAGTTCAGACTCAGGGATTGGCTTTTTCTCTGGCTTGCCTCCTTCTTTCGGAAACTCGTACATCACCATTCTCAACACATCTACAATCTGATTAAAGCCCTCCCCCGAATTCAATGGATATTGCAACGGGAGCAATTTACTTCCAAAACGGGCTTTTGCTTGCTCCAATGTTTTCTCGTAGTCTGCCTTTGGATGATCCATCTGATTGATAACAAAAATGGCAGGCGTCTGATATTTTTCCACATATTCCCATACCAACTCCGTTCCTACTTCTACCCCCGCCGCGGCATTGAGCACAATGAGGGCTGTATCTGCTACCTTGAGCGAAGACACCACCTCACCTACAAAATCATCAAACCCTGGTGTATCAATAAGGTTGATTTTATTGTTTTTCCAGTTCACAAACATCTGATGAGAGTAGATGGTTTTACCTTTCTCGTGCTCTATGTCTGTAAAATCGCCCACCATATTCTGTCCTTGGATAGAACCACGGCGGTTAATCGCCCCGCCTTCGTATAACATTGTTTCCACCAAAGTAGTTTTGCCACTGTCCGAGTGTCCAAGCATCACTACATTTCTTAGGTCTTTAGTATGCGTACTCATAGTGTATAATTTTTAATTGTTATTTTGAGATAATAAAATTACAAAAGATTTCCATTCAATATTGAGAAAACAAAGACTATTTCAAATGATTTTTGGCATAATATTTTTCTGCGATGATAGGTTCTAAAAAAAACTGTGGTCATTTCATCGGTTTTCATTACTTTTACTCAAATTTTTCAAAGAATGGTATTAAGTAGAATTTGGTCTGCATTCATCATTGTAGCCATTGTAGTCGCTAGTATTAAATATTTGTTTTCTCCCAATTACAAAGCCATCTTTAATGATATGGTGGTAGGCAAAGGTGGAGATACCATTGCCATTGCTACACAACCCCTTACAGCAATGTCTCCCGTGGTGAAAGACTCTCTTTTGGCCTCTTCCCACTATACCGATGGAGCATTGGGATACAAAATGAATGAAACACAAGAAGTATCCGTCTATCGGGTGCAGACCACCGATGGCGTTATTGGAACTTCAGAAACGGCTGTGAAAATTTGCTTGGGACTTATCGGGATTATGACGCTGTTTATGGGATTTATGAGTATTGCTGAGAAAGCAGGCGGTATCAATTTACTTTCAAGATTGATTCAACCTTTCTTTTCAAAACTATTTCCCGAAGTGCCTAAAAACCACCCTTCTTTTGGACATATGATGCTGAATTTTAGTGCCAATCTTCTGGGACTAGACAACGCCGCTACTCCTTTTGGTCTCAAAGCAATGGAAAGCCTACAAACGCTAAATCCATCCAAAGATACCGCTAGCAATGCTCAGATTATGTTTCTGTGTTTGCACGCATCGGGGCTTACGCTGATTCCTGTTTCCATCATCGCCATCCGTGCAAGTATGGGGGCAGAGAATCCTACGGATATATTTTTACCTTGCCTTATTGCCACCTTTGCCGCAACTATGGCCGCAATGGTTATTGTCTCTATCAAGCAAAGAATCAATCTCTTTCAACCGATAATTTTAGCATATATCGGGGGAATTTCTGCTATTATAGCCGCCTTGGTGGTGTTTTTGGTACAGCTTAATCAACAGGAATTGGGCGACTTCTCTAAAGCCCTGAGTAATGGCATCATTCTATTAATCTTCTTTGCGATTGTTTTAGGAGCTATTTATAAAAAGATAGATGTCTTCGGTTCCTTTATTGATGGGGCTAAAGAGGGTTTT
Organism: Bergeyella porcorum; assembly: GCF_042427575.1. NCBI lineage: Bacteria > Pseudomonadati > Bacteroidota > Flavobacteriia > Flavobacteriales > Weeksellaceae > Bergeyella > Bergeyella porcorum. The sequence goes on from NZ_JBHMFD010000007.1 coordinate 327,832, forward strand.
TCTACCTCGGTGAAGATTATTCCTTATCTGGTAGGAATGCTCATTGCTATTTCTCTGCTTAGAACTTCGGGCGTTTTTGAAATCATTATTGATGGAATGAAATTCTTAGCCAATGCCGCTCATCTTGATACCAGATTTGTAGATGGACTGCCCACGGCTCTCATTAAACCGCTTTCGGGCTCGGGAGCGAGGGGAATGATGGTGGATACAATGGCTACTTTCGGGGCAGATAGTTTCCCTTCTCGTTTAGCGGGAGTGCTGCAAGGCAGCTCTGATACTACTTTCTATGTGATAGCGGTGTATTTCGGTTCTGTTGCCATCAAAAATACAAGATATACCGTAGGGGCAATGCTCTTGGCAGATTTGGTGGGCGTTATCACTTCTATTATTTTGGCGTACCTATTCTTTGGGTAGGTGAGGAGGTTTTAGATTTTAGATATTAGAGGTTAGAAGTTAGAATTTGGAGGTTAGCGATTAGAACATTCGCCTTTTTCCGTTTTTTCTTCGTTCAAGGAATGAGCTTATAACAAATTTTGTTTTATTTTTTGCATAAGACTGTCTTTGTAATTAGTTCCTACAGATATCTTTGCTCCGCTTTTTAATAATACAAATCCATTTTCTATCATTGATATTTTATCCATTGATATAATATAGGATTTATGAACTCTCATAAATAAATTGCTAGGCAAAACATTTTCCATATCTTTCATTGTAGAGTACACAAGTACTTTCTCCTTCCCTTTGTGTATGGAAATATAATTTCCCATTGCTTCTACATAGTCTATTTCATCATAATACACTTTTATGAACTTACCCTTTTGTTCGGTTTTTATATAAATATAATCTTGTTCTTTGTCCTCTTTTGATACATTTGGCATTACCTTTTTAATAGCCTTTGTAAATCTTTCAAAAGATATTGGCTTTAATAAATAATCCACAGCGTTATTATTAAATCCATCTATGGCATATTCAGAAAAAGCAGTGCATAATATTATTTTAATATTTTCATCGACAATATTCATCACATCGATACCCGTCATTTCATTCATTTGAATATCCAAAAACAAGAGATCTACCCTGTGATTCTTAATGAATTGGATTGCTTCGATGGGATTGGTAAATGTTCCTACCAACTCTAACTCTGAAACTTTATTGATATGATGCTTCATTATGTCAATGGCTGGTTGCTCATCATCTATAACAATACATTTTAACATAACTACTTGAATATTTTAAGTTTAAACATATAAAAATTATCATCGTTTTGGATATCTATATGGTACTTGTTTTGAAATGCAAAATCTAATCTCTGCTTCAAGTTAGATAATCCTATATTGTGAGATATGGCATTGGTATAGTTTTTTTTCTTCTTATTTTTACAAATAAAAACTAAACAATCTTCTCGATAATCAATACTTAATAACATTGGGTGATTTTGGCTTGATAAATCTCCATATTTAAAAACATTCTCAACGACTGTTATCAATGATAATGGTGGTATATAATGTCCTTCTTCTATGCCTGATGTTTCCATTTCATAATATATTGAGTCTGCATATCTTAATCTGTATATGGATAATAAAATTTCCAAATGCTTAATTTCTTTATGCACAGGAATTTTCATATTCTCCATTTCTAAATTATCCAAAGAATATCTCATTAATTCACTTACTTTCATTATGTTTTCTGCCATATTTTCAGACAATGAAAGTGCCTGAGAATACAAGACATTCAAAGTATTATACAAGAAATGAGGATTTATTTGAGCTCTTAAAAAAGCATATTGATATTGTATCTTTTCTTTTTGAGATATGATTTTTTCTAACTCTAATTTGTGCTTTTCTTTTTCCAATTCTGAAACTTTTCTTTCCTTCTCTAAAAGTTCTTCTACCATAAAAAATAAAATTGCATACACCAAAAACTGTATAAAGTACCTGATTATTTCTTGTAAAAATCCCTGTACTTTAAAATTACTTTTCAGTATATTTATCCCAATAATAGGTGTTATATATGTAAGCAGCACATACGCTACAAAAGAAAATATTACAAATAAACATAGAATAGCTAATGCTCCTTTTACCTTATTAAATCTATATTTTCTAAGAAAATATAAAAACACATAAAACAAGCCTATAAACGGGAGTATATATATCATCACAGCTATTATATTCACATTGTGATTCGTGAGTAAGTTGAGTAAATATATATACCCCGCATATACAGCCCAGCCAATAATATGCTGTATAACCTTATTATTTATGCATTTGCTTTTCAATCTATTTTATTTTTTAGACGCAAAAATATTCATTATTTCATATCTATGCCATCCTTATTCTATTTTATCTCTGTTATTGTATATCCTTTATTTTCAAGCATCTTAATAATATCCATATACTCTACGCCTATCGTAAATAAACTTGAAGCTTGCTCCATCTGATGTTCCATCTTTGGCAAAACTATCTCAACAAAAGCATCTATGTTCTTACCTTTAAAGTACGGCTCTTCATTATAAATACTTTTCAGTGTTGCTATGTTACCACTTTCATACGCCGCATTTTTTTTCCTAACTGCAATTTTCAACTCATCAGGGTTATTCAGAGTATAGGAAATATTGGTTTTCCAATACGATTTGGGTAATCTATCTAAAAGTTCAACATATTCAGCTACGGATAATAATTCCGAATATTTCACTCCTTTTTTATGAGCATATTTTTCTAATACGAGATTGATATTTTCTCCTTTAACACCACTTCCACAAGGATTATCCAAAGAGGTAAAAACTGCACTTACATAAAACGGCTTGAACATATTGAGCATCTGTTCACTTACTCCCATTTTTTCTTTTACATATTCCAATAGTTTTTGATAATCTGATGCCGACAAAACATTTTTCATTTTCTGCTCATTATCTGAAACCCCTATTGAGTTCTGTAATATATCCCTGTTTTTATCAGAATTCACATTACTTTCTACTGAAATACTTTCAATATTGGGTAATACTTTTTCCTCTAATTTTTTTAAGTACTTACTCTCTCCACAAGTAACACTATTTAGGTAGATATATGATGGTTTTACATTATCTTTTTCTACCTTAAAAATCATTGATGATTGAGAGAAAAACATTCCTGATAGTAGCGAAAACGCCAATGTTATTAATTTCATAATTAAATTTATTTATTGTTCAACTTTCATTCTGTTTTGTAATTCACTTGCTGTCTTTGATTTGCTTCTTGTCTTTGATGTCCCTTCTCCGAATTTATATGAAAAAGCTAATGATACGAATCTAGTTTCTTGTTTTCTGTTATGTTTCAAATCCACTCCATTATAATCTACGATTCTGTTAATTTTAATTGTATTAAAAATATCTGATACTGATAGTTTTATCGTTGCTTTATTATCAAATAAGTTTTTTGCAACACCTACATTTGAAGATAAGTATCCTTTTTGTTTGAATATACCAAAAGCTATATCACTTTGATACATCATATTAAAATCTGCCGACCATCCCTTTTTGAAAGAAAATTGATTGATACTTTGTGCTTGATACGCCCAAGTATTATTACCCTTAGCAGACTGATAATTATCCGTAGATGTATTGAACCTATAACCGCCTATACCCCCAATTAAATTGCTTGTCCAAACATTAAAAAATCTCTTTCTCCAACTAACATATGCGTAATAAAAATCCGAACTTTTAAAGTTGGTATATGTGCTTATGGTTGTATTTCCATCTGTTATATATAACGGCCCCAGGGCATCTATGGAATGGGTTTCACTTAATCCTATCGTTAAAGATTGGTTATACATATAAGTCAAATCAATTGAATGATTTATTTGTGGGCGGATATTCGGGTTTCCTTGATAATATGAATATTCACTTTGATATCTAATAAAAGGATTAACAACCTCAAAACCAAACCTCTGAATACTCTTTCTATAACTGAGATTAAATATGTTTTTAATATTCTTCAAATACTGAATACTTACATTGGGAAATAGATTAAAGTAATTCCTATTTGTAGCCTCTCCTCCTATCAATATACCTTCGCTATTGGTATGTTCACCTCTCAATCCTAAATTCACTTGCCAATGCTCTCCCAGTTCTTTATTATAATTCACATATCCTGACAATATGTTTTCTTTATATATAAACTGATTGCTTTTCTGTAAATCATTTTGCCACTCATTTGCTATATAATTTTTCCAAATAACATTATTATCTGTTTTTGTGAATAGTCCTTTCAAACCGAATTCTATTTTTACCATATTCGTAGGATACTCCATATCCGCTGATACTGAATACACTCGGTTTTTTCCTCCCATTTCATTTTTCAAAAACTTTGATAATCCACTATTTACACTTTCAAATCTTTGATTTTGGTATTTATCATAATCAAAATAATCAGCATTAATAGTCAATGTTCTATTCAAAGAATCCAGCACAGATTTATAATAAACATTAACTGATGGATTTTCTATCTGTGTTTTTCCTTTACTTATAACATCTGATAAATTTGATATTGCCCCATTTCTAAGCACCAAATGATTTATTGACTCAATTCTATTATCGTTATTCATTCCTCTAAATAACATTCCTACTGCATTATTCTCATTGATATCATAATCTACACCTATGTTATACAAATGATTAGATTTCTTTAAATCCATTTTTTCATTTTGGAACAACTTTGTATTCAAAGATAAATCTTGGTCAATATCAGTTCTGTAATATTGATTAGAGCTTTCATAGCTATAATTTGAAGTTATGTTTAACCCTTTTTTCTTATAGTTAAAGCTTAATGATGGATAAGTATTAACATTATTTCCGTAAGCAGTCCTCATTGCCACCGAACCATTAAAACCACTTTTCTTACTCTTTGCTAATTTTATATTGATAATAGCCCCTCCATTAGCATCATATTTAGATGATAGATTTTGCAAAATTTCCACTTTATCTATATTACTCCCTTGCATAGAAGTAAGCATACTTTTCAATTCTTCTCCACTGAGATTAGATAATCTCCCGTTGATTAAAACCGTTACTGTTTTTGAACGAAAAGTCAGGTTTCCTCCTTGCTCCACAACACCTGGCGACTGAAGTAAAATATCATAAGCATTGCTGTTTGATGCTATTGTATTTTGTCCGACATTAATACTTATCTTATCCGCCTTTTGAACAATATATTCGCTCTTTCCTTTCAACGAAATTTCCTCAATCTGCTTTTCCTTTTCTTGAGCATCCATAGCAACCGCTCCAAAAGAAAGACTCAATATTACTAATGCTTTTATAGACTTGTTCATAGTTGTTTGCTTTTGATGATGCAAATTTGCTATGAAATCTTATCTTCTAAAAAAATATTATTTGTATCTTCTTTTTCTCTATATGAAAACTATTTTTGCCGTTATATTCATCATCTTTTATAGGTCTAATTTGCACCGTTTTCAAGAATTATTCTCAGTAAAGACCACGCATTCTCATATTTTTGTTGTTATCTTTAACGATATCATCCTCTCCGTTTTTGATGAATTTTTTTTCCTAAAGATGAGATTGAAATACTCTACCCTATCGAGAGCTAACAACAGTCTCAAATAGAACATTCGCCTTTTTCCGTTTTTTTTCATACTTTTGCTAGGTATGGCAACTAAGGCATTGTTTAACACCGTGGTCAATTGGTTTATCAAACAGAGAATAGACCAAATCAAGAATTTCATTAAGTATCCCATTGATACCCAAAGGGGTGTACTTTTCTCACAATTGTATCAAGCTGAAAATACCCTCTATGGGAAACAGTTTGGCTTTAAGGACATCGCCTCTATTAAAGACTTTCAAAATCAAGTTCCCATCGTTACCTACGAAGATTTTGAACCTTATATAGAACGAGCGAGAAAGGGAGAGAAAGACATCATCTGGCGTGGTGCGATAAAACACTTCGCCAAATCATCTGGCACTACCAACGCCAAAAGCAAATTTATCCCTATATCCAACGAAAGCTTGGAAGACTGCCACTACAAAGCAGGGAAAGACCTCATCTCCATCTATGCCAATAACCACCCAGATAACCAACTATTCTCCAACAAAAACCTGCGGTTGGGCGGTAGTGCAGAGCTCTATGAAAGTTTTAACACCAAATACGGCGACCTCTCTGCTATCCTTATTGAAAACCTCCCATTCTGGGTAGAGCTTACCACCGTGCCTAGTAAGAAAATCTCCCTAATGAGCGAATGGGAATCTAAGCTGAAAGCCATTGTCTCCGAAGTGAAAAACGAAGATGTGGGCAGCATCACGGGGGTACCAAGCTGGATGATGGTACTACTGCAAAGAGTCTTACAAGAAACGGGCAAGGGAAGCATCGCCGAGCTGTGGCCCAATCTGGAAGTCTTCTTCCACGGGGGCATCAGTTTCAAGCCGTATCGGGAACAATACCGCCAGCTCATTGGTAAGGATATCAACTACTACGAGATTTATAACGCCTCCGAAGGATTCTTCGGCATACAAGACCGCAGTAATAGTAGCGAGATGCTACTGATGCTAGACTACGGTATATTCTATGAGTTTATCCCAATGGAAGACTTCAGCTCCGCAAATCCTAGGGTACTCACCTTAGAAGAGGTGGAAATAGGAAAGAACTACGCTTTGGTCATTACCACCAATGGCGGGCTATGGCGTTACCTCATTGGCGACACGGTGCAGTTCACCTCATTAGACCCTTTCAGAATCAAAATTTCAGGGAGAACCAAGCACTACATCAATGCCTTTGGAGAAGAACTGATGATAGACAATGTAGAGACGGCACTGGCAAAGGCTTGCCACGCTACCAATGCTTTGGTAAAAGACTATACGGGAGCTCCCGTGTATATGAAAGAAGGCGAAAGCGGCTCGCACGAATGGCTGTTTGAGTTCAGTAGAGTTCCCGATGATATGGCAACCTTTACCCAAGTTTTTGATGACACTTTGAAAGCCATCAACTCTGACTATGAAGCCAAACGCTACAACGATATGACCCTAAAACGCCCATTGGTACACATCGCCAGAGAAAACCTTTTCTACGATTGGATGGCTCAGCGAGGAAAATTGGGCGGACAGAATAAGGTACCAAGACTCTGCAACGAGCGAGAATTTATAGACCCTCTATTAAAGCTTAACGCGAAAGGATAACAACAGCAACAGCAATGTTTGAAAACAAAACTTTCCTCATTATCTTCATCATTTCAATGACTATAAACGCCGCCGTTCGTTTCCTAAACGACCCACTCGAAACTTCGGACATCATATTCGGTGTTCTATATTCCGCTATAATGGCGTGGGCTTGTATCTTATATTGGAAAAGAAGGTAAATAAACAGTTGTAAAACTGCATCTATTTCACTCCCTCCTTACGCAGATATTTTTCCGCCCCTATGGAAATTTTCTTCGATAGGCGTGGAAATAAATTTCCGTCGGTCTGGAAATTTTTCTCCACGCCTACAGCGTAAATACTACGCTACTGTTCAGCATTTCATTGCATCGGAAAGAAACAAAAATCCCTATTAAACCAAGTTCAATAGGGATAGATATTCGCATTAGGCTACACCACCTAAGACTTTACGCTACATCAGCATTCGCTGGGCTTTTCTCACGCCTTCCACCAGAGCATCTATCTCTTCAAAAGTATTGTACACTGCAAAGCTAGCACGCACAGTCCCCGCTATGCCATAGAAATCCATAATAGGCTGGGTGCAATGGTGCCCCGTTCTAACAGCGATGCCCATCTTATCCAAAATCATTCCCGTATCCGAAGCAATCCCTGCATTCTCCAAAGTGAACGAAACTACCCCTGCCCTTTCAGCTTTCTCGCCATAGATTTTCAGCCCATCAATGGTTAGGAGCTGCTGTTGGGCGTAATTGAGCAAAGCATTTTCGTGGGCTTGTAGTGCCTGATGCCCTACACTTTCTATAAAATCTATGGCTGCCCCTAGGGCTATGTTGCCACCCACATTGGGCGTTCCTGCTTCAAACTTAAATGGCAAATCAGCATAAGTGGTCTTCTCAAAAGAGCATACCGCTATCATCTCACCGCCACCGTGGAAAGGTTGCAAGGTTCTCAGCACCGCTTCTTTGCCGTATAGGATGCCCACGCCCATTGGAGCGTACATCTTATGCCCAGAGCATACGAAGAAATCACAATCCATTGCCTGTACATCTATCTTGAAATGCGGAGCCGACTGAGCCCCATCAATGACAATAAGAGCGGAGGATAACTTTCGCGTTTTTGCTACAATCTCTTCCACAGGGTTTACCACTCCTAAGGCATTAGAGACTTGGTTTACAGAGACTATCTTGGTTTTTTCGTTCAGGTTTTCATCCAGAAAGTCCAGTTGCAATACGCCGTTCTCATCCATCGGAATCACCTTCAGTATAGCACCCGTTCTTTCGCAGAGCAATTGCCACGGTACAATATTGGAGTGATGCTCCAGATGCGAGATGATAATCTCATCGCCTGCCTTTATCTGCTGGGTAATGGCATAGGCTATCAAATTGATGCCCTCGGTAGTCCCTCGGGTAAAAATCACTTCATAATCGTGCTTAGCATTAATGAACGCTTGGATTTTCTTTCGGGAGAGCTCCATCTCCTCCGTTGCCAATTGGCTCAGCGTATGGATACCGCGATGCACATTGGCATTGAGGGTTTTATAGTAGGATTCCCACGCTTCAATCACGGATAAAGGTTTCTGCGAAGTGGCAGCATTGTCCAGATAAACGAGGGGCTTACCATTAATTTCTTGGCTAAGGATAGGAAATTGTGAACGGATTTTATGTAAATCAAACATAGGCTTTGTTTAGAATGGTTCAAAGTTAAGGAAATATTTTCTACTGTCTAATGATTGAGTTTTTTCTCGGCACCGAAGGAAGCTGGGCTGCCTACTTATCTACCACCCTCTCCACCTTTACCATACTGCTAAACCGATAGTCTCTACCTGTGTCCAGATGCTTACAGAGGTAATTTTTCTTAAGCTTGGAAACCAAAAGATAGCGTTCTTTTCGGTAGATAAACTCGGTATTGAGTGGTAAATCTTCCACAAAGGAAAGATGCTCTGGTAGGGATTCTAATCGGAAGTACCTCACCAGCTCTGGGCTCGCCATAAAGTTGGCTTTCGGTGCCCGAACGAATCTCAGCAGAATGGGCTTCAAATCGTCTTCATATACGGTAATGCTTTGCAAAATCATCTGGGCAAAAGTGTATTTCCACTCGGCTCCGTGGGGTGCTATCCTACGCCCGTATTTTTCAAAGGCGATGAGATGAGCCAACTCGTGCGTTAGGACGAAGAAAAAAAGCTGTGGCGGCAAAGTGGCATTCAGCGTGATCTGATGGCTACCATCTGGCATCTTTCGGTAGTCCCCCAGTTTGCTGCTTCGCTCCCTTGTGATTTTGATATGGATGTAATGCTTCCCAAACCAGTCTTTGAGAAATGAGAAGCCACTTTCTGGCATATATTTTTGTAGTAACTCTACCGGCATTGGTTCTATATATAGTATGCGTTGTATAGGGATTGCATTGGCACAATGGTACAGAGGTATGATAATACCTGCGTTATCGTTTAAGATAAATTCCTTAGATGCCCTTTTTCCCTGCTAGAATCATCTCTATCATTTTCTCCTTTCTCCGCTCTCGGGTCTCGGTTTTTTTAGCTTCGGTTATCCATCGGATGTATTCCTTGCGGTGGGTGTAGCTCATTGCGTCAAATAATTGTTTGGCTGCGGTATGCTGCTGGAATAGCGTTGCTACATCCTCTGGAATCTCCACGATGCGTTCCTCTCGGTCTTCCCAAAGCTCTACGGCGACCTCATCGCCAAAGCCTTTTCCAAGTGCTTTCCTTACCGCCTGCGTCAGTCCCAATACGGGTACGCCCTGCCCCATATTGGCAAGGCTACCGCGGTACACCACCGTCCCATCAAAGAGGGCTTTTACCTTCACCTGCCCTTTCTTCCCAAACAGTTCCAAAGTGGAAAACGGAAACACAACATAAGCGGCATTTTGGGTGCCATTTTGGGTAATCACCCCCGTGAATTTAATTCCCTCCATCTTTACCGAAAGCTTCATTTTGTCTTCTTACCTGCTTTTTGAAGTCAATCATTTTCAAAGCGGTAACGGCAGCTTCTACGCCTTTATTCCCTAGATTGCCGCCACTTCTGGCGATGGATTGCTCTTTGGTATCATCTGTAAGAACGCAGAAGATGGCAGGAATGTCTGTAAGGATATTACAATCTTTGATGCCTTGTGCTACCGCCGAGCAGACATAGTCAAAGTGAGGGGTTTCCCCACGAATGACACAGCCAATAGCGATGACTGCATCGTACTGCTTACTCTTGCATAGTTGCATTGCTGCAAAAGATAGCTCAAATGCTCCTGGTACGGGAAATAGCTTAATATTAGAAGGTTTCACGCCTTCTTTTTCTAAGATTTCTAATGCTGCATCTCGTAGGTTGTAAGTAACGAAATCATTCCACTCAGAAAACACAATGCCGATGGTGTATTCATCGGCATTGGTGATATGAAGTGGCTTATAATCTGAAAGATTAATTGTTGCCATATTTTAGTAGTATTTTACCATTTCTATATAAGAGTCAGACATTCCGTTGTCATACTCCTTATACTGTTCGTCTATTGTAGTGAAATATTTTTTAGCTTCTGCATTTTTCTTTAACGCCAATGCCATAAGCCCCGCTTTTCTTGTAAAATAGTAAGAGGTGTATGGGTCATCTGATGCGGAAATGGCTTTTTCCAAAAGAGATAAAGCATCTTCTGCTTTGTTCAAATTAGCTGAAGCATCAGACATTGCACCATATTTCAGAGCCATCAACACTTTGTTATCAGAAGAAAATTTATCCAACAAATCATACGCTTCTTGGTATTTCCCTTCCTTGAATTTCAAAAGTCCTGCGTTGTATGCAGAGAGTTTCCCGGCATCGGTATTAGAGAAATTGTTATAAGTTCCCATAAAACCTGGGTTAGCAGCAGATTTACCACCCAAAGCTTCTGCATCTTTTCCATTTTCTAAATTGGCAATTGCAGACAGATAACCTTTGGTTGCCTCTTCGTTTTTAGGAGCTACAATGAATTGCTTGTAGGCAAAGTAAGCTAAAACAGCCACTACCAAACTTATGAAGATAATGGATAGCAATTTTGCATTTCTTTCGAGGAAACGCTCTGTTTGCAATGCTTCTCTATCCAATTCCTTGAAAAACTCTACGGTTTCTTTTCCTTCAATCTCTGTTTTATTGTTTTGCTTTGACATAATTATTTCTGAATAAGTTGCAAATTTAATTGTTTCTGAATTATTTGCAAAATTTTTTAAAGATGATATACTCAATTTTCAGATATTAGACCATAAGCCTTAGTGTGCGTAGAAATGAACGCTACAGCCTACCCCTCCTAATATTCCAAAATATTATAAATCTCGGCACCAAACGAGCGAAGACGCTCTTCTCCTTGTAAATCCTTTAGTCCAATTAAAAAACTGAATTGCGACACAATACCACCTTGTTTCTTTACCAGCTTCGCAGCAGCTTCCGTAGTTCCACCCGTAGCCAATAAATCATCGTGTATCAAAACTCTTTGCCCTGGCTTCAGCTGCCCTTCACACATTTCTATCACAGCAGAACCGTACTCCAAATCATAGGCTTCGGAGATAATGGGTGGTGGTAATTTTCCTTTTTTACGAACCAAGATAAAAGGAACTTCCAAAGCTGTGGCAATGGCAATCCCAAAGAGAAATCCTCGGCTTTCTATGCCACATACAGCGTCTATTTTCCCTTTGCTAAACTGAACGAAATCTGCAATAACGGCTTCGTACAGCTTGGGATTGAGAAAAATAGGAGAAATATCTCTAAACAGTATCCCTTCTTTTGGAAAGTTGGGAATGGTTTCAATAGTGGCTTCTAACTGTTTTTTTAGAGCGTAATCGTTCATTGCTTAATTGATTTTATAGCTGGTTATTTTCCAATTTCCATTGATGTTTTTCAATCCGAAAGTTACCTGCAGAGCGGTTACCTTACCATCTTGCCCCGTAACATCATAAGTGGCATTAACACTCGCTGTATTATCACTAGTGCTATTGGTAGAAATGTTTTTAACGGATAGGTTTTTCACACCACCGAAGCCAGAGGTAGGATTAGAAAACTGCTCGTAAGAGCCCCAATTGGGATTTTCCGAAGCTTCAAATGCCCCTCTCAAATTTTGCGACCCCAGATGATTCAAAAATCTGGTTACTGTGGTTTTAGGGTCGTTTTTAGCAGTTGCCTCTCCTGTTTCAGAAGGTGTTTCCGCCCCCGAAGGCTCTTCAGTTCCAGTCAGTACTGGCATTGGCTTCAAGGCATTAATATTCACAGGAATGCCCACTTTAGACATTTTATAATTTTTATGAGTGGTATTCACCGTTACGGTAACATCTATATTTCCATTGGGAACTTTCTGCATTGGAATAGAAGCCAATTTAATGGTAAACCCTTTAAAATCATTATCTAACATCAGATTTTTGGTGGTACTGATTTTAGTACCTTCACTATACACTTCCATTACAGCTTCTAGTGCTGCCCCAGAAAATTCTATTGGTTTCCCAGACGCATCTACCAGCCTTGGAATCACTTGTATTCCTTTAGCACCTAAAATAGAATCTTTCATCACTTCAATGGTGGTAATGGTAAGAGATGAGGCTTTGATGTCGTTGGGGTCAAAAGTGGTGGCTTCTTCCACGGCAAAGATATTCATCTCCCCCAAAGATGGCGGCCCTGTACTTGTCCAAGCGATGCCATTGCTCTGGGCAACCTCATCTGCCAATGCTAAAATCTGTGGTACCTTCAGTCCGTGTAGTTTTTTACCCAAAGCGGCCAATTTTTCCACTTCCGTTTCGCCTTCTACACCAAAGGTTTTAAGGATATAAAGCGCTTCGTTGAATTTTACTTGCCCCAGAGTATTGAGGCTAGATGCCATATCATTAATGCTGGCTTGGAAGGTCTTGGTATTGGTAGCATCTACGGCGTCTTTTTTACAACTCGTAGCGACCAACAGGAGAACGAATAAGGATAAGATTAAGTTTCTCATTGCTCAATAAATATGATTCACAAAAATAAGAAAAATGTTACATATTATTTAGAGATTAAAAAGCTAGGAATACGGTGTCCTATTTAAAATTCCTGTATCCCAAAAACAATCTCATAAACAAGATGAAATCTACTGGTTTTCAAAACATAACAAGATACTTAAAAACTCTTGCCTTCCAATTCAAAAAAATCTAGCGTGGTTTTGGATAAAAGGAAGCTAGGTTTTATTTTACACTAAGAAACAAAATACTCCAAGCCTGCATTCTACTTATCTGATAGCACCTCTAAATAGTCCATTTTTGAAATCATCTCTGCTCCCAAACTTTCTAAATGCTCAGAATATACTTGGCAATCTATCAATGTAAAATGGTTTTTGTATTGCTCCACAAAGTGGATAAATCCCGCTTTGGAAGCATTGCTCACCTTAGAAAACATACTTTCTCCACAGAATACCTTATTCACCTCAACGCCGTAAAAGCCACCTACCAACGCTCCGCTTTGCCACACTTCAATGCTCTTTGCTTTCCCTTCTCTATGAAGTTGTAGGAAACCTGCAATCAGTTCCTCCGAAATCCAAGTCCCATCTTGCTCTCGCCTAGGTATCATCATACAGTTTCTCATCACTCCTTCAAAACATTGATTTTCCGTAAAACTAAAAGTTTCGGCTTTAAGAATTTTTCTCATCGATTTTGATATCTTCAGCCGTTCAGGGAATAAAACAAATCTAGGGTCTGGACACCACCATAAGATTTCTTCTCCTGGATTATACCAAGGGAAAATGCCTAAATCATAGCTTAAAGACAAACGGGCAGGAGATAAGTCTCCTCCACACGCCACCAACCCCGATAGCGGATGGTAATGCTTCGGATCTGGAAAAAATAGCTCTGTAGGATGTAATTCTATCATAAAAAATCCTACCATTAAAAGTAGGATTGCATTTAGGGTTATCTATTAAAAAAAATCTAAAATCATTAGAATGGTAAATCATCTTCCTCATCATCTGCGAAAGGGTTATCCGCAGGAGCAGGCGTGCTACTTGCAGGAGCTTCGGTAGGCTCATTAAACTGACTACCACCAGTAACTTTCTCCAATCTCCACGCAGTGATTGAGTTAAAATATTTCACCTCACCTTGAGGATTAGTCCATTCTCTACCTCTGATATTAATTCCGATTTTTACATCATCACCTTCAGAAACATTATCCAAAAGAGAGATTTTTTCGGATAAAAACTCGATGCTTATTGGCTGTGGATATTGCTCTTGGGTAAGCAATACCATTTCTCTTTTCTGAAAACCGCTTGGAAAGGTCTGGGTTTCAAATAACTTTTTTATTGTACCTTGTAATTCCATAGTCTAAAAATTGATTTTGTAAAAATAGTAATTCTAATTGAAAAACTGAAAAAAAAAGTGTCGTTTTCCGTAAAATGAAAAAATCCAACGGCGGTATATAGGGCAACCACCATTGGATTTTTTTAGATTTTCTCCCCTTAGAAAGGGATACTAGATAATAAATTTATCACTAATAGATTTATGCTCGTGTACCATCTGCATTACATCTGCAAAAAGAGCAGCACAAGACAGCACTTTTATCTTAGAAGAAAGCTCTGTTTTCACAGGGATGGTATCTGTAACAATAACTTCCAATAGATTAGAATTTTCTATATTCTCATAAGCCTTACCAGAAAGTACGGGATGTGTAGCGATGGCTCTTACAGATTTTGCTCCATTTTTCATCAGAATATCCGCTGCTTTGCAAAGCGTTCCTGCGGTGTCTATCATATCATCTATAAGAATAACATTTCTGTCTTTCACATCTCCAATGAGGAACATTTCCTCTACTACATTAGCTTTTTTACGCTCTTTGTATGCAATCACCACCTCTGCACCAAGGTGTCCCGCATAGTTCTTAGCCCTTTTTGCACCGCCCATATCTGGTGATGCAATGGTAAGATTATCAAGATTTAAAGACTGAATATATTCTATGAAAATGGTAGAAGCATAGAGATGATCTACTGGGATTTCAAAGAAGCCTTGGATTTGATCCGCGTGGAGATCCATTGTCATCACTCTAGTAGCTCCTGCTGCTGTAAGAAGGTTGGCTACCAACTTAGCCCCTATAGGTGCTCTTGGTTTATCTTTTCTGTCTTGTCTTGCCAAACCATAATAAGGAATAACCACTGTAATGCTCTTTGCAGAAGCTCTTTTTGCAGCGTCTATCATCAATAGAAGTTCCAATAGATTGTCCGCAGGCGGAAATGTGGAACCTATCAGGAAAACCCTTCCACCTCTTACCGATTGGTCTAAAACAGGTTCAAATTCACCATCACTAAACTGTTGAAAATTAATCTTTCCAAGTTCTTGCCCATAGTGCTGAGCAATTTTTTCTGCTAAATCTTTGCTGGTTCTGGTTGAAAATAGGTAACTTAATTGTTGGCTCATCTTTACTCTTTTAATGATTGCAAATTTAAAAAAAATCCCTCACAATATGTGAAGGATTCCAAAAAATGTATTTCTCTTAATTATTTCAAAAGTTCATCAAAAGTGTTCCCTTGCCTGATGTCTCCAGAATTAAACCCTCTCATAAACCATTCTTTTCTTTGTGCAGAGCTACCGTGTGTAAAAGCCTCTTGATTAACATAACCTTGACTTCTCTTCATAATATTATCATCCCCAACAGCCTCTGCTGCACTAATGGCAGCATCTATATCTCCTGGTTCCAAAATTCTAGCTCTATCATCGGTATATCTTGCCCAAAGTCCAGCATAAAAATCTGCTTGAAGCTCTGTAGCTACCGATACTTTATTGAGCTGTGCTTGGGAATATCTCCCACTGCGTCTTAGCTGCTCTGTTTTCTGTAAAGTTCCCAAGATATTTTGCACGTGGTGTCCCATCTCGTGAGCCAAAACATAAGCCACAGAAAACTCGGTAACTCTTGCTCCGAAGCGAGATTGAAGCTCTTGAAAGAAACTTAAATCCATATAAATGGTTTCATCACTTGGGCAATAAAATGGCCCCATTGCTGCCTGTGCCGTACCGCAGCCCGACTGGGTAACATCGCTAAACATTACCACCTTGGCAGGGCGGTATTGCATTCCATTTTCTTGAAAAATTTTCGTCCAAGTGATTTCACTTTCAGCAGTAAGCATTTCCATAAATTCTCTGGTCTTCAGCTCCTCGGAAGTCGGTTCTCTTTGTTCGGTTTGTGGGATATTAGCCCCTATCCCAGAGGATAATATGGCTGATGGATCACCTCCTAAAAAGAAAACAACTGCTGCAATAATCAAACTCACTAAACCACCTCCCAAGAGTCCACCACCGCCACCTTTTCCACGGCGATCTTCTACATTACCGCTTCTGTTTTCAGTCCATTTCATAGGCTCAATTGATTTTTAAACTTCGTTGTAAATGCAATAATTATTCCCAAACCAAAGCACTAGCTCCTAGAATGGCAGCATCTGCTTCATTCAGCTCACTGAATACCAACTGAACTTTCCCTCTAAAAATAGGGAATAGATTGCGTTCCATATGGAGTTTTGCAGGTTTTAAAATAAAATCTCCCGCCTTGATAACCCCTCCAAACAACAGAATAGCTTGTGGCGAAGAGAACATCACAAAGTTTGCCAACGCTTCTCCTAACTTTTGCCCAGTGTATCTAAAAACTTCTATTGCGGTAGGATCACCCTTTAGAGCACATTCGTGAACCGTTTTGGAATTGATTTCTTCCTCAGAAAATTCATTAAGCATAGAATCTGGAAACTCTGCACGCATTTTCTTTGCTGTAATGGCAATTCCTGTGGCAGATGCGTAGGCTTCTAGGCTTCCTTCGGATCCTGTACTCCAATGTTTTCTACCTCCTGGTTTTACAATAGTATGACCTAGTTCTCCAGCATTACCATCGTGCCCATAGACCAAATTGCCTCCGCAAACGATTCCACTACCTACCCCTGTTCCTAAGGTAATCATAATGAAGTTTTTCATTCCCTTTGCGGCACCATATTGCATCTCGCCCAACGCCGCTGCATTAGCGTCATTGGTCATAGTACAAGGCTTTCCAAACTTTTTTTCCATCAGTTCTGCAAATGGTATAGAGCCTTTCCAAGGGAGGTTGGGCGCTTGCTCAATGGTTCCCGTATAATAGTTGGCATTGGGAGCCCCTACTCCTACCCCTTCAAACTGCTTGTCTGAACAATGCAAGTCTATCAACGGTTTAATCTCGCTATAAAGCTCGTCCACAAAATCCTCTACATTCTGATGAGTAGCGGTTTTAATGGAACCTTTCGCTAAAATTTCCCCACGGTGATTCACTAGACCAAATTTGGTATTGGTACCGCCTATATCTATCCCCAAAGCCACTTGCTTTGATAAATCTACTAATGCCATAGCACAATTGTTTATTTATATTTTTCAGTCGTCTAAATTAATCATTTCCTTGGGTATTTTAAGATTATTTTTGCTATCATTTGTCATTTTATAGAAATTAACAATACGCAGTTGGCTTTAGGCGGTAAGCTATAAGCTCTAAAAACAAATAGCAGCTACGATTTGCCCGCAACTGCTACTAATTTAGTTCTATTTTAAAAAGCGTTTTACGCTGGTATTTCTCCTCTGTAAAGGAAAGAAATGGTTTCTTTATTTACTTTATCCACCATTTCGCTAAAGAGATGGAAAGACTCTTGTTTGTAGATTACCAATGGGTCTTTCTGCTCATAAACAGCACCCTGAGAAGAGCGGCGTAAATCATCCATTTCACGAAGGTGAAGTTTCCAGTTTTCATCAATGATGCTGAGGGAGATATTCTTTTCAAAATCATCTACCAAGCTTTGGCATTGCGTTTCATAAGCTTCCTTCAAATCCGTAACGATGGTGATGGTCTTTTGTCCATCGGTAAATGGCACTTGAATCATTTTGAACATCGAACCTTGGTTTTGGTAAACATTCTCTATGATAGGGAATGCCTTTTGTTTCATCAGTTCAATGCGGTTTTTATAATCCTCTTGTGCTGCTGCAAATACAATCTTGGTAAGCTCTGGGATTTGTTTGTTTTTGAAATCTACCTCAGATACAGGCGACTCCATTGTGAAGTTTTTGATGATTTCAAATTCAAAATCCTTAAAGTTTCCACTAGCTTTGGCATCGCTCACAATAGCGTGAGAAACATCAAAAATCATATTGGCAATATCAAACTTCAGATGGTCTCCGAACAAAGCGTTCTTTCTTCTCTTATAAATCACATCACGCTGTTTATTCATCACATCGTCATATTCCAAGAGTTTTTTACGAATACCGAAGTTGTTTTCTTCTACTTTTTTCTGAGCTCTTTCAATAGATTTTGTAATCATTGAATGCTGAATGACTTCGCCTTCTTTATGCCCCATTCTATCCATCATTTTGGCAATTCTTTCAGAGCCGAAAAGCCTCATCAGATTATCTTCTAATGACACATAAAACTGCGAACTTCCTGGGTCTCCTTGTCTTCCGGCACGCCCACGGAGCTGTCTATCCACTCTTCGGGAATCGTGTCTTTCTGTACCGATAATTGCTAGACCTCCTGCTTCTTTCACCTCTTTGGAAAGCTTGATATCTGTACCACGCCCTGCCATATTGGTAGCAATAGTTACCTGCCCTGGTCTTCCTGCTTCTGCTACAATCTCGGCTTCCTTCTTGTGAAGTTTTGCATTGAGCACCTGATGTGGAATTTTTCTAAGTTGTAATGCTCTGGATAGTAACTGCGAAATCTCTACCGATGTAGTCCCCACCAATACTGGTCTTCCTGCTGCGGTAAGCCTTCCTATTTCTTCTATCACGGCATTGTATTTCTCACGGTTGGTTTTGTACACCAAATCGTGTCTATCGTGTCTTTGGATAGGTCTATTGGTAGGGATGACCACCACATCCAATTTATAAATTTCCCAAAGTTCTCCCGCTTCGGTCTCTGCTGTACCCGTCATCCCCGCTAGCTTATTGTACATACGGAAATAATTTTGCAAAGTGATGGTAGCAAAAGTTTGGGTAGCGGCCTCTATTTTTACATTTTCTTTGGCTTCAATAGCTTGGTGTAACCCGTCAGAATAACGGCGTCCTTCCATAATACGCCCTGTCTGCTCATCTACAATCTTCACTTCTCCATCTATCACCACATACTCATCATCTTTTTCAAAGAGGGTATAGGCTTTGAGCAACTGATTGAGGGTATGCACGCGTTCAGACTTTTCTGCAAAACTTCTGAAAAGTTCTTCTTTCGCTGCAAATTCCTCCTCTTTTGGAAGGTTTTTAGCTTCTAGCTCGGCTATTTCTGTCCCGATGTCTTGTAGCACAAAGAAGTCTTTATCTTCATTCCCTGCAGACATATACTCTACCCCCTTATCGGTAAGGTCTATCTGATTATTTTTTTCATCAATCACGAAGTAAAGGTCTTTATCTACCTTTGGCATATCGCGATTGTTATCTTGCATATATTGGGCTTCTACCTTTTGCAGCAAAGCTCTATTTCCTGATTCTGAAAGGAATTTGATTAATTGTCTAGATTTTGGCAAACCTCTATACGCCTGAAGTAGTTTAAAACCACCTTCCTTGGTATTACCTGCGGCGATGAGTTTTTTGGCTTCGTTAAAAATCTGCGTAACGGTTTGTTTCTGAACATTTACAATTCTATCCACAGAAGGTCTTAGCACATCAAACTCTTGGCGGTCACCTTGTGGTACAGGTCCAGAAATGATGAGTGGCGTTCTGGCATCATCTACCAATACAGAGTCCACCTCATCTACAATAGCAAAATTGAGTTCTCTCTGTACCAATTCTGATGGCGAAGTAACCATATTGTCTCTCAAATAGTCAAAACCAAATTCGTTATTGGTTCCGTAGGTAATATCAGAGTTGTAGGCTTTTCTTCTTCCATCGGAGTTAGGCTGATGATTATCAATACAATCAATAGATAATCCGTGGAACTGATAGAGTGGTCCCATCCACGCGGAGTCCCTTCTCGCAAGGTAATCATTCACTGTAACCACGTGCACCCCTCTTCCTGGAAGAGCATTAAGATAGATAGGCAAGGTTCCTACAAGGGTTTTACCTTCCCCAGTTTGCATCTCTGCAATTTTCCCTGAATGAAGTACTACCCCACCGATGAACTGTACATCGTAATGAACCATATCCCAAACCACATCTGTCCCAAAGGCATTCCATCTGTTCTTCCAAACGGCTTGCTCTCCTTCTATGGATACGAAATCCTTCCCTGCGGCTGCCAACTGTCTATCCCAGTCGGTAGCTGTTACACGGATTTCTCCGTTCTCTGCCCATCTTCTACCCGTTTCTTTCACCAAGGCAAAAGCTTCTGGCAAAACTTCAGCAAGGATTTTTTCTTCAATCTGATAGGATTCTTTTTTTAGGGCATCTATTTTCCCAAAAAGAGCTTCTTTCTCGTCTATATTAGCCGTGGTTTTAATTTGCTCTTTCAGCTGTTCTACTTGGGAAGAGATACCAGCAGTAGCAGTTTTTAGTTTTTCTTTAAACTCTGCGGTTTTCTGTCTCAATCCATCATCGGAAAGCTGCTGAATGCTGGCTTCAACGGCTTTTATTTTTGCTACTACTTTTTTTACTTCTTTCAGGTCTTTGGCATTTTTATCACCAAGGAACCCTTTTAGAATCTTGTCTAAAAAACTCATAAATATTTTTGCTTTATGCTTTTGGTTATCAGTACCAAAGCTACTTGCACCTAAAGTGCTGTTTAAATTATAACTAAAAAACAGAAAAGGCTTACAGCATAATGCCTAAAGCCTGTTGCATTTTAATATTCATCTTCGTTCCAAAGGAAATCTTCATCCGTAGGATAATCACTCCAAACTTCCTCTATGGATTCGTAGATTTCACCTTCGTCCTCTATGGCTTGTAGGTTTTCTACTACTTCCATTGGGGCACCTGTTCTGATGGCATAATCTATCAACTCAGCCTTTGTCATTGGCCAAGGCGCATCGCTCAAATATGACGCTAATTCTAATGTCCAGTACATAATATTTGTATTTTTTGCAAATTTAAAAATTTGAGTGAAATATCAAAATCTTAAATGCTTAAAGTTTATGATTTAAATACTAAAAAGTAGGAATATCATTTCCGAAGATAAACTTCTTTAATCAGCATTTAAAATAAAGTTAATACTTCTACTACCTCTACCCTTTTCTCAAAAACCATTCCACAAATTTTTTTATGCCATTTTGGAAGTTGGTGGTAGGATGATAGCCTATAAGTGATTTGGCTTTTGTAATATCTGCGTTGGTTTTTTGTACATCGCCAGGCTGCATTGGCAGTTGGTTTTTGATGGAAGATTTTCCCATTTCGGTTTCTATGGTGGCAAGCATTTCTTTCAGATTAATCACTTGATTTTCACCCAGATTTATGATTTCATAGACCTTGTCATTTTCCTCTAAATACCTGATAGACTTGGTAATACCATCTATAATATCTTCTATAAAAGTATAATCTCTTGCCGTAGAACCATCACCATAAAACGGAATTTCTTTGTCCGCAGAAATAAGGTTTGTGAACTTATGAATGGCTAAATCTGGTCTTTGGCGAGGCCCATAAACGGTAAAAAACCTCAGCTGAATCATATCGATATCGTAAAGGTGGTGATAGGTATGCCCTAAAATTTCACCACATTTTTTGGTGGCAGCATATGGGGAAATAGGTCTATCCACATTATCTTCTTCAGAAAATGGCACTTTCTCATTATTACCATAAACACTTGAAGAAGAAGCACAAACAAACTTTTTAACACCAAAATCCTTGCAAAGTTCCCATAGATTCATAGAGCCGAGAATATTAACCTCTGCATAGTCCATTGGGCGTTCTATAGACGGGCGTACCCCTGCCAAAGCAGCCAAATGAACCACCATATCTATCTGATAACTATTAAAGATATTTGCCAAACCTTCTTTATCTCTTATATCCTGATAATAAAGTCTATAAGTAGCCGATTCTGTGGATTGGATAAGGTTTTTAATATCGGTATCTTTATCTGAAAATACGGTTTGTTTTTCTTGTCCTAAGGACTCCAGCGTGTTATTAATCTTGATTTTGTAATCGTAGAAGTCGTCAAAATTGTCTATATTAATGACAGAATGTCCGTTTTTCAGAAGTTGTTCTATCAAATGCGACCCAATAAAACCGCTTCCTCCTGTGATAAGATAAGTCATTTTTCAGCTTTTAAATAAAATCTTTGCAAAGATACAGTTTTTTGTGAGGGAATGAGAGGTTTTTATATTGTCTATCAAAAGAAAAAGGGCGAGTGTTTTCGCCCTTTGGTTATGAATTTCTTATTCCCTTTACTACCTCGCTTAGCTCGGTGTAGAGGGCACTCCAATCGGGTTGAGATTTCATTGCAGTGATAAACCCTAGATAATCCCTTATCACCCTTTCCAAATCTTTTCGCACAGCAGAGGCAGATTTGGTCAATCTCAGTTCTGCATTGGCTTCTGTCTGTTCAGAAATTAAATGCGAAAAGGTCTCTTGCTTGGTTTTCAAATCAGCGAAGGCAGTTGCTAGGTTCAATCTCGTTAGCCTTTCTTTGTTTTCAGTTTTGTCTAAATCCGCAATAAGCTTATCTAAAAGTACCGACTGGTCTGCATAGGATTTTTTGTCTAAACTCAGATTGTTTTGTTTAAAAACATCATACAAGGCTACGGCATCTTCATAATTGGGCAATGTAGGCATTCCTATATAGCTTTTTAGATAGGTTTTCATTGCATTGTAGCTCTTATCTCTTGCCTCGTCTAGCTCTGCTACTTTCTCGCCTTTTCCACTATAAACCTGCTTATTAAGGAGTAGATTATAGTTGTTCTTTTCTACCTCTACGGCATTCAGAAGAGGATGCTCGCTTACTGATAGTGTGTATTTTCCACTTTTGGAAGCCACTACTACACGCTCTGCAAGGGCAGCAAGCGTGGTGGTTTTGAGTCTTGCAATATTTATTTTCATTTTATGAATGGTTTTTATGGTTTCTTTTTTTAGTTATTTAAGGATTTATCGTAAATTTTCCTTCCAAAAATAAAAAAATTAATTAAATTAAGCATTATTTTTCAGTATTTTATTCTATTTTAATAAAAAACAAACCTCCGACTATAATCGGAAGTCTTAATTTTCTTGGGGGAAACCTCTGATTGTAGTCGGAGATTATATTTAGATAGGTTAAGATTTCCGATTGCAGTCAGAAGTCTTATTTTCTTTGGGGGAAACCTCTGATTGTGGTGGGAGATTAGTTTTTTAACACAAATAGACCTTCGCCCGAAAACGGAAAGGAGAATTTTAACAATGAAAAAAGCGGAAAAATCTCCGCTCTTTTACATTCATTTAAAATTATAGCCCTGTTCCAAAAGCCTGATTTCCTGATACAGAAAACAGATTGTTTCCTCCTAACTGATAAGCCCATAGAAATTCTCCATTAGCATCACGAGTGCAGAACCCAAACAAACCGACTTGCTTACCATCTTTATCCACCAGTTTGTAATACATTGTACCCTCATTAGTAGTAGAGCAAGTTTCTGTATCCGTTGGCGTAGAACCTTTTGTAGTGAAAGTTCCTGTTTTTAGCACTCCATTTTCATCAGCGAAAACGGCTCTATCGCCTGAACCAGCAAGATTAGTAGATTTTATATTTCCTACTACTTCTAATTTTTCTTGAACTTCTTTTCCAACTTCAAGTTGTTTTCCAATATACACATTTCCTTTAGAATTTATAAAGAATTCTTCCGTAGTAAGAGTAGGATTATAATTATTAATTTCTACTCTAAATCTTCTATCTTTAGTATCTGTACTGCTTAAATATATAAAACTTGATGAAGTATATCCAGTAGCTGTACCATTTGGTGAATACTTCAATGCACCTGTACTTAAATATGCATCGTAATCATCATAAGTATTTAGACCAAATCTTTTTGAAGACCTAGAAGTTTCTCCTATTACTCCATAACTCTTCTTATTTTTATCAACAAAACTAATAGAATTGGTCAAAGCATTATCTGTCATATCATATCTATTATCTACCATTTGAATGATAGAACCTCCTCCCATATTCTCAGAAGTTCTTGTTAGTGTCAGTAAAGCTTCACTTATTTTTTCCGCAGGAGTAGAAATTCCTATTTTACCATCATCTAACACTGTTAAAAGTTTGGTTCCATTTGCATTTTGGAGTTCCAAATTTTTGGTAGCAGAAGTTGTTCCTGTTTTAGATTTAATGTCCAAAGTCGCCGCAGGAGTTTCTGTATTTATCCCTACTCTACCCTCATAATCTTGTGCGTATGCCATTGTACCAAAGCCTAAAAGGGACAAAACACTCATTTTTAAAGTTACTTTCATAATTTTTTCCTGTATATAAATTTTGATGCAAAAGTATTCTCATTATTAATAAATATCTTACCTTTGCTGTTATAATATATAATAAAAAAGTTATAATTTATGATAGGATATAAAATAAAAAGCATCAGAGAGCTAAAAAATCTGACACAGGAGTATATGGCAGAGAAACTAGATATTTCCCAAGCGGCTTATTCCAAATTAGAGAAAGGTACTACCAAAATCTCACAGGATAAACTCCATAAAATTGCAGAAGTTTTAGAAGTCAATCCAGAAGATATAACCGATTTTGATAATAAAAAGGTTTTAAATAGCATTAATAATGTAAAAGGAAACAACAGCGGAAACATAAATTATAACGACCAAGATATTAATCTTATTAGAAAATTGTATGAAGACAAAATTGCTCTATTAGAAAAACTATTAAGCAAAGCAGAAGAAGAGATTGAAAGATTGAAGAATAACCAATAAAAATCACAGAAAAATGAAAACAGAAGAAATAAAACAGCTTTTTGAGCAATTTGAAAACGCATCTTCTACCATAGAAGATGTGGAATGCTGGAGTGCAAGAGAATTGCAGAAATTATTAGGCTACTCTCAATGGAGAAATTTTGAAACTGCCATAGAAAAAGCAAAAACAGCTTGCGAAAATGCAGGAGAAGAAATAACCTATCATTTTGCTGGCGTCAGCAAAACGATAGCAATGCCCAAAGGTGCTGAAAAAGAAATAGATGATATTCTCCTCACACGCTACGCTTGCTACCTTATCGCACAAAATGGCGATAGCCGAAAACCTGAAATTTCGTTTGCACAGAATTATTTTGCAGTTCAGACAAGAAAAGCTGAAATTATAGAAGAGCGACTTTTGGAATACGAACGCGTAAAAGCAAGAGAAAAACTCAGCCAAACAGAAACTCAACTCTCGGGAATTTTGTACCAAAGAGGAATAGATAGTAAAGGATTTGCCGTCATTAGAAGCAAAGGTGACCAAGCGTTGTTTAATTTATCTACTTTGGCATTAAAGAAAAAACTGGGCGTTCCTGAAAAAAGACCCGTTGCGGATTTCTTACCCACTATCAATATCAAAGCAAAAGATTTAGCCGCCGAAATGACAGGACTTAATGTTCAATCCAAAGATTTATCTGGGCAACCCAAAATAGAAAAAGAACACATTGACAATAATAAAGCTGTGAGAAATATGCTCACGCAAAGAGGAATTATCCCTGAAAACCTTCCTCCAGCCGAAGATGTAAAAAAGGTAGAAAGAAAACACAAAAGTGAAGAGAAAAAAATTATCCCAAAAGGAAAGAAGAAATAAAGCAAAATGAGCAAATTTATTTTTGTCGTAGGAGCAATAGCAGCTGGCAAAACCACCTTTATGGAAAAGAAACTCTATAATGGGAATCATCATCAGTGCAATTTTTTCGACCACGACCAAGCTAAACTGATGATACACCTCTACGCTCCTGATAAAAAAGAAATAAGTGACCTGAATCTTGGCCACGCTCTGAATAATGCCATAAAAGATAGTTTAGAGAATGACAAGGATTTTATGATGCAGATTCATTTTACTAATGAACAATTGAGCCAAATCAACGCCTACTTTCATCAATATAAAAATAGGTTTAATTTTGCAGCTCATTTCATTGCAGTAAATGACTTGAAAATTTTGAGAGATAGAGCCAATAAACGGGAACTTCTCGGAGGACATTCTTCACAAGGAAAATCCATTGAAAAATCCTTTCGTCAATCTTTCAAAAATTTTATAACCTATCTTCCGAATTTCAAAAAAGCTACAATTTGGGATAATTCCAAAGAGTTTGGATTTACAGCAATGCAGGAGCAATTCATTTTTGAGGAAGGAAATTTAATTTATAAAAATCCTGAAATCACAGATTATTCTCAAAAGTTATTAGAAGAAATTTTATCTTTACAATCAAAATCATTTTAATTATGGAAAAAATAACAGACATCAACCAATTAGATTTAAATAAAGTTTATTCCTATGCCGATTATCTCCTTTGGAAATTTGAGGAAAGAATAGAACTCATAAAAGGCAAAATTTTCAGAATGTCTCCCGCTCCCAGCAGGAAACATCAGGATATTTCTGGAAATATTTACAGAAAATTTTTCACTTTATTCAATAGGCAGCCGTGCAAATTATACTATGCTCCATTTGATGTAAGATTTCCAAAAGAAACCACCGAAAACGAAACTATCTATACCGTAGTTCAGCCAGACCTTTGTATTATTTGTGATGAAAACAAATTGGACGATAGAGGTTGCATCGGTGCCCCCGATTTGATTGTGGAAATCCTCTCCCCTGGAAATTCTAAAAAAGAACTCAAAAATAAATTTGAACTTTATGAAGAATCTGGTGTAAGAGAATATTGGATTGTAAACCCTCTTGATGAGGTGGTTTATATCCATACTTTGGAAAACGGAAAATACAAAGGTGCATTTCCTATCACAGATGATTACATTCATTCGGAAATTTTTCCAGAGATAAAAATCCATACCGATGAAGTTTTTAAAGTGTAAAACCAATACGATGTTTCACGTGAAACATTAACTTTTAACATTAAACTTTTTAACTATAAAATGATAAACGAAACATACGATGTCATCGTAGTAGGTGCAGGACACGCAGGAAACGAAGCCGCGGCCGCAGCCGCTAACCTCGGTTCTAAAACCCTCCTCATCACGATGAATATGGAGACCATCGGAAAAATGAGCTGCAATCCCGCAATGGGAGGTATCGCCAAAGGACAAATCGTAAGAGAAATAGATGCCCTAGGAGGATACTCAGGGATTATTGCGGATAAATCTGCCATTCAGTTTAAAATGCTCAACCTCTCCAAAGGTCCAGCAATGTGGTCACCACGAACCCAGAACGACCGTATGCTCTTCGCTGAAGAATGGCGTCTTGCATTAGAAAACACGCCTAATTTGGATTTTTTTCAAGATATGGTAAAAAGCCTTATCCTAGAAAACAATCGCGTTGCGGGAGTTATCACCTCCATTGGAGTAGAATTCCGAGCAAAATCCGTTGTGCTTACCAATGGAACTTTCCTTAATGGACTTATCCATATCGGGGAAAAACAACTTGGCGGTGGTAGAATGGGCGAACCTAGAGCCTTTGGAATTACAGAACAACTGGTATCTCTAGGCTTCGATGCTGGAAGAATGAAAACTGGAACACCCGTGCGTGTGGATGGTAGAAGTATTGATTTTTCTAAAATGGAAGAACAAAAAGGCGATGAAAATCCACAAAAATTCTCCTACCTCGATACACCAAAACTTACCCAACAGCGTTCTTGCTACATCACCTATACCAACGAAACGGTACACGAAATTCTCCGTGAAGGCTTCGACAGAAGCCCAATGTTCAACGGAACTATTCAAAGTTTAGGCCCGAGATATTGCCCAAGTATTGAGGATAAAATCAATCGTTTTGCAGAACGAAACAGACATCAGATTTTCGCGGAACCAGAAGGCTGGAAAACCATAGAATATTATATCAATGGATTCAGCTCTTCCCTACCTGAAGATATTCAAATCAAAGCTTTGAGACAAATCCCAGGGTTTGAAAACGCCAAAGTTTTCCGTCCAGGATACGCTATTGAATACGACTACTTCCCTCCTACCCAACTCAACCATACCTTAGAAACCAAGCTAATAGAAAACCTCTATTTCGCTGGTCAAATCAATGGAACCACTGGATACGAGGAAGCCGCAGGACAAGGTCTCATCGCGGGAATTAACGCTCACAATAAAGTTCACGGGAAAGAACCTTTCATCCTCAGCAGAGATGAAGCCTATATCGGTGTACTAATAGACGACCTCATCACGAAAGGAACCGAAGAACCTTATCGTATGTTTACTTCCAGAGCAGAGTATAGACTCTTACTAAGACAAGATAATGCTGACATCCGATTAACCGAGAAATCACATCAAATAGGGCTAGCTAACGATGAGAGAATGAGGAAAGTAGAAGAAAAAATAAAACAAAGCGAAGAGCTAGAAAATTTCCTCCGCGAAACATCTTTAAAGCCAAAACAAATCAATCCTATTTTAGAAGAAATAGAGTCTAACCCTGTAGATCAGGCTTATCGTGCATCTCAGTTTCTCACCCGTCCAAATATTACTTTAAGTAAATTGGATAAATTAGAGATTATCAGTGAAGTAAGTTCTAAATACTCTGATGAAGTGAGAGAACAAGCGGAAATCAACATTAAATACAAAGGTTATATCGACAAAGAAAAAGAAAATGTAGCCAAACTCCAAAGATTGGAAAATATTAAAATTCCAAAAGATTTTGATTTCTCTAAAATCTCAAGTTTATCTGCGGAAGCCAAACAAAAACTCAATTTGGTAAAACCTAAAACCATTGCCCAAGCAGGACGCATCAGTGGTGTTTCCCCAGCAGACATCAATGTTTTATTGATATACTTAGGAAGATAATCTATTAAGAGGTATTTTGAATTTTCATTATACCTCTTTTATAAAACAAACCAAATGTTCCACGTGAAACATCATCTTTTACAATGAATAAAATAACGCCACTATTCCTATTAGCACTCTTTAGTTGTAACACGCAATCTTTCTATAAACACGCTCAAAATGGAGATTTAATCTTCGTAGAAGCTCAAAAAGAAAAACTATCAGGAGCCATTAGCCGTGTTACAGCCAAGAACGATAATGTATTATCCTACGACCATCTTGGACTCGTGGAAACCGATGGCAAGAATAAATACATCCTACACGCTGCCCCTGAAAATGGTTCGGAGAAAATCCCTTTAAAAAGCTTTATCAAAGCCAATAAAAAAGAAAATAGAACCCAAAGCCTTTACCGCCTGAAACAAAACCATCAACATTGCATCCCATCAGCCATTGAAAAAGCTAATACAATGCTGGGAAAACCTTATAATACCGCTTACATTTTAAATGAAAATGCGTATTATTGCTCCGATTTTGTGGAAAGAACCTTTAGAGATTGTAAGATTTTTGAACTTCAGCCAATGACTTTCATTAACCCTAAAACACAGAAAACCGATGACTATTGGCAAAAATTTTACGATGAACTTCACCTCAAAGTTCCCGAAGGAGAACTAGGTTGCAATCCCAACGGACTTTCCCAATCTAACAAAATAGAAAAAATACAAATGCTAAAACCGTAATGAAAATAAAAGACCATTTCCTTACACAAGAAGAATTTGAACTCCAAGAAACCAACATTCCTGGTGTGCTAAAAACCTATCCTATCCCGGAGAATATAGGGAAATACTACGAAAGCAAAGATTATATATCTCACCACCAAGATAGCGGAAGCCTTAAAGAACAACTCTACAAACTTCTTCAAAAATTCAACTTGAAGTATAAGAAAAATATTGTACAGAAAGCATTCCCCCTATCCCCCAAAGGGGGTAAAAACGCCAAAGAACATCATATTGATGAGAATAACAATAATATTCCCCCTTCGGGGGATGGGGGGACACAGAAGCTCGTATTAGATTACGGATGTGGTGCGGGAGAGTTTGTGAAGTTTATTGCCGAAGATTTTAAAACCTTCGGATTTGAACCCAATGAAAATGCCCGAAAATTTGCCCAACAAAAATCTCCTAAAACCACTTTCCTCTCCTCCCCTACCCTTTCGGAAATAGAAGATGGAAGTCTAGACCTCATTACCCTTTGGCATGTTTTTGAACATATAGAAAATCAATCAGAAATGCTTTCCGTATTTCATCGGAAACTAAAACCTAATGGAAAACTCATCATTGCTGTGCCCAACCATACCTCGTATGATGGGCAAAAGTATAAAGCATTCTGGGCAGCGTATGATGTGCCAAGACATATTTTTCATTTTTCTAGAGAGGGAATGCTCCGCCTGATGAACAATAAAGATTGGCAAGTAGAAAATATTGCCCCTCTCCTACTCGACTCCTATTATATCTCTATGCTGAGTGAAAAATACAGAAAAAATCCACTTTTTTGGCTTTTTGGAGGAGTTCACGGAGCGATTTCTAATTTTAAAGCGTTAAAAACGGGCGAATTTTCCAGTTTGATATATACAGTCGGAAAAATTTAGAAAATGGATTTTTGACACATTTCTGAAGGTCGATTTTTGAGTGATTTTTGAAAATTATGGTAAAAAGTAAATTTGTAATACAAACCAAAAGCTATGGAAATTTTATTTTTTTACTTTTAGAGTTGACTTTGTTAGAGAATATTTTGAACCCAGTGCAGGGAAGGCTGGGCACCTACTTTCAGAAGAATTTCCATAAGCAAAACCAAAAATACATTAACATTTGAAGATATTAATGAATAAAACTAAACTTTTAGTTTAAAACAAAAAAGCACCATCTCAGTTGGTGCTTTTTTAGTATCATTTCATTTCTCTGGGTATTTCACAGCGTTTTTCAGGTCTATGGGATTCTCTGCTCTTAGCCTTTTTTGAATTTCCAGCGTTTCCGCATTATAATTAATCCTCTCCCCTACCTCTCCCAAGTGCTCGTTGGGTCTTTTTCCTGCCTTAAATTCCTTAAATGGGTCTAAGTAATAGTTCGTTTTCAGCTTATGAATATTCTTTATGGAAAGCTTTATTGGTGTTTTTCCATAGTAAGTTTCCAAAAAATTACTGGTATCATATACCTCGTCCAAGACTTTATTCTGTAAAAACTGAAAAATATACTCCTTGTTCTCATCTTGTATTTCCAAAATAAGCCCTGGTAATCCGTAGAATTTATAAGGTCCATAGGGAATATCCAAATCTTTAGCAAACCAAGCCACCCAATTTCTTCCCCCAAAGGTAGTGGTAGCCTTCTGAGTTTTATAACCACTAATTTCTTTAGATTCTTGATGCAATTCCCATTTTATCTCATCTTGTGTTTCGTAGGAGAAAACATCATTTAGATTCGCTTCATAGTTAGTAGTAATCCCCGACTTTAAATCCTTTGAAAACCGCTCTACGAACCTTGGTGTAGCAAAAAACACATCTCCCGTTTTGGAGTTTTTATTGATGGAATCATATTTAATATAATCTGCGGCATAAGACTTTATATTGTCTTTATTAATATCCGTTACAATCATCTCTTTGTAATAACCTTCCATCCCTTTATACCGTTTAGAAAAAACAGAATAATACAAACGATGGGTCTGTGCAAATGTAAAAGCAACAAATACAAACACTAATACGAGTGAAAATTGAAACTTTGTTTTCATTGAATTTATTTTATTTGGGTTAAAAATTTATTTTTCTAATAAAACGTTTTTATCAATGGATGAGAATTTTTTGATATTCTTAATGCTATTATTGATTTTTATCGCATAAAATTATATGAAATAAATCATATATACAATATTTTTTTGCTTTTTTACTCAATGAAAGCTGTTGGCAGTTACAATCTTATTCCCTACTTTTACAAAAAATACGAAAAATGACTTTCAGAGGACAATTATTAAAAATGTCTACCCAACTAGCAGAGCCTATACAATATTATCTGAATCTTTCTAATGATTTGCTCCACATCAATGCCCTGATAGGGAAAACCATCAGAATAAAACACATTGGCTATCAATGCGTCAATTGCGATAGTGATGAAAAATTATTCCGAATGGGATTCTGCAAAAAATGCTTCTTTGAAAGTCCCTATGCCAGTGAAAGCATCATCCGCCCAGAGCTTTCCCGTGCTCACCTCGGCGAGGAAGAAAGAGATTTGGAGGTAGAAAAAGAAATACAACTGGTGCCACACATTGTCTATCTTGCCTATACGGGCGATGTAAAAGTGGGCGTTACCAGAGCACACCAAGTGCCTACCAGATGGATAGACCAAGGAGCTACCTTTGCCCTTCCCATCGCTAAAACCAATAACCGCTATGAGGCAGGCGTGATAGAAGTAGCTCTAAAACAATACCTTCCAGACAAAACCAATTATAAAAAAATGCTGGAAAACGATTTTGAAGGCGAAGTAGATTTGGCTACTTTCCGTAATGAAATAGAACAATACTTCCCCGAAGAGTTGAAACAGTTTTACACCTTAGATGGCGAAATCCAAAAACTGGATTTTCCCTACCAAAAACCTGAAAAAGTGTCGGTTTTCACCTTAGAAAAGCAACCAGAGTTTGAGGGAGTGCTCTGTGGTATCAAAGGGCAATACCTCGCCTTTGAAGGAGGACAGATGATGAATGTCCGCAGCCACGAAGGCTATGTAATAGAGCTTAGCATTGGCTAAATTTTGAAATATTAAGAAAAGAATTTATAAAATAGCCCTCAAAATTTCATCTATCTTTGCAATCTTAAAAGCAAGTGAATGAATAAAATAACGAAAAAAATCCTCATCGGAGTAGGAATATTGGCGGCGTTGATTATTATTGCCAACCTCGCCATCAACTTTCTTCTCCATTTTTACCTCCCCCGCTATATACAGAATAATACCGACTATAAAATCTCCTACCAAACCCTCAATGTGGATTTGGGCACGGGAAACATCCTTTCTACAGGGATTAAAATCAGCAGTTTAAAACCTGAAAACGAAAACATTACAAGGCTCGATGGCACCATCGATATGCTAAAAATCAACCGATTGGGAATCTATGATGCCATCGTGAATAAAACCATCAGTCCGAGTAAAATTTCGCTGGGAAATCCTAATCTCAACATTGTTTTAGCTAAACCTAAAGACCAGAAAAAAGCATCTAAACCTCTGGAATTTGAAAATATCCACATCAGAAATGGCAATATCAGTATCTTAAAACACACCAAAGAACGCTTTTTGGAAGTGAAAAAACTTTATCTGCAAGTTGCCAATCTCAGACTTACCGAGAAAGATGTGGAGAAAAAATTCCCCGTGATTTTTGATGCATATAGCATTCATGGAGAAGATTTTTACTTCCGCCCAGATGATGTTTATGAATTGAATGCTAACAAGATACAAACCGATGGTACGCAGATGAATATTCTTCAGTTTCATCTAAAACCACTGCTTTCGTATCAAGAGTTTGTACAGAAATTTCCAAAGAAGAGAAACCTTCTGGAGGTAAAAGCAAAGGAAGTTACTTTTAAGGATATCGCACTGAAAGACCATAAAATCACCTTGTCTAAAGTGGATTTTAATACCCCCGAAATCAAAATGCACACTACTTCTGCAAAACCTAATGAAAAGGAAAAATCATTTAAATATTTGGTAGAATTAGAAGAAGTGATGATGAATGATGCTAAAATTCAAATTCTAAAACCCAATGGCAATCCACTCTTCTCTGCTCAATCTTTGGATATGAATCTCCAAAAACTGGCTATGAACGAAGAAACCGCTAAAGGAAACATTCCTTTTCAGTATGACAAATTTCTATTAAAAGGAAAGCAATTGCAATACAATTCTGATCATCAAGAGATAAAAGTAGCAAGTATCGCCGTAAATCCGCATACTGCCGACTTGCTCAATCTTCAAATAAAACCAACAGCAGGCAAGGCTTCAAAAACATTAGTTGACGGTTTTATAAAGCGTATTAATCTAAAAATCAATCAATGGGCATTAAAAAACAACCGATTGCAATTAGATGCAGAAAGTGTAGCAATCCAGAATTTTAATGGAAGTATTAACGCTCCAGAAAAGCCTTCATCGAAGAAAAAAAACTCGTGGAACGGTATCCAATTTCCGCTTTTGGTGAGAAATTTCCGCGTAGAACATTCAAATCTAAAATTCCAAAAAGGAACTGCCCAACATCAGATCAATCAGCTCAACTTGAAAGTTAAAAATATAGAGTTTAACGAAAAAACGGTCAAAGAAAATCTCCCGTTTATGGCTGAAAACTACACCTTTACCGCAAACAATTACGCTTTGCAAATCAATCGTTTTTACAAACTGAGCACGGGAAATCTAAAGGTGAGCAACCAAAACATAGAAGTCCATCAGTTTGCATTGAAACCTCTTGTTTCAAGAGCACAATTCATCCGAATGATTCCTACGGAAAAGGATTTATACACGATTTATTTCAATAAATTACAATTGCAGGGCAATCTTCAGTTGCTTTCGGCAAACCCGAGCATTCTTGCCAATCAACTGACGATAACGGGAGCTAATGTCAACATTTTCAGAAGTAAATTGCCAACTGACGACCTCACCAGAAAGCCAATGTATTCGGAATTGCTTCGCTCCGTAAAGTTTCCGATGGTTATTCAAAATACGAATATTCAAAACGCTACTTTGGTATATGAAGAAGATACAGAAAAAAGCCAAGGCCCTGGAAAACTGACTTTTACAAATCTTCAGTTGCATGCTAAAAACCTTAATTCAAACAAGATAAAAGGAAAACCTACCCCTATTCCGATTGCCATTCGGTGCCTGTTTATGGGAATTTCGCCTATGGAGGTCGATTGGAATATCAACACGGCGAGTATGGACGATGCCTTCCACATCCGAGGTAATATCAAAAACCTGCCTGCACCGCAAATCAACGCCTTTACAGAGCCATATCTCAAGGTAAAAACCGAGGGAGATATCGATTATTTGGCTTTTGATTTTCGCGGAAATAAAAACCTTTTAAACGGCAATTTCAAAATGGACCATAGAGATTTGAAGGTGGAAATACTTCGCCAAGATGGGGAGAAAAACAAATTTTTATCTTCGGTAGCCAATATTTTCATCAAGAGTAATTCTAAACCAAACAATTCTGATATAAAGGTAGAAAATGTAGAACGCGACCATACGAAATCGTTTTTCAATTTCTTCTGGAATGGCATTTTGGCAGGATTAAAAAAGAGTTTAATTTAGAATTAGTTGGTAATTAATGGTCTAAAAATCAAAACTTAGCATACAAAACTATTGCTTACTTTTTACCCAAAATTTTGCAAATCTACCAGTTTTTTATAGATGCCATTTTGGGCTAATAATTCTTGATGTGTGCCTTGTTCTACGATATTGCCGCGTTCCATCACGACAATTAAATCAGCTTTTTGTATGGTGGAAAGTCTATGCGCAATGATGAGAGAAGTTCTATTTTCCATCATATTTTCTAAGGCAAGTTGTACCAAGCGTTCAGATTCTGTATCTAGTGCAGAGGTAGCCTCATCTAGAATCATTATCGGAGGGTTTTTCAGTACAGCTCTTGCGATGGAAACGCGTTGTTTCTGTCCGCCTGATAGTTTGTTACCATCATCCCCTATGGTGGTATCATAGCCCTCTGGAAGTTGAGAAATAAAAGCATCTGCATTGGCCACTTTTGCAGCAGAGATTACCTCTTCTCGGGTGGCATCAGGTTTACCCATCAGGATATTGTTATACACGCTATCATTAAACAAAACCGATTCTTGGGTTACCATTCCCAGAAGATTTCGGTATTGTTCTAAGCTAAGTTCTTTGATATTCACACCATCTACAAGGATTTCGCCTTCGGAAACATCATAAAATCTGGTAAGAAGGTTGGCAATGGTGGTTTTACCACTCCCCGACTGCCCTACCAAGGCGATGGTTTTCCCTTTGGGAAGGGTAAGGGAAAAGTCTTTTAAAATCACATTATCTTTATCATAGTAGAACCCGATATTTTTAAATTCAATCTTATCATTCAATCCTGATATTGCTTTAGGATAGGCTATTTCTTCCACTTTTAAATCATAATCTAAAACTTCGGAAACTCTGTCTAAACTCGCCATTCCGCCCTGTATGGAAGAAAAGGCATTGGATAGTTTTTTAGCAGGTTCCAATATCTGGAAAAACATTGCAATGAATACCAAGAATGTTTCTGGGTCCATTGTTTTTTCGTTTAAAATCTGTATCCCTGCAAACCAAGTGATTAGTAGAATGGTAACGGAGCCTAAAAATTCACTCATAGGAGATGCCATTTCTCTTCGGCGGCTCATCGCTATGGAATAGCGTTTCCAGTTGTCTGTTGTGCTATTGAATCGGTTTTTTAAGATTTTATCGGCGTTAAAAATTTTGATGACTTTGGAAGATTTTAAAGTTTCATCTACCAGAGAAAATAGATTGCCTAATTCTTCTTGTGCAGAGGTAGCGTGGCGTTTGAGGCTCTTTCCTACAGCAGAAATAAGCCAACCCATTACAGGAAATACCAATAGTGAAAACAAAGTGAGTTTTGGGGAGAGTAGAAACAGGGTAACAAGTGAAGAAATAATCATAAAAGGGGCATTCACTACATCTACCAAGCTTCCCATTATGCCACTTTCTACGGCTCCAATGTCATTAGAAATACGAGACATCATATCGCCTTTTCTTTTTTCTGTAAAGAAAGAAACGGGGAGTTTCAAGAACTTATTATACATTGCTGTACGGAGGTCTTTGGTAATACCTACACGATAGTTTACCAGCAAGAAGGCTCCCAAATAGCGGAATAAATTGCGAAGCAAAAAAGCAAAAGCCGTTACACCACAGAGAATCGCCAATATTTTGGCAGCACCATAGACATCTATACTTTTTTGGATTTCATAGTAAGCCCAATCTTTGGCATAGGAAAAGACCTCTGCAAATTTACCACTATATACGGGTTCCTTCGAGGTATCTATCCGTTCCATAGTACCAAACATTAGCCCTAAAATAGGCAACATTGTGGCAACGGAAAAAATATTAAGAGCAGAGTATAAGATGTTGAAAATTATACTTCCGTAGAGGTATTTCTGATGGGGTTTTGCAAAATTTAGAATGCGTTGTAAAGGTTTCATTTAGTATGAATTGAAAGGCAAAAATAAAGAATTTATCGCAGTTCACCATTAGTTTTGATGAAATCCATAGCATAAAAGAAAAACAGCCCCTTCAGAGAAAGGACTGTTTTACACTCAAAAAAAATCGTTGTAAGGCTATCGGAGTCGGTCCACAGATTTTACAAGCCTCTCATCTCTGCGGATGAATCCATTCGCTATCAGCAAACTAATCATCGCAATCAATGGAAAAATCGGCTCAATACCCTTCTCAGGAAAATCAATTCCTCCGGATAAATTTAGTAACCAATACACCAATACACCAATCAACAAAGCGTTTATCATAATGCTGATGGTATTCAGCAAGATTTGTCTTTTTCTATTTTTGAAACTGAAGATACCCAATCCTCCCAAAAGGATTAAAACTACACAAAGAATATCCACAATGGGAAAGCCTTCTAAAGCTTCCACATCTTGTGCGGTAATAAACAGAAACACGGGAGCTAATACCGCCAAAAACATCCAAACTGTTTGTATCCTCTGTAACATAACCGCAAAATTACCATTTTTTTTTGCATTTCTCAAAAAATAATGTAGATTTGCATCATAAATGACCCAACAAAGAAAAGAGCATCCTGCTCAACTTTCTTATTCACAAACATTTAAAAATACTTTTTACATACATAATTTATGTTTAACATTGAAATGTTAAGATCAAAATCCCAAGAGGAATTGAATCTTATACTCAAAGAGTTTGGTATTAAAGTTCCAAGAACCAGTACCGACAATGATAAAATCTTTGCAATTCTTGACTTTCAGGCTTCTAATCCTAAAATTGCAAAAGATTATTTTAACGCCACAGAGCAAACTAAAACTGTAGAATCTCCCATAAAAGACGAAACAGAAAAAAAAGCAACAACAAGAAAAACTGCGGCAAAGCGTGGACCGAAACCTAAAAAAGAATCTGCCGAAACTGTAACAGAGATAGAAACCAATGCAGGAGATAGCAAAACGGAACACATTGCAGATAACACCCCTAAAAGAGGTAGAAAAAGAAAAACTGAGCTGGTAACTCTTCCTGAGCAAGAGGCTGAAACGCCAGAGCAAAAGGACGAAACACCAACCAGAGCAAAAAGAAAAAGAATTGCGAAAACTATAACCAACGAAGAGACTTCAGCTGAAGAAGCTACAGAAATAGAATTTCCTACGGATAACATAGAGACAGCTGAAGAACCTTCTAAAGAAGAACAACAATCTTCTAAAAAACAAAAGAAAACCCAAAGAGGGCAAAACAATAAACAAAACGGACAAAATCAGAATGTCCAGCAAAAAAATCAAAATCCTACACCACAGGAAACCCCAGAGCCTAAAAAAGAATTCAATTTTGATGGCATTGTAACCATAGAGGGCGTATTAGAAATATTACCAGACAATTATGGTTTCCTTCGCTCATCGGATTTCTCATACATCTCTTCACCAGATGATGTCTATGTTTCCACAGCCCAAATCCGAAATTATGGTTTAAAAACGGGTGATACTGTAAAAGGGATTGTTAGATTACCAAAAGAAGGTGAAAAATATTTCTCCCTCCAAAAGCCAATAGAGGTGAATGGCAGAGATTTAGATTTCATCAAAGACCGTGTAGCATTTGAATATCTTACACCACTTTTCCCCGAAGAAAAATTTAATCTTACAGAAAAAGGATCTACCATTTCTACCAGAATTGTAGATTTATTTGCACCCATCGGTAAAGGGCAAAGAGCAATGATTGTGGCACAGCCTAAAACAGGTAAAACGATGCTGCTGAAAGATATTGCTAATGCCATATCTGCCAACCATCCAGAAGCTTATATGATGGTATTACTCATAGACGAAAGACCTGAAGAAGTTACCGATATGGAACGCAGCGTAAATGCAGAGGTCATCGCATCTACCTTTGATGAAGCCGCAGAAAAACACGTGAAAGTTGCCAATCTGGTTCTTGCAAAAGCTCAAAGAATGGTAGAATGTGGGCACGATGTTGTAATTCTTTTAGACTCCATTACCCGTTTAGCAAGGGCTTACAACACTGTGACTCCAGCATCAGGAAAGATACTTTCTGGTGGGGTAGATGCCAATGCACTTCACAAGCCGAAGAGATTCTTTGGTTCTGCAAGAAAAATAGAAGGCGGAGGCTCTCTCACCATCATTGCAACAGCATTGATAGATACTGGCTCTAAGATGGATGAAGTGATTTTTGAAGAATTTAAAGGCACAGGAAATATGGAGCTACAATTGGATAGAAAAATCGCCAATAAGCGTATCTATCCTGCAATAGACCTTGTTGCTTCTAGCACGCGTAGAGATGACTTATTACACGATGAAACTACCCAGCAAAGAATGTGGATTCTCCGCAAATACCTCTCTGATATGAATGCCGTAGAAGCAATGGAATTTGTAGAGAAAAGCATTAGAGGTACTCTGAATAACGAAGAATTTCTAATGTCTATGAATAAATAGATTCTGTAAATAAAAATTATAATAATTTTAATAAATAATATACTGAAGAAACAGTATTTTTGGAAAACATTAAAACGAAATATTATGTCATTTGAATTACCTAAACTCAGCTATGCCTACGATGCATTAGAGCCTGTTATTGATGCAAAAACTATGGAAATCCACCACAGCAAGCACCATCAGGCGTATGTAGATAATCTAAACAAAGCCATTGAAGGCACAGAACTTGAAGGAAAAACCATAGAAGAAGTTTGTAAAACAGGTTCTGACAAACCAGCGGTGAGAAATAATGGTGGAGGTCACTTTAACCATACTCTATTCTGGGAAATTCTTACTCCAGGGGGAAGCAAAGAGCCTGTAGGAAAAGTAAAAGAAGAGCTTGAAAAATTTGGTGGTTTTGAAAAATTCAAAACAGATTTTTCAGAGGCGGCTAAAACCAGATTTGGTTCTGGCTGGGCTTGGCTTTGCAAAAAAGAAGATGGTTCATTGGCGGTATGTTCTACTCCAAATCAGGACAATCCTCTAATGCCTGTGGCAGATTGCAAGGGTACACCTATTTTAGGACTTGATGTATGGGAGCACGCTTATTATCTTAATTATCAAAACAGAAGACCAGATTATGTTTCTGCCTTCTTTGAAGTAATCAATTGGGATAAAGTAGAAGAGCTTTACAATAAGTAATAACTTTTTTTCAAATAAAAAAACTCGGTGAAACTTTTCGCCGAGTTTTTTATTTCTATGTTATTAAAACTTTACTTGTTAATCGCTGCAACGCCTGGAAGCTCTAGACCTTCTAAGCTTTCCAACATTGCTCCACCGCCTGTGGAAACATAAGAAACCTTATCTGCATAGCCAAACTGCTTCACAAATGCCACAGAATCTCCTCCACCTACAAGTGAGAATGCTCCCAATTTGGTAGATTCAGCAATGCTATCTCCTAAAGATTTAGTTCCATCAGCAAAGTTAGACATTTCAAAAACTCCAAGCGGCCCGTTCCAAAGAATGGTACGAGAGTTCATTATCACATCATGATTTAGGTCTCTGGTTCTTTCACCTACATCCAATCCCATCCATCCTTCAGGGATTTCATCAGCAGGTACTTCTTTGCGTTCAGCATCGTTGTTAAAAGCATCAGCAGCCACCACATCTACTGGGATAATGACTTTCACATTTTGAGCTTTTGCTTTTTCTAAAATTTCCAATGCCAAGTCCATTTTATCTTCCTCTACTAGGGAACTTCCCACTTGTCCGCCTTGAGCTTTGATGAAAGTAAATGCCATACCTCCTCCAATAATCAAATTATCTACTGCAGGTAAAATATTTTCGATAATGGTAATTTTAGTAGAAACTTTAGACCCTCCAAGAATGGCTGTTATAGGTCTTTCACCACTATTCAGAACCTTATCTATGGCTTGTAATTCCTGAGCCATCAGTAAACCGAAAAATTTAGTTGAAGGAAAAAATTGAGCAATAACAGCTGTAGAAGCGTGGGCTCTGTGTGCCGTTCCGAAGGCATCGTTTACATAAACATCTCCTAATTTTGCCAATTGCTCTGCAAAAGCAACATCCCCTGCTTCTTCCTCTTTGTGGAATCTAAGATTTTCCAAAAGTAATACTTCTCCTTCCTTTAAATCGGCTACGGCTTTTTCTGCAGCCTCACCTACGCAGTCTTCTGCAAACTTCACCGTTACGCCCAATACCTTAGCCACTTCATCTACAATGCTGGAAAGGGAAAAATCTGGATTTACCGTTCCTTTAGGTCTGCCCAAATGGGTCATTACAATCACCGAGCCGCCATCGGCAAGTATTTTATCTATGGTTGGTTTTGCCGCTACGATGCGGGTATTATCTGTCACCTTTTTGTCTGCATCTTGTGGTACATTGAAATCGACTCTTACCAAGGCTTTTTTGCCTTTAAAATTAAAATCATTGATGGTTTTCATAAGATTTATTTCTTTTGTTATAATCTCCTACAAAATTAAGATTTTAAAACCGTAAAAAAAATTTGCAGGCACAAAAAATGTCCACAACACATTCACAACAGTTATCATTATTTTTATTATTAATTAAAAAAAAGTAGTGTTGTATATTGTTATGTATTGTGAATTTTGGGGATAACATTTTTAGATTATTTTTAGACATTTACTCTAAGCTTTATCCTCATACTTATTCATATTATAATATTTTGATATGTAATGTATTATATTTTTTTTCCACAAATGTGGATAATTCTCATCAGAATGCTTTTCTGTACAACTTTACTCTTGAAAACCCCTCCATTTTCTATGGTAAAGTTTTTTCAAAATGCGTTTTATTATTCCAGTTTTTTTTCTCAATAAGCATTTTATAGACATAAAACTATAGAAATTTGACATAATTTATCCACAGACAATATCTAGGAAATCCACATTTTTTAGTGATGATGATAATCTTCATTGTATCAGAATGTTAATGAATTTCATCAAAAAATCAATTTCTTAGTTTTCAATAGATTAAAATGGATATACCGATTAAAATTTTTAAAAGCTATTGTGGATAAGTCTATTTATGTGAAATTAATACCCTAAATTTGTATCCGAAATAACTCAATAATCAACTAAAAATGAAAAAAATAGCTATCGCTTGCGACCACGCTGGTTTTGAATACAAAGAATATCTAAAACAGCAACTTTCAGCACATTATGAGGTGACAGATTATGGAACGCACTCTACAGAGTCTGTGGATTATCCAGATTTTGTACATCCTGCAGCAGCCTCTGTGGAAAACGGAGAAAATGAATTTGGAGTTTTAATTTGCGGCAGTGGGCAAGGGGTACAGCTTACAGCCAATAAGCACCAAGGGGTGCGTTGTGCATTGTGTTGGATGCCAGAGCTAGGAGCCTTGGCAAGACAG
The DNA here is from genome assembly GCF_042427575.1 of Bergeyella porcorum. Classification (NCBI taxonomy): domain Bacteria; kingdom Pseudomonadati; phylum Bacteroidota; class Flavobacteriia; order Flavobacteriales; family Weeksellaceae; genus Bergeyella; species Bergeyella porcorum. Next base: position 370,289 of record NZ_JBHMFD010000007.1, read on the forward strand.
CATAATAATTGTAATATGGTAGCAATTCCTGCCCGTTTTATCGCAAAAGAATTGGCTTTAGAAATTGTAGAAAAGTTTCTTACTACTGAATTTGAGGGAGGCAGACACGAAGGTCGTGTAAATAAAATCGGTTGCGTGTAGGTTTATATACCATCCAAAAAATATTAATCTCTACCCTATTTGGTGGAGATTTTTTTTGAAAAATAATGGCGTAACAATAATTTAACTTGCAGAATGGAACTTTTTTTGATACATTTAGTGGGTATAAAACAATTTTAGAAAATAAAAAAAGAAACGGAGTTTCATTCGTTTAAAAATCAATATTATGGCAAAAAAGAAAAAAAGTAAATATATCAGTCAAAAAAATACTCATAAACTCAACGAGATAGGGCGTATTATTTTGGCATTTATGAAAGAAAAATCCAATAAAATATATAATTATAAACAAATTGCAGACGGTATAGAATATAAAAATCCTCGCCAAAGAGAACAAGTGATACAAGCTCTGCACAAGCTGAAAGCCGAAGACAAGATAAAAGAAGTAGAAAAAGGAAAATATACCGTTAATCTAGAAATTTCAGGGACATTCACAGGGGTTATAGATTTTAACCAAGCAGGGAATGCCTATGTGAAAGTAGAAGGTAGAGAAGATGATATCTTTGTGCATTCTAAAAATGTAAAAGATGCTATGCAGGGCGATAAAGTCCTCATCATTACCTATTCTTACAAAAATAAAAACATAGAAGGTACTGTAGTGCAAGTTTTGGAACGAAATAAAACCGAATTTGTAGGCAGTTTAGAATATATCGCTCACAAAGGATTTGGCTTTGTGGTTTCTGATAAGAAAAACTTTAACACCGATATTTTCGTTAAAAAAGAAAACTTCAATGGAGCGAAACCAAATGACAAAGTAGTGGTAAAAATGCTGGGATGGAAGAAAGGGGATAAAAATCCGGAGGGAGAAATTATCCGCGTACTCGGAAGTCCAGGTGAGCACGAAACCGAAATTCATTCCATCTTGGCAGATTATGGTTTGCCATACGAGTTTCCAGAAGAGGTAGAACAAGAGACAAAAAACTTGGATACCGAAATCCGCGAAGAAGAGGTGAAAAAGCGTAGAGATATGCGAGATATTCTCACCTTTACCATAGACCCGAAAGATGCCAAAGACTTTGATGATGCCCTTTCTCTTCGAAAATTGAAAAATGGCAATTGGGAAGTGGGCGTTCACATTGCAGATGTATCGCATTATGTGAAACCTGGCACCCTGCTAGATGATGAGGCGTATGCCAGAGCCACCTCGGTGTACTTGGTGGATAGAGTGGTGCCAATGCTACCAGAGGTGCTGAGTAATGGCGTTTGTTCCTTGCGTCCTAATGAGGATAAATACACTTTTTCAGCAGTTTTTGAGATGAATGATAAAGCGGAAATTATCAATCAATGGTTTGGAAGGACGGTAACGCATTCCGACAGAAGATTCACCTACGAAGAAGCCCAAGAGCGTATAGAAACAGGTGAAGGCGATTTGGCGGAAGAAATATTAGTCTTAGACCGATTGGCAAAAATTATGAGGGAGGAAAGAATCCATAATGGGGCAATTATTTTCGATAGAATGGAAGTGCGTTTTAACCTCGATGAAAACAATGAACCCATTGGCGTTTATATGAAGGTAGGTAAGGATAGCAACCATTTGATAGAAGAATTTATGCTCCTTGCCAATAGAAAAGTATCCGAATATATCTCTCTAAATCTGAAAAATGAACGCACCAATAATACCTTTATTTACAGAATTCACGAAGACCCAGATCCAGCAAAATTAGAAGCTTTAAAGGAGTTTGTAAGCACTTTCGGATATAAAATGAATATTGCCAATACGAAGCAAACCACACAAAGTTTGAATAAACTCTTAAAAGATGTAAAAGGAAAAGGTGAGGAAAATATGATAGAAACTTTGGCAATGCGTTCTATGAGCAAGGCAGTCTATTCCACAGAGCCTATAGGGCATTATGGTTTAGGTTTTGAGTATTATACGCACTTTACATCGCCTATCCGAAGGTATCCCGATGTGATAGCTCATCGTCTATTGCAGCATTATTTAGATGGTGGCAAATCGCCCAACAAAATGGAAGTGGAAGAACAGGCGAAGCATTCATCTGCAAGGGAACGCTTAGCGAGCGATGCTGAGAGGGACTCTATCAAGTTTATGCAAGTAAAATTTATGGAAAAACACCTTGGAGAAGTTTTTGAAGGCGTTATTTCTGGCGTGGCAGAGTTTGGATTTTGGGTGCAAATCCCCGAAAATGGAGCAGAAGGACTTATCAAACTTCGAGATTTAACCGATGATTCTTATCTCTACGATGCTAAAACCCACGCGGTATATGGTATGAGAACGGGCAAACAATACCAACTGGGTGATGTTGTAAAAATAAAAGTTACTAAGGCTAATTTGATTCAAAAACAATTGGATTTCAAGATTGTGGAATAGGGAGAATAACAGAATTAAGAAGCTAGAATTTTGAAATGATATTTTAAAAATAGATATTGACTTTTAATCTCAACAATATTCTGTAAATTTGTAGAAAAGTAACCGCTATGGATACCGCTATTGATAGAAATAAAATTCACGCTTTTATAGATAGAGCAGATGAGAGGATTTTAAGAATTTTTTCGGCAATTATACATTCCGAAGAGAAGGAAATGGAACAACTTTCTGATGAGCATAAAAGTATTATAAATGAGCGTATTACTGAATATAGAACAGATAAAAATCAGAGTGTAGCATTAGAAGAAACTATCCATTCAATAAAGGAAAAATATGGCTTTTGAGTTAGTTTTATTACCGAAGGTAAAACAAGAATGGGAAAGTAAAATTGATTTATATAATGCTAAAAGAGAAAATTTAGGTTATGAAGTTTTCTTAGAAATTGAAAATTATCTAAAAAAAATTCAGGAAAATCCATTGCATTATCAAAAACGTTATGGAGAGGTGAGGGGGATTTTTACCAAAAGATTTCACTTTGGAATTTATTATATATTTGAAGAAGAGATAATAACGGTTTTAGCAATTCTAAATGCAAAAGAAGATATTTCAAAACTTCAAAGATAATTTTAAAATTGAGCCTTAACCTCCCATCTTAACCTAAGTAAAATATTCTGTAAATTTGTAGAATGTTAGAACTGATATTTTCAGCCATAGGGTTGGGCATTATGCTTAGTTTGGTGTTTATAGGCCCTATCTTTTTTCTCCTCATAGAGACTAGTTTCTCTCGCGGAGCACGCCACGCATTGGCATTGGATATAGGCGTAGTTTTGGCAGATATTTTGTGCATCGTTGTAGCTTATTATGCCAGTAAAGATATTGTACATCTTATAGACCAATACCCTGGTTTTTATAGAATTACAGCATTTATTATTTTTGTTTATGGTATTTTTATGTTAATCACCAAAACCAAAATGCACATCGCAGGGGAGAAGAAAATCATCAGCCAAAATTATCTCAAAACCTTTTTCAATGGCTTTTTGTTCAACCTTTTGAATGTAGGCGTTATTCTCTTTTGGCTGGTTACGGTGATTTCCGTTCGCAATCAGTATCCCGATAATTCTTCCTTTTTCCTTTACCTCGGAATAGTAATTGCCACTTATCTGCTCATTGATATTGCTAAAATTCTCTTGGCTAAGCAATTTCATTGTAAACTGACACAAAACCTTGCCAATGCCATACGAAGAGGGGTAGGCGTGGTTCTTATCCTTTTCAGTGTGGGAATTTTTATGCAGAGTTTTAAGAAGTTTAATCAGTTTGACAAGAGATTAGAGGAGGCAGAAAAACAAGAAATAAAGTACCAAAAAAACATAAATGATAAATAAATTGATAATTCCCCCAGCCATAAAAAAAGGAGCGAAAATAGGCATTATTTCGCCCGCAGGAGCTGTGGAAGCCTCTCAACTAGAATCCACCCTAAAACTGATAGAAGAGAAAGGTTACACCCCCATCTTGGGGAAAAATGCCTTGGGAAGGTTTGACTATGGTTATCCGTATTCAGGAACCGAGAAAGAAAGAGCAGAAGACCTTAATTGGGCTTTGAACGATACCGAAATAGAAGCCATCTGGGCAACCCGAGGCGGCTACGGTTGCCAGCATCTTTTGGAACATCTGAACTTAAAAAACTTTAAAAAATATCCAAAATGGTATATAGGATATTCTGATAACACAGTGATTAATAGCTTTCTACTAAAAAAAGGATTGGCTTCTGTGAACGGACAAACCATCAAAACTTCAAGCTTTGGTGTATGCGAAGAAGGTTATGATATGATTTTCAATCTCCTCGAAGGAAAAGACATTCAGCACACCTTAAAACCTCATTCGTTGAATAGAAAAGGTAAAGCCAAAGGTAGATTAGTAGGTGGAAATTTAGCGTTGGTTTATGCCCTTTTAGGAACACGATATTCTTTTGATTTTAAGGATAATATATTATTCATCGAAGAGATTGGAGAAAACTTTTATGCCTTAGATAGGATGCTGATGAGTCTGGAAATGGCAGGTGTTTTCAAGAAGATTGCTGGATTGGTTGTAGGCGGGATGATTAATATGGGAAAAGAAAAAGATAACAAAGATTATGAATTCAGCTTTGATAATTTTGCTTATAAACTGATTTATAATAGAATAGAGCGGTACAACTTTCCTGTAATCTTCGGATTTCCTAATGGTCATATATTTGAAAACCAGCCGATAATTATAGGAGCAGAAACGGAAATCAATATAGGAAAAAGCGTTTCTTTTATTCAGAAGAGAGCATAGATTAACCTTTAAGTTTTATCCCTAATGGCAGAGCATACAGATTTTGGGAAGCAAGCAGAGCAGTGCGCCGTAGAGTACCTTGAAAGCAAAGGTTATCGCATTGTGGCAAAGAATTTTCGGTATCAGAAAGCGGAGATTGACATCATTGCAGAGTACGAAAATCTTCTTATCATCATTGAAGTAAAGGCGAGAGCCAATAATTTATTCATAGAGCCATACGAAGCGGTGGACAAGCGAAAAATAAAACTGATTGTCTCCGCAGCAGATGCTTTTTTGAGGGAAAATCCGTATGAAAATGAAGTGCGTTTTGATATTGTTTCCATCATTAGAGGAGAGGGAAATCAACTCAAAATACAGCATATAGAAAACGCTTTTGAAAGTTTTGATGCCAACTAGAGTTTGGTTGACAGTTGCTGGTTGATGGTGAAATTGTTAGAAAGTTAGAGGTTAGAAAAAAAGTCTTTTCTCTTTGTTCTTTCCTCTTTCTTCAATGACTAAAAACTAAAATTTAATTTGCTCATTTCCAAAAAAGTCTTACCTTTGCCCCACTCTATGTTGCACAATATCCACATATTACAGCAAAAAAATGCAAAAAACTACCTCAATTATTTGGTAGTTTCGGATAATTGTGTAAACACACACACACACACACACACACACACACACAGACTCACCGTCGCTATACCTTAGTATAGACGCGTGCCTGTGCGTATTTTACAAAAATAATTTTGAAATAAAAAATAAGTCCAAAAAATATTTTTTGGACAACTATGCTATCCCAATGTGGTTTTCTCTGAAAACTGCATTGGGCTTTTTTTATTCCCCTTGTCTCCCAAAGAGGGAGCGAGCGGTAAAACAATCTAACTCTTCTGTACTGGGATGTAAGTTGAATCTTTTAAAATCATTAATCATTTGATTTTTTCATCTTCTAGAAAAGCAACTTACTTAAAATTCTAAAAAGTGTGTGTTATAAGACCCAGTCAGAAGAGTTTTTTTTAAGGAGGATAGATGGTTGTTGATTAGTTGTTAATGGGCAATTATAAACAAACTAAAAAAATAATAGTATTAGCGTCTTTGCCCCTTTCGGGGGACAGGGGGCTGATTCAAAACTCAAAACTGAAAATTAGTTGATAGTTGACAGTTGTTGGTTATTGGTTGATGGTGAACAATTCAACACTTAAAAGAGGTTGATAGTTGTTGGTTGTCGGTTGGTGGTGAGCAACTCAAAACTCAACCCTCAGAACTCAAAACTAAAAAGTATAACAAATAAATAGTAAACGCAAATGAAAAAACAGTTTATTTTAGTAGGACTGCTGGCAGTAGGCTTTGCCAGTGCCCAAAGCAATGACCCTTATGAAGGCAGAGTAGGGATTAATACAATGACGCCAAGTGCTACACTCAACATCAAATCTTTAACAGGAACAAATGCTACTACTAAAAATTTTGAATTGGAAAATGCCAATGGAACCAAGATGGTAACTGTATTGGATAATGGGAATGTAGGAATTGGAACAGATGCACCAGCAGAAAAACTGAATGTAGTAGGAGGTATTAGATCTACGGGAAGTAGTAACGGAGGAGGTTATTTAGATATAGAAAATACTTTAAAAACAGGTGATACAGAAGGAGCAAGATGGAGACTTTATAATATGACGGATAAGCAAGCTGGCACAACATATACACCAGGTCTTCATTTTTGGAACTATTCTTACTCTACTACCCAACCTAACTTAGGTTCTAAAATGCTATTGACGGATAATGGTAATTTAGGGATTGGATTAGGTTCAAGAGGAGTTCCTTCTGAAAAATTACATGTAGCAGGAGGAGCAAGAATAACATCTTTAGCTGGTACGGGCGATAGAGTAGTATTAGCCGATGCTACAGGGGTATTGAAAGCAGGAACATTACCAGCGACTTCCATTAGTGGGGCAGGCAATCTTACGGGTACGGGTATTACCGTGGGTAACGGTGCTGGCGCAACGCTGAAAAATGTCACCTTGGCAATTGCAGATAACGCGATTACTAGTGCGAAGATAGCCGATGGACAAGTGGCTTTAGCAGATTTAGCAGCAAACTCAGTGGACTCTTCTAAGATTGTAGACAAGTCTATAGTAGCCGCCGATCTCAACCAAATGGGAGCTACCAATGGACAGGTACTGAAATGGAATGGTAGCGCGTGGGCACCCGCAGCGGATGCTAATGATAATACCACTTACACAGGTTCTACTTCTGTTGCCTTAAGTGGAAATAGTTTCCAAAGAGCCGCATTAACAGGAGATGTAACAGCTACAGCCAATAGCAATGCCACTACCGTAGCAAGGATACAAGGTAGAGCCGTCGCCAATACTGCCCCAACCAATGGGCAAGTATTAAAATGGAACGGAACAGCGTGGGCACCAGCGGCGGATGCTAATACGGCAGATACGAGTATTTATGCTAATAATGGCACCTTAACAGGAGCAAGAACGGTAAATATGAATGGAAACAACCTATTATTTACAGGAACGGGTAATGTAGGTATTGGAACGAATGCTCCACAAGCTAAGTTAGATATAGCAGGAAAGTTAAAAGTAACTGATGGCACACAACAAGCGGGTAGAGTACTTACTTCTGACGCCAATGGGGTTGCGAGTTGGCAAGCTTTATCCATTGGAAACAAGACAAGTGTGATTACATTCCAAAATAATTCTGCAAGCTTTAATACAGCTTCTTATCATTCTGAAACTCCATTTCCTTTTACCAATGAAATAGCCACAACTGTAACAAGTGAATTGAATGAAATAGGACTGAGTTATAACAACCAATATATTAATCTTACAGCAGGTAAATATCTTGTATTTATTAATCATGATGTGTATGGTCCAGAATATTGTTTGTTTAGAGTAAAAAGAAAATCTAATAGTGCAATTGTTTATACTACATATTACGGAGAATGGCTAAACACATCATTCTTATTAAATTTGGATATTAATGATAGTATAGGGTTTGACTTAATAGGATTTACCTCTATGGATGATCCTTTAAGTAACCCTTCTCCTGAATTTTATAAAAAAGTAGGAGATTATACTAATACTAGGTTTATTAATAAAGTTACTATTCTTAAACTAAACTAAAATCCTAAAAATATGAAATACAAACTGATAGAAAAAGCCAATCCCCAAGATAGGGATAGCAAAAAATGGTATGCCAACGCCGTAAACCAAGGTACGGTAGGGCAAAGAGAAATAGCAGGTAACATTGCAGAGAAATCCTCGCTTACCACGGGAGATATAGCCAATGTGATAGAAAACCTCTTGCAAGAAATCCCCAAAGAACTTTTGAAAGGCAAGAGCGTAAAACTTGGTGATTTTGGGAGCTTTCGCCTTACACTAAGCTCAGAAGGAGCCGCTACGGAGAAGGAGTTTAACACAGCGATGATAAAAAATGTAAAGGTGGTATTTACCCCAGGCACGCTTTTCAAAAACGCCCTTTCTACGGTAAAATTTGAGCGAGACTAAAGCGTAAAAAAAAATCGAGTCAATCTTTTTAAAAATCGACTCGATCTTTTCAAAAATTGAGTCAATCTTTTCGGAGGTTGGCTCTTTTTATAGTTTTGAGTTTTGAGTGCTGAGTTTTTTTTGAAAAAAGAGAAAAGAAAAAAGAGAAAAGACTATCAACTGTCAACTATCAACTATCAACCAATTTTAAGTGTTGAGTTTTTACCATCAACCGACAACTGTCAACCAAATTTAAGAATTTGGCTAAAGCCTTTAGGATAAGACATATTAAAAGTCGGGTTAAAACCCGACCCTATTGAAAGAAATAGACGGTAGCCGACAACTATCAACCGACAACCAAATATTGGTTATTAATATTTTAGCCTAAGTGTATTATTTTATCTCTACACATCCTATTCTTCCTCCAGCATCTCCAGTAGGCTGGGTTTTAAAATCATCTGCTTTAGCGTGAATGATGATGGATTTTCCGATGATGTTTTTCTTCTCATCTTTACAGCCCAAGCACCATTTATCGGTTGTCATTATCATTCTAGCCACACCATCTTTATCCGCTTTTAGGTTACCGAGGTCTCCAGCGTGATGCTCACCGTGTCCCCATTTGCCGTGCTTTTCTTGAGTAGGATTCCAGTGTCCACCTGCAGAGCTTCCATCAGCTGCGGAGCAGTCTCCATTTTCGTGGATATGAGCAGCGTGCAATCCGTAGGATTTTAGTTTGTAAACATTCATATCCAGTTCTACCGTTTTCCCTTTCTGGGTAAACTTAGCAGTACCTTGGGTTTCGGTATTGCTTTTTCCTTTAATCACATAGGTTTTGGTAGTGGTACAAGAGGCAAGCACCAATGCAGCGACTCCCAAAGTAGAAAGAATTGTTTTCATAGAAAATTCAATTAAAAATGATAGCTCAAATTTAAAGACTTTTTCTCTTATGATGTTATTAAATTTCAAATAATATTTACAAAAAAAGAGACCAAAAAAGGTCTCTTTAAGTATTCATTGGATAAAGGGTTTATTCTTCATCTTCGTCATCCACAGCTGCAGCACCGTTCTTCATTGCATTTCTAGACATCTTCACAGCAGCTACTACTGCATTGTCTGGGTGCATAAAGGTGTATGCATCATTTTTGATATCACCGATGTAGAGTTTGTTACCAATTCTCAATGGCGTTACATCCACCACGATTTCATCTGGTAAATTAGCAGGGATAGCTTTCAATTTCAATTTTCTGAAAGATTGACGCAAAACCCCGCCAGCAACAACCCCTTTTGCACGACCTGTAATCTTCACAGGAACTTCCATAATTACTGGCTTATCATCAGCCAATTGGTAGAAGTCCACGTGTAAAATTCTGTCGGTAATAGGGTGAAACTGGATATCCTGAAGAACAGCAGGAATTGTTTGACCATCCACTTCAATAGATACCGTGTGTGCTTCAGGAGTGTAAACCAAGTTTTTGAAAGCTTTCTCTTCTGCAGAGAAGTTCAAAGGTTCTTTTCCTCCATAAACAACACAAGGAACTAAATCAGCATCACGTAAAGCTTTTGTAGACTTTTTGCCCACGCTTTCTCTTTTTGTACCTTGAATTGTAATAGATTTCATTGTATAAAATATTTATTTTTTGAGGTGGCAAATATACAACTATTTATTGAATAGATAAATAAATGGATGATTTTTTCTCTGCATTGGCTCCGAAAAAGTTTAGATAGGTCTCTTTTTTCATTTTTATTTCTAAATTTGTCTAGTATTTCACACAATTAAAGAATGGAAAAAGAATCTAAACAATTAAAAGAATTGGTCTTTGGTGGAGGATGTTTTTGGTGCGTAGAAAGTTGTTTTAATATGCTAGAAGGCGTAGAAAAAGCCATTTCTGGTTATTCTGGTGGGCACAAAGACTATCCTACATATCAAGAAGTTTGCACTGGTGAAACAGGGCACGCAGAGGTGGTGAAAATCATTTATGATGCCACGGTAATTTCCTATGAACAGCTGATGGAAGTTTTCTTTTTCCTTCACGATCCTACCCAGCTTAATAGACAGGGAGAAGATATAGGTACCCAATACCGCTCGGTGATTTTCTATAATGGTGAGGAAGAGAAGATTAAGGCATTGAAAGCTTTGCAAATGTCTGAGTCTTCTGGAAAGTGGAATGGTAAATATGTAACAGAGTTAGCAGAATTTAAAAAATTTTGGGCAGCAGAGGATTACCATCAAGGCTATTATTTGGAGAATCCTACCCAGCCTTATTGTTCTGCAGTTGTAGGACCTAAAATACAGAAATTCAAGGCTTATTTCGGGGAGAAAGGTTGGCTTAAATAAGATATTATAAAGGCGATGGGTTGAAACTCATCGCCTAATCATTTCGGTATGGGGTAGATTATCTTCCAGATATTTTTTTCCTGTGTCTTGGAACCCAAAATCAGAGTAAAATTTAATGAGATAATCTTGTGCAGAAATTCTAATTTCAGAGGTTTGGTATTCCTTTTCTATCACTTCAATGGCACGGGCAATCAGCTGTTTTCCAAGCCCCGTTCCTCTAGCCCCTTCTGTAGTTAACACCCTACCAATAGAGGCTTCATTGTATTTAATTCCTCTATTGAACAATCGGCAGTAGGCAAGGATTCTTCCATCTTGTTCTGCCCAAAGATGCAGGGCTTTCTGGTCGGTATTATCCAAATCTTGATAAGGTGTATTTTGTTCTATCACAAAAATTTCCACTCTTGCTTGGACAATGCGGTAGAGGTCGTTGGTAGAGAGTTTTTCAAAGGGTTTCACTGTCCAAGTGATGGTATTTTTATTCATTGAATTGTACATTGTTTTGTTTTAGAAAATCATTGGTAATGGTGATGAAATCAAGAATTTCTTCTGTACCTTCTTTTTTTTCAGCCGAAGTTACATAGATTTCAGGCAGTCCATCCCAAGTTTTTAGCAATTCGTTTTTGTAATGTTCCACATTTTTAATGGCAGCATTGGGTTTTAGTTTATCTGCTTTTGTGAATATAATAGAAAATGGGATGCCGTGCTCACCACACCATTCTATAAATTCAATATCAATTTTTTGTGGCGTATGTCTTATATCAATCAATACAAAAAGGTTTACCAAATTTTTTCTATTGAGAATGTAGTTGGTAATCAGTTTTTCAAAATCTTTGCGTTGCACTTTAGAGACTTTGGCGTAGCCATAGCCTGGCAAATCGGTAAGATACCATTCTTCATTTACCAAAAAATGATTGATAAGTTGAGTTTTTCCAGGAGTTTGGGAAGTTTTTGCCAAGTCTTTTTTATTCATCATTGCATTGATGAGCGATGATTTTCCCACATTAGAACGCCCTATAAAGGCATATTCTGGCAGGTTGGCTTCTGGGCAATCTTGCCATTTCTGAGAACTTTTAACAAAGTTGGCAGATTTGATTTGCATAAGGTTAGGTTTTTGATATTAAAAATCTCGCTGATGGATGTTACCAGCGAGAATATTTTTGTTAAAGAATTATAGTTTGGTTTCTAGCCAGCGGTGCAAGATGTCATTAAACTCATCTGGTTTCTCCATCATTGCAGCGTGTCCACATTCATCTATCCAGAACAACTCCGAATCAGGAATCAATCGATCCATTTCCACGGCAACCTCGGGAGGGGTTACATTATCTTGTTTTCCCCAAATGATGCAGGTAGGTGCTTTTATTTTATGCAATTCCTTTTGCATATTATGTTTAATGGCACTTCTTGCTAGCATCACGGTTTTAATGCCTTTCCCTCGGTCATTCACAATAGAAAAAACTTCATCTACCAATTCTTCTGTAGCCACATTAGGGTCAAAAAAAACCTCTTGGGCTTTTTTCTTAATATATTCTCTGTCGTTTTTTCTTGGAAAGCTATCACCAAAAGAGCGTTCGTAGAGTCCAGAGCTTCCTGTAAGGACAAGATGTGTTACCAGCTCAGGTCTGGATAAGGTAAGAATCAGCCCGATGTGTCCCCCCATAGAATTGCCTACTACAATGGCAGGCTCTCCTACCTCTTCCTCTATAAATCTGGCTACAAATTTTGCCAAAGAAGTCAGATTGGTATTGAGAACCGATAAATCATATATCGGAAGTTCTGGAAAGTAAACCTTATACCCTTTGCTTGAAAAAAAACTTATCAGCTTGGTAAAGTTACTCAATCCTCCCATAAGTCCTTGCAATAGGACAATGGGACGACCTTCGCCTTCCGAAATGAACTTAAACTTTTTTTCTTTTTTGGATTTGAATAACATAAAATGCCGTATAGCAATCGCAAAAATACAAATTAAACAATTACAAAACACTAAATATGGGTTATAAAATGAAAATTAATTGAATTTTGAAAAGATGAGGTAAAATTATATAAAAACTCAGTGCTGATAGGTGTTTGGTAATTGTTTTTAAATCAATTGTTTAACTTGAAAAGGAAAAAGTTATTCACAATAAGTTTAAAAGTGGGAGAAAGTGGGAAAATTTAGAATTAATTTATATAACTTTGCCTCAAATGAAAAATTTTATTGGAACATACGAGTGTAAAATGGACGACAAAGGTCGTATCAAAGTGCCAGCTTCCTTAGCGAAGCAGATGGAGGACTTTGGGGACGAGGCTTTTGTGGTAAAACGCTCCGTGTTCCAAAAGTGTTTGGAGGTTTATCCCATTAAACATTGGGATAGGTTGATGGAAAAAATCAATGGGCTCAATCGTTTCCAAAAGAAAAATGTAGATTTTATACGGGTCTTTACCGCTGGGGTAAAAACCATTGAACTGGATAATGCGGGTAGGATACAGATTTCCAAAGATTTAATTCAGTATGCATTACTTGAGAAGGAAATCGTTATTACCAGTGCTGGTGAGCTTTTTGAAGTTTGGGATAAAGACAGCTATGAAACCGTGATAGCAGACTCTGAAGATAGTTTTGCTCAGCTTGCAGAGGAGGTAATGAAGGAAAACGAAGGCTAGTCTGGTTGTTGCTATCAAATCAATCATTAATTATTTATAACGAAAAAAAATGTATCATAATCCTGTTTTATTGAAACAAAGCGTAGATGATTTGGTCATCAATCCAGATGGTGTTTATGTAGATTGTACCTTTGGAGGAGGTGGACACTCTAGAGAGATTCTCAGTAGGCTTTCGGAGAAAGGGCGTTTGTATAGTTTTGATCAGGATTTAGACGCTTTGAATAATACAATAGAAGATGAACGGTTTACACTGATTAATCAGAATTTCAGATTTTTAGAAAATTCTTTACTGATGTATGGTGTAGATGGTGTAGATGGTGTTTTAGCAGATTTGGGTGTGTCTTCTCATCAGTTTGACGAGGCTGACAGAGGGTTTTCCATTAGAAGCAATGCTCCTCTGGATATGAGGATGAATGTTCTTCAAAGTTTGGATGCTAAGAAGGTGATCAACGAGTATGAAGAAGAAGAGCTAGCCGATATTTTTTACCATTATGGAGAGCTTCGCGAGGCAAGAAAATTGGCAAGAGAAATCGTACACCATAGAAAAACAAAAAGAATAGAGACCACCGAAGATCTGAAACAGCTTTTTACCTATATTCCACCTCATAAGCAAAATAAATTCTTCGCTCAAGTGTTTCAGGCGGTGAGAATAGAGGTGAATCAGGAGTTGGAAGTGCTGAAAGAAATGCTGATGCAAGCCCATAGAATTTTGAAACCAGAGGGAAGATTGGTGGTGATTTCTTATCATTCTTTGGAGGACCGTTTGGTAAAACGCTTTTTGAAAAACGGAATGTTTGAAGGAGAGCCAGAACGAGACATCTATGGTAATTATCAAAAGGCTTTTGAACTTGTGAAAAGTAAAGCAACAGTGCCTACAGATGAGGAAATAAAAGAAAACTCCCGTGCCAGAAGTGCAAAAATGAGAGTGGGTATTAAGGCGGGTTGATTAAAAATGATGAATAAAACCATTAACAAATAATAACAGCTTATTAAAATAATGGCGAAAAGAAAAAAAACACAATTTGAAAGAAAGAAACTTACGATAGAAGACATCGTAAAGGGAAATTTTTTGTATAGAGATGAGATTCGGGCACATTATAAGTTTTTTTTATTAATCATATTCGGGTTGATGGTTATGATTTACTGTTCTCATCTTGTAAGCCAGAAGATGGTAAAAATCAATACTTTGAAAGAACAGTTTGAAGAATATAAATCTAGAAATGCCTTTGCACAAAGCCGATTGATTAAAGTAAAAATGGAATCAGAATTAGGTAAAGAAATGATAACCGATTCTCTAATGACCTTAGAAAGCCACCCACATAAATTGCTTATAAAACTAGATAGTACCAATGCAAAATAACGAATACAATATCAAGAGAAAAAGAGCTTTATGGTGGGGGAGAGGTTTTACTATGGTAGCATTCATTTTATTTGGTATTTTTATACTTCAAATTGTTCGTTTGCAAAATACCAATGTAGAAACCATTAAAGAAGATTATATCAGCAAAAATTATAGAGAAGCCACTCTAAAAGCAGCTAGAGGAAATCTTTATGCTTCAGATGGTTCCATCTTGGCAACCACTGTGATGAGGTACGATATTTATATTGATTTTAAAGTCATTAAAGACACTATTTATAATAAGAATATCGGGGCTCTTACAGATTCTCTTAGTGCAATGTTTGGGAAGCCTCGCAGCTATTTCAGACAAAAATTTGATGCTCAGAAAGCTAAAAAGAATCAATATTATTCCTTGATAAAAGGATTAGATTTTGACCAATACGATAGAATCCGAAAGTTTCCTATCTTCGAGAGAGGAAAAAACAAAGGAGGGTTCATTGTAGATAGAAAATACCGCAGAGAGCTTTCCACTACAGAGATAGGTGCAGGTACCATTGGTATGGATGATGAAAGAGGAAAATCTGGTCTAGAAGCTGCTTTCTCCAAATACCTTACAGGAACTGATGGAATGAGGGTAGAGCAAAGAGTCAACTCTTCTCAATGGAAACCAATAGATTATTGGAATAATATAGACCCTATAGATGGACAAGATGTTTATACCACTTTAGACCTTAGAATTCAGGATATTGCCCATTCGGCATTGGAAAAACAGTTAATCAATTTTGATGCAGACCACGGTAGTGTCCTTGTGATGGAAGTGGAAACAGGCAAAGTCCGTGCAATGGTTAATCTCCGCAGAACCGAACCAGGTGTATATGTAGATGCCTACAACTATGCCCTAAAAGATGCCATAGAAAATGGTTCTACTATTAAAGTCATTTCTCTATTGGCGGCAATGGATGATGGTTTTATCGATGAAAATACTACGGTGAATGTAGGCGGTGGCTCTTGGACATACGCCAAGCAAACCATTAGCGATGGACACGGGGGTGGCACCTATGATATTAGTGATGTTTTGGCTAAATCTAGCAATGTGGGAACTGCAAAACTCATTACTAAATACTATGGTGAGAAACCACAGATTTTTCTTGACCATTGGAGAAGGTGGAAACTCTTTGATAAAATGGATATAGAGTTGCCAGGTATTGCTAAACCAAGAATTCAAACTCCTGAAAGTAAGAGATGGAACAGGGCTACCTTAGCATCATTATCATTCGGCTACTCGTCTAATATCAGTCTATTGCAGCTCACCACATTCTATAATGGTATTGCTAATAAAGGAACGATGGTAAAACCACTTTTCATTGATAAAATAATGAAAGATGGGAAAATCACTTACGAAGCCCAACCAGAAGTAATGGTGAAGAAAATGGCATCGGATAAAGCTATTAAAATGATGACAGATGCCCTTACCAAAGCGGTAGAAAAAGGAACGGCAAGAAGTATCTTTACGCCCAATCTTAAAATGGCAGGGAAGACAGGTACAGCCCGTTTTGAATATTGGAAACTAGGGCCTATGAAATATCAAGCTTCATTTGCAGGGTTTTATCCAGCGGATAATCCTAAGTACACCTGCATTGTAATGGTCAATCAGCCAGATAACAACAAAGGCTTTTATGGCGGTACTGTAGCCGCCCCTGTATTCAAGGAAATTGCAGGAAAAACCTTCCTGAAAACCCCTCAGAATATTGATAAAGATTTATTGAAAAACAAATCGGTGGATTTATCAGCCCTTACCAAAGCTACTCCGAAGATTAAAGTGAATAATGGGAAAATGCCTAATGTGATGGGACTGGTGGGGAGAGATGTGGTACCTCAGTTGGAAAATGCAGGCTATAGAGTAGATTATAAAGGAGTAGGAAGAGTGATGGAGCAGTTTCCATCGGCTGGAACGGTCATCAAGAAAGACCAAAAAATTTATTTAAAATTACAGAATTAATGAATGGTTTGATGGTTGTTGGTGGAATCAATAAGATTGGGCTTTAGCCCATTCACAAAAGAGAAATAAACAAAAGGCTTTAGCCAAAATCATTTTGGTGCAACAGAAAATGAAGTAGGTACAGAGCAAAATCGACTCGGGACAAGACAAAATAGGGTAGGTGCAGACCAACATCGTGTCGGTACAATAGAAAATGAAGTAGGTACAGAGCGAAATCGCCTCGGTATAAGGCAAAATAGAGTAGGTATAGACCAACATCGTGTCGGTACAATGTAAAATGAAATAGGTACAATACATATTAAGTATTGAAAAAATTAAAATAAAAAAAATGAACCTCAATATCATATTAAATAAAATACCATTACTGGAAGTCATTGGCTTGTTGGATATAGAAATTTCCAACATCGCTTTTGATAGCCGAAAGATAACCACAGATGGGCTTTATATCGCTGTGAAAGGCACCGCAACCGATGGGCATCAGTTCATCTCTTCTGCAATAGAAAGCGGAGCCAAAGTGGTGGTTTGCGAAACGCTTCCCGAGGTTTTGGTGGAAAATATCACATATATTCAAGTGAAAGATTCCAACCACGCATTGGGGCAAATTGCCAGTAATTTCTACGGAAATCCTTCCGAGAAATTGAGTTTGGTAGGCGTTACAGGGACTAATGGGAAGACTTCTGTATCCACGCTGTTGTTTGAGGTGTTCAAAAATTTGGGCTATCCATCGGCACTCATTTCCACGGTGGAATATCGCATCGTAGATGAGGTTTTGCCTTCCACGCATACCACGCCAGACATCATCACACTGAATAAAATCTTAGCTCAAGCGGTGGAAAAAGGTTGTGAATATGCCTTTATGGAGGTGAGTTCGCACGGCATCCATCAGGGGAGAATCAATGGGCTAAATTTCAAAGTGGCAGGATTTACCAACCTCACACACGACCATCTCGACTACCATAAAACCTTTTTGGAATACCTCAATACCAAAAAGAAATTCTTCGATGATTTGCCAGAAACTGCCATTGCTATCACCAATATTGATGATAAAAACGGACTGGTAATGTTGCAAAATACTAAAGCCACTAAGAAAACCTACGCCCAAAAAACTTTGGCAGATTACCACGGGAAACTTTTGGAAGTGGATTTCAACGGAATGCTCCTTAACTTTAATGGAAAAGAAGTTTGGACAACGCTTACGGGGAAGTTCAATGTTTATAATTTGCTTTTGGTTTTTGCGATAGCCCAAGAATTAGGCTTTGAAGAAACGGAAATCCTTACCGCTATTTCTAAATTAAAACGCGTAAATGGACGCTTTGAAACCTTTAAGTCTGATGGAGGTATTGTCTTCGTAGTAGATTATGCCCACACGCCAGACGCATTGGAAAATATTTTGGATTCCATCAACGAAATCCGAACCAAAAACGAAAGGCTCATCACGGTATTTGGTTGTGGTGGCGACCGCGACCGTGAGAAACGCCCCGAAATGGGAAAAGTAGCCACTCAGAAATCTACCCTTGCCATTATCACTTCCGATAATCCAAGAACGGAAGACTCAACGGTGATTATTAAGGAGATAGAAGCAGGTGTGGAAGCTCAGAATTTTAGCAAATACACCACTATTCCCGATAGAAAGGAGGCGATAAAGATGGCAATAAAATTTGCCGAACCTCGGGACATTGTCCTCGTAGCAGGAAAAGGTCACGAAACCTATCAGGAAATCAACGGTGTAAGACACCATTTTGATGATAAGGAAGTGATAGAGGAACTTTGGAAAGCGATGAGTAAGTAATGATTGAATGATTTAAATAATTAAAAGATTTAAAATTCTTTTGTTTTAGAAATTTAAAATGAAATCTTATGACTAAAAACTTTGAAGATTTTCCTGTTTATCAGAAATCAATGGATTTGGTAGAAAAGGTATTTGAGTTTTTAAATCAATCGGATTTTAAGACAGAATTTGAATTTGTTAATCAATTAAAACGAGCAGTGATATCTATTACAAATAATATAGCAGAAGGCTCGGAATATAACAATAATCGTCAGTTTATTAGATTTTTAAAGATAGCAAAAGGGAGTTGTGGAGAAGCAAGAAACTTAATGCTAATTAGCAAAAGACTAAAGTGGGGAGAAAATGAACTGCGAGAAAACATTATAAACGAAACAATAAAAATATCGATACAATTATCAAACTTTATAAAATATTTAGGCGATAATTTGGAAAGAAAAAAATAAGAATTGAAAAAAATAAGTTGAATCATTAAATAAGTTAAATTAAAAATGTTATACTATCTATATGAATATTTAACGGCTAACGGAATCCATATTCCAGGGCTTAATTTATTGAGATACATCTCATTTCGTGCGGGGATGGCGGTTCTATTTTCATTATGGATTGCCTTGGTGTATGGTAAGAAAATCATCACTTTCCTTAGACGAAAACAAATGGGAGAGCTGGTAAGAGACCTCGGTCTTGATGGGCAAAAGCAAAAAGAAGGTACACCTACTATGGGAGGGCTTATCATCATCATTGCCACATTGGTTCCTGTTTTATTATTCACCAAAATCACCAATATTTATATCATTCTCTTGGTGGTTTCCGTAATTTGGATGGGAGCAATAGGCTTTATAGACGATTATCTGAAGAAAATTAAGAAGAATAAAGATGGCTTGAGTGGCAAGTTTAAAGTGATTGGTCAGGTAGGTTTAGGGCTTATCGTAGGTGTAACAATGTACTTTCACAAGGATGTTACCATTAAGCGTGAGTATCTGGATAATGCTACACCTCAGACTACGGCGGTTCAAAAATTCTCTTCCGAAGAGAAGGCGGTAATATCTACCGTTCCTTTTGTGAAAAACAATGAGTTTGATTACAGCAAAATCCTCTTTTGGATGGATGAGCAAGAAGCCGAAGAATGGGCGTGGGTGGTCTTTATCCCGATCGTTATTTTCATTGTAACGGCGGTGTCCAATGGAGCTAATATTACCGATGGTATAGATGGTCTGGCAGCAGGAACCAGTGCCGTAATATTGCTTACGCTGGCGTTCTTTGCGTATGTTTCGGGGAACATCATCTTTGCAGATTATCTCAATATAATGTTCCTTCCCAATATGGGAGAAACCACCATTTTCGTAGTGGCTATGGTGGGAGCGGTGATAGGGTTCTTTTGGTACAATACCTATCCAGCACAAGTATTTATGGGCGATACGGGGAGTTTAATGCTCGGTGGAGTGATTGCTGTTTTGGCGATTATTCTGAGAAAAGAATTGCTAATCCCCGTGCTTTGTGGTATTTTCTTGATAGAAAATCTTTCGGTGGTATTGCAAGTAGCGGTTTTCAAATACAGAAAGAAAAAATACGGTTTGGAATACGCTCAGAACAACCGTCTATTTAAGATGTCGCCTCTACATCATCACTATCAGAAAAGTGGTTATCACGAGAGTAAGATTGTGAATAGAATGATTATCATCGGGGTAATGCTGGCTATTATTTGTTTGATAACTTTGAAAGTGAGGTAAGGGGTCTATTAAAGATGAAATAAAAATTTTCAATCATTAAATTTTAATAAAATGAAAATAGCAATTTTAGGCGGTGGAGAAAGCGGATTTGGAGCAGCTTATTTAGCCAAGAAAAAAGGTCTGGAAGTCTTTCTTTCGGACAAGGGAGAAATTCGCCCTCAGTACAAAACGCTATTGCAAATGCACGATATAGAATTTGAAGAAGGCTCTCACGATGAAACCCGCATTCTCTCTGCAGATTGGGTCATCAAAAGTCCTGGAATTCCTAAAAAGGCAGATTTGATTCAGAAAATCAAGCAAAAAGGCATTCGCTTATCTTCCGAGATAGAATTTGCAGCAGAGTTTACCGATGCCAAAATCATTGCCATCACGGGAAGTAATGGGAAAACTACCACCACATCGCTCATCTATCATATATTAAAAAATGACGGATTGAATGTTGGCTTAGGCGGTAACATCGGTACCAGTTTTGCCAAGCAGGTTGCAGAGGAAAATTATGATTATTATGTATTGGAAGTCAGTAGCTTTCAGTTAGATGATATTCAGAATTTCCGTCCGTATATCTCGCTTTTGCTCAATCTTTCGCCAGACCACCTAGACCAATACAATTACAACTACGAGGAATACGCTTTAGCCAAATTCAGAATTGCTGAAAATCAGGAAAATGATAATTTTTTCATCTATAATAAAGATGATGAAATGAGCCGAAGCCTTCTCGAAAAAATAGAAATTAAAGCCAAAAAACTGCCTTTTTCATTAGATGAAAAACTAGATGAAGGAGCTTATGCTACAGAAGATAAGATTTTTGTAAAGTTACAAGAGGAGTTTTCTATGAAAATAGAGGAGCTATCCATTGTAGGAAAACACAATGTTGCCAATAGTTTGGCAGCGAGTATTGCGGGTAAATTGCTCAATATCAGTAATGAAAGTATTAGAAAATCCTTGATGACATTTCAGGCGGTGGAGCATAGGTTGGAGCAGTTTGCAGAGATTGATGGTGTGAAATACATCAATGATAGCAAGGCAACCAATGTAAATGCCACTTATTACGCTCTTGAAAGTATGAAAACCCCAACGGTTTGGATTGTAGGTGGCGTGGATAAAGGTAACGATTATACGGAGATAGAAGATTTGGTAAAACGAAAAGTAAAAGCCATTGTTTGTTTAGGATTAGACAATGATAAGATTATCGAATTTTTCCGAGATAAGAAAGAACTGATTTATAACACTTCTACTCTGGAAGAATGCGTAAAAATAGCCAAAACCGTAGCCGAAAAAGGCGATGCGGTATTGCTATCCCCGTGCTGTGCGAGTTTTGATTTGTTCGATAACTACGAGGATAGAGGCAGAAAATTTAAAGCAGAGGTGCTGAAATCAATATAAAAAACAAAAGAAAATATTACCACAACAATGAGCGGTATCCAAGTAAAAGAAAATAAAAAAAATGAGTTTCTAAAAGGAGATAAAGTCCTCTGGATTTTGATTATCATCATCTCTGGATTTTCCATTATGCCTGTATATTCGGCAAGTTCCAATTTGGAGTATATCGTGAACAATGGCACTACAATAGGTCATTTGTTCAAGCATATATTTTTCATCATCTTAGGGCTAGGTTTGGTACGGGGCATTGGAATTATTAAGTATGAGTATATCGGTAAGTTTAGTATCATTTTCCTTCTCATTTCTGTTGTATTCCTCCTTATCACAATGTTTTCTGGGCAGACTATAGATGGTGCTAGTGCTTCCCGCTGGCTTAAGATTCCTGGAACGCCATTTTCTTTCCAGCCTTCATCCTTTGCTTTTCTTACACTTATTATCTATCTATGCAGGTATCTAACCAAGAAAATAGAGAGAGAGAGGTTACCAATAGAGAATGTAATGTATATATTTGGTCCTATATTGTTGGTTTTTCTTTTAGTAGGAAAAGACAATGGCTCCACAGCCGTTATGATTATGGCGGTTTCCATTGCTGTTTTAGCATTTGGCCAGCTCAATTGGAAATACATTACAGGGTTTATTGCTACAGCAGTAATGGCAGGGGGAATGTTTATCTTGATAGCACTCAATACCAATATGCTGGGAGGCAACCGTGTGCATACTTGGATGAGTCGTATAGAAACCTTTACTTCGTCTAAACAATCCACTTCAGAAGTAGAGACCGAGGTAATGAAAGCCAAAAATTATCAGGTGATGCAGGCAAAAGCAGCCATTGTTCACGGAGGTATTACGGGCATAGGGCCAGGTAAAAGTGCCCTGAAACAGATGCTTCCGCAGTCGGCATCAGATTTTATTTTCGCCATT
Organism: Bergeyella porcorum; assembly: GCF_042427575.1. Classification (NCBI taxonomy): domain Bacteria; kingdom Pseudomonadati; phylum Bacteroidota; class Flavobacteriia; order Flavobacteriales; family Weeksellaceae; genus Bergeyella; species Bergeyella porcorum. Next base: position 392,687 of record NZ_JBHMFD010000007.1, read on the forward strand.
ATTATAGAAGAATACGGTTTGCTAGGGGCGGTGTTCCTTATAGGGGCTTATTTCATAATGATTATTCGGATTGTGATTATTGCCAGTAAAATGCCTGCTTTCTTTGGTTCTTTGCTGGTATTAGCAATGGGATTAATGTTTTTCGTACAGTTATCGGTAAACATTGCCGTAGCGGTCAATCTCATCCCTGTTACGGGGCAACCTTTACCATTGATAAGCTATGGGGGAACTTCTATGTTGGTAACATATATACAATTGGGTATTGTTCTCAATGTAAGCTCTAGAATCCAAGTATTAGATGAAGAAGGGATAGGGAAGAAGCAAAGTATAGAAGAGATTAATGATATTGCGTAATGATTTTTCCTCGAGGTTTAAAGTTGGAATAGATTTTTACTAGGAAGAAAAAAGCCCGCCTGCTTTTGCTTAAAACCTCGCCTGCTTTTTGAAAAAGGTGGCGGGCTTTTTGCCAAAACCTTTAGAGCTTTTTTAGAATAAGATTTAATAATGTATAAACAAAATATGCAAACGGATATAAAAACATCTTCTAATCAACATTCCCATCTCGGAGGACAACAGGCTGGTCTTCGTGTTCTGATGAGCGGTGGCGGCACGGGAGGGCATATCTTCCCAGCGGTGGCGATTGCTCAGGAAATTAAAAAAAGATTTCCCAATGCCGAGTTTCTATTCATAGGAGCCAATGGCAAAATGGAAATGGAAAAAGTGCCTCAGGCAGGGTTTAAAATAGAGGGGCTAAACATTGCAGGATTTAATAGAGGAAATCTTTTCGCTAATTTTAAACTTCCTTTCAAAATTGTTTCCAGTTTATTAAAAGCAAGGAGAATCATCAAGCAGTTCAAACCTGATTTTGCGGTAGGAACGGGAGGTTTTGCCAGTGGACCAGCGTTGTTTGTTGCTTCGCAGATGGGCGTACCTATTTTCATTCAAGAACAAAATTCCTTGCCAGGGAAGACCAATCTTTTCTTGGCTAAAAAAGCAAAAGCCGTCTTCACCGCCTATCCTGATATGGAGAAGTTTTTCTCAGGAGCAAAGACCTTTTTTCTGGGAAATCCCATCCGTGAAAACATCATTACCGATAGAGTAGATGCCGCTTTGGCGAAGGAAAAATTAGGTTTAGATAAAGATAAGCTCACCATCCTCTCTGTAGGTGGTTCATTGGGTTCAAAAACTTTGAATGACGCTTGGAGTAGGCATCTTCCTCAGTTAGCAGAAAAAGATATTCAGCTAATATGGCAAACAGGGAAGCAGAGTGTTCTGTCTTCTAAAGGAAGCGAAACACCGAGCAATGAGAAGATAAGCCATCAACCATCAACCATCAACCATCAACTAATTAGTGAGTTCATCTCAGATATGCCATTGGCGTATTCTGCTGCGGATGTTATTGTCTCTCGTGCAGGAGCCATTGCCATTTCGGAGCTCTCTGTGGCTCAAAAGCCAATATTGCTGGTACCGTTTCCTTTTGCAGCTGAAGACCATCAGACACAGAATGCTCTAACGCTGGTGAATAAAAACGCTGCCAAAATGGTGAAAGATGTAGAAATGAAAGAGAAATTTTGGGCAACTTTGATGGAAATTTGCGAAAGCGAAACGTTGAGAAAAGAGATGGGCGAAAATTTAGGTTATTTTGCCAGACCAAATGCCACAAAGGAAATTGTAGATGAGATTTTTAAGCTAAGGATATAGAAGAAAATGGATTACAAGAGTAAAATATTGATTTATCAAACCGAAGATGGCATTATAAAGATTGATGTAAAGCTAGAAGAAGAGAGTATTTGGCTTTCCGTAGATCAAATGGCGACACTTTTTGGTAGAGATAAATCAACCATTTCTAGGCATATTAAAAATATTTTTGAAGAAGGAGAATTACAACAAGATTCAGTTGTTGCAAATTTTGCAACAACTGCTTCGGATAATAAAACTTATCAAGTAGATTATTATAATCTTGATGTTATTATTTCAGTGGGCTATCGTGTAAAATCTATTCAAGGGACTAAATTTAGAATTTGGGCAACAGAAAGACTCAAAGAGTATCTTGTAAAGGGTTTTACGATAAATGATGAACGATTGAAAAATCTGGGAGGAGGGAACTATTGGAAGGAGTTATTAGCGAGGATTAAAGAAATTCGGTCAAGCGAAAAGGTGATGTACAGACAGGTGTTGGAGTTATATACAACAGCTGTGGATTATAATCCTAAAAGTGAAACAAGTCTTATTTTTTTTAAGATGGTTCAGAATAAATTACACTATGCAGCACACGGAAATACCGCAAGTGAAGTAATTTATTTTAGAGTTGATAGCGATAAACCTTTTGCAGGACTTACCAACTTTAAGGGAAATCAGCCTACACAAGCAGAAGCAATGATCGCAAAAAACTATCTCACAGAGCAAGAGTTGAGGATATTGAACAATTTAGTTTCGGCTTATTTTGATTTGGTAGAACTCAACGCTATTGAAGAAAGAGAAATGAAGATGGAAGATTTTGTGAAAGAATTGGATAATATTCTTTCATCGGCTGGTAGAAAAGTATTAGATAATGCAGGAAGAATATCAAGTAAGCAAGCAGAAGATAAGGCTGTGAAGGAATATAAAAAATACAAAGCAAAAATGCTTGTAGATGTAGAAAGAGAATATCTTAATGTCATCAACACTTTACAAAAAGAAATGAAAAAAACTAAAAAATGAAACAGTATAATAATTTCTATTTCATCGGTATCGGAGGGATTGGGATGTCCGCATTAGCAAGATATTTCCACTCTCTTGGGAAGAAAGTTTTGGGCTACGATAAAACCGAAACCAAACTTACCAAAAAACTTCAAGCCGAAGGCATTGCCATAGCGTTTGAAGATGAAATCAGCGATGAAATTAAACAACTAAAAAAAGAGGATACTTTGGTGATTTTTACCCCTGCCATTAAGCAGTTGGGCATAATGGATTATTTTCAAAACCAAGGATTTGAAGTTCTGAAAAGAGCCAAAGTCTTGGGAATGATTACTGAAAATACTCAATGTATTGCAGTAGCAGGGACACACGGCAAAACCACCACTTCCAGCCTTGTAGCTCACCTTTGTAAGGAAGCCAATTTACCATTTTCAGCATTTTTAGGAGGTATTTCAGAGAATTTTGGGTCTAATTTCCTATTCAATGGTAATGAATATTCCGTCCTAGAAGCCGATGAGTATGATAGAAGTTTCCTCAATCTCTCTCCAGATTGGGCGTTGATTACTTCCACCGATGCCGACCATCTGGACATCTACGGAGATACTTCTACCATAGAGCAAGGATTTAATGATTTTGCAAACTTAGTACCATCTGACCAACAACTTTTTGTAAGAAAAGGAATTGATATTCACAGAAATGCAAAGACCTATGTGGTGAATGAAGCGGCAGATTATTTTTCGGATAATCTCAAAATGGAGGGCGACCAGATTTCCTTCGATTTTCATTTGCCCAATGGCGAAATTCATCGCTTTTCTTGGGAAATACCGGGGATTCACAATGTAGAAAATGCCACAGGAGCTTTGGCAATATTGCATAATTTGGGTGTAGAAATAGAAGTTTTGAAAAAAGCATTGGCAAATTTTAAAGGCATTAAAAGACGCTATACCAAGCATACATTTTCCAATGGAAAGGTTTATATAGATGACTATGCCCACCATCCAACGGAGCTCAATGCGGTGATAGGCTCTATCCGAACTTTTTACCCAGATAAAAAACTTTTGGTTGCCTTTCAGCCACATTTGTTTAGTAGAACAAAAGACTTTGCAGCGGGCTTTGCAGAGAGTTTGTCCCAAGCCGATGAACTCATTTTGCTCGATATTTACCCAGCAAGAGAATTACAAGAAAATTTTGAAGGAATTACTTCCGATTGGTTGCTAAAAAAAGTAACTTTGCAGAATAAGGAAATTTCTACCCTTTCGGAAGCATTTGGGAAAATTAAAAGTAAACATTTTGATATTCTCCTTACCGTAGGAGCGGGAAATATAGATACCCTATACGACCCAATTGTGGAATGGCTTGGAGAGAAGTAACGATTTAAATAATTGAAAGATAAACCGTTTGAATAAAATAAATTAATGAAAAACAAATACAGAATATTAAAAATATTAAGTACAGTAATCATCTTCGGATTTTTACTGAGTTTTTCATTGCAACGGTTTAATGAGGCAGAACTGAGTAGCGTATCAGTCAATATGCTCTACCCAACTCCAGAGGAGAAAGTCTATTTCATAGATGAAAAAGATGTGAAAGATTTCATCAAAAAATCTAATCCTACGGGAAAGATTGGAGATATCAACATTCCAGAACTAGAGAGAGAAGTGAATGGCTTTCCGTCTGTGGATAGTGCCAATGTCTATCTTAATCTCAATGGACATCTCAATGTGGATATATCGCAGAAGATACCAGCGTTTAGACTTAGTAGAAATGGAGAAACTTTCTATGTAGATAAGAAGGCTAATGAGTTTAGGATTTCTAAAAACTATTCTCATCCTGTAATGCTGGTGGTAGGTGATGTAAAACGCAGCGAGTATCAGGATTTGATAGCGTTTGTTAATATCATTCATCAAGATGATTTTAGTAAAAAATTCTTTATTGGAATAAAAAAGATAAAAAACGACTATTATCTACTTACTACCGATGGAAATTTTGATGTGGAAATAGGAAGTTTGGAAAACCTCGAGTTTAAAATAAAAGGATTTAAAGCATTTGTTGAAAAATTTTTGATATATCAGAATCCAAAAAAATATATCAAAGTTTCCGTAAAATTTGATAATCAGATTGTAACAACCCTCAATCCACATTATCAAAAAGAAGAAAAAGAAGAATCTAAAAATTAATATAAAAAAACACTAAGGAATTATAATCAGTTAAAATCAGAGTCAGATTATGCAGCATCAGGAGTATTCAGTAGGGTTAGATATCGGAACAACGAAGATTGTAGCCATCGTTGGGCGTAGGAATAGCCACGGGAAGATAGAAGTGTTGGGCGTAGGTAAAACCAAAAGCCTTGGTGTGCACAAAGGTATTGTCAATAATATCTCGCAGACCATTGCTTCAATTCGTACCGCTGTGAGCGAAGCCGAAAAAAGTGCAGGTGTATCCATTACCAAAGTAACGGTAGGGATTGCAGGGAAGCACATTCGCTCGTTGCAACATTCGGATTACATTATGAGAGAAAATCCAGACAAGTTTATCGATGAAGATGATATAGAAGCCCTTAAAGACCAAGTGAAAAAATTGGTGATGCTGCCTGGGGAAGAAATCATCCACGTCTTACCTCAAGAATATAAAATAGACTCTGAAGGGGAAATCCACGAGCCCATTGGGATGCACGGTAAACGCCTTGAAGCCAACTTCCACGTGGTAGTGGGGCAGATGGGAAGCATCCGAAATATAGCAAGATGCGTGCGTGAAGCAGGCTTGGAGATGGAAGCCCTCACTCTAGAACCATTAGCCTCATCAGAAGCTGTACTTACTAAAGAAGAAAAAGAAGCAGGTGTTGCTATTGTAGATATTGGAGGCGGTACTACAGATATTGCCATTTTTAAAGATAATATCATTCGCCATACTTGTGTCATTCCTTATGGAGGTGGTATCATTACAGAAGATATTAAGGAAGGATGTTCCATCATAGAAAAGCACGCAGAGCAACTGAAAGTGAGATTCGGCTCGGCAATGCCAGAGATGGAGAAAGAAAATACCTTCGTTACCATTCCAGGCTTGCACGGCAGACCAGATAAAGAAATCTCTGTGAAGACTTTAGCAGAAATCATCAAGGCAAGAGTAGAGGAGATTTTAGAGATGATTAATACAGAGCTTAAGGCTTATGGTGCTTTTGAGCAGAAGAAAAAACTCATTGCGGGGATTGTACTCACAGGAGGGGGAACCAACCTGAAGCATATCCGACAGCTCACCAACTATATCACAGGGTTTGATAGCAGACTAGGCTATGCTAATGAATACATTTCTAACGATAAAAATCAATACCTTAGAGGTCCAGAATATGCCACAGGTATAGGACTTCTAATGGAGAGTTTGAAAATTAGAGATAAAAAACTCCCTCAGGAGGAGGAAGATAATATATCGCCAGAACAACCAGCAGTAGAAAAAGTAAATGCAGAAATAGAGGAGGCGATTCAAAAGGAAGAACCTACCATTGAGGAAGTGGCAAAAGCTAAAAATCAAAAAAAACTTACTCTGGGACAAGGCTTATTGGATAGAGTAAAAAAATTTTTTGAGGAAGTAGAAGAATAAAAATCGCTCTAAAAAAATAAAAAACACAAAATTTTTCATCAAAAAGCGAAAAAAAATAGTAATTTAGATTTTTCAACGAAATATATAAAATGGACAACATAGGAATGCAAGGATTTACATTAGATTTACCAAAGGGTAATTCATCAATCATAAAAGTTATCGGCGTAGGTGGCGGTGGTAATAATGCCCTGAAACATATGTATGAGAAAGGAATACACGGGGTGGACTTCGTGATATGCAATACCGATGCTCAAACATTGAATAATAATCCCGTATCCAACAAAGTGCAGCTTGGCGTTTCCATTACAGAGGGACTTGGTGCTGGTGCAGACCCAGAAGTGGGAGAAAAAGCCGCAATTGAAAGTATAGATGACATCAAAGCTGCTTTGGGACAAAATACCAAAATGGTTTTCATTACCGCAGGAATGGGAGGTGGTACTGGGACGGGAGCTGCACCTGTAGTAGCCAAAGTAGCCAAGGAAATGGGCATCCTCACCGTGGGTATCGTTACTGTACCATTCACTTTTGAAGGCAAAAGAAGATTGGAGCAAGCCGAAAGCGGATTAGAAAAACTAAGAAACAATGTAGATTCTCTTATTGTTATCAATAATGATAAATTGAGACAGCAATTTGGAAATCTTGGTTTCAAGCAAGGTTTCTCCAAAGCAGATGAAGTGCTTACCAATGCTGCCAAAGGTATGGCAGAGGTGATTACCGCTCCGTTTGCTATTAATATCGACTTCCGAGATGCTAAATCTGTGCTTCAAAACTCTGGTACTGCCCTAATGTCCACAGGGATTGCTACAGGTGAGAAAAGAGCAGAAGAGGCGGTAAGAAAAGCATTAGACTCCCCACTATTGAACGATAATAAAATCACGGGGGCTAAAGATGTCCTTCTATTGATATTAAGTGGTTCAGATGAGGCTCACGAAGCAACAATGGATGAAATAGGACTTATCAACGATTATGTACAGACTGAAGCTGGAGGTAATAATAATGCCAATATTATCTTTGGTGTGGGAACAGATGAAGAGTTGGGAGATGCCATTAAAGTATTGGTGATTGCAACAGGTTTTGCAAAGGAAGCACCTATCCATAGTGGAACTACTGAAAAAATCAATTACAATCTGCAAGATGCTTCTCAAAAAAAGCCCGCTCATAAAGGCTCGCCGTTTCTTACTAAGGAAGAAAGAGAGCACAGCACGGCAGGTGAATTTAAGCCTAAAAATGTCTTCAGACTAGATGATGAGGAAGATGCGGCACCGCAGTTTAAAGCAGTAATACCTGTACAAGCCAAGATAGTAGAGGAGGTGGATACCCAAGTAATGTACTTGGATGAAGACAATGGAGAGCCAGAGTTTTCTTATGAAGAAACATCGGTTGTAGAACCAGATTTGTTCAATTATGCAGCTTTTGAAGAAGAACAAGATACTCAATCTTTCTCTTTTGAGTTTGAAAAACCAATAGTAGAGGAGACCCCTAAATCTTCTTTGATAGAAGAAAAGCCAATTGAATTTAGCTTTGCGGTTAATGAACCAGAGGAAAATCTGCCTTTTTTCAAAACAGAAAAAGCACCTGAATTTAAGGTGGAAACAATAGAATCTCCAGAGGTGAAAGAGGAGGAAATAGAAGCTCCTAAAGCCATTGTAGAGATTCCAGAAGTGAAAGAAGTGAAGGTGGAGGAAACCAAGGAAACCTTTACTTTCATCAGCAAACCTACCAATATGGAAAAGGTGAACGAGAGAAGGAATAAGCTGAAGGAGTTCAATTCTCGTTATCAAAACTTTGATGATAACAATGAGTTTGAAACCATTCCTGCTTTCAGAAGAAAAAATATTGAAATCAATAATATTAACGCTTCTGAACAGAATATCAGTACTTTCCTTTCAGAAAAAGATGGAAGAACACAACTGAGAGAAAATCGTTTTTTGAATAAAGATGTAGATTAATATTAAAAAAATGGCCGTTTTACACTTTGTAAGACGGCTATTTTATTATTGCATTATTCTTTATGAGGAGGTTTATTTCCGTGCATTTCTACCTTTCGGTCTAGCACCTTATGTCGCATTTTACCCTCGTTTTGAAAGAGTTTTAAGATTTGCTGAGGGGATAAAATGGTTTGCATTTTTTTAGCATATTCCCTTCTATTATCCATTAATTTTTGTCCCAAATTAAAGCTTTCCTCCAGCTTTCGTTTAGCTTCATCGTTACTAAGAGTTTCAGGGTCAAAATTATTATTGAAGTTTGATTTTATTTTGCTTTGGGCATCATAATACTCTCCATAGAGAGCTTTGAATGCTTCTTTGTTACTTTCGGAGATTTTCAGGCTTTCCAAAAGGGCTTCTTCGTGCAAGCGTTTCATCATTGCTTTTCTCTCCTCATTAGGAAGTTCTCTTACGGTTTTGGTATCCTTATCTGTTTTAGGATTATTAAAATCGTTTCTAAACTGGGCATTCATTAGTGAAGATGAAAGCAAAACGAAAATAAAGGCTAATGATATCTGTTTCATATGGTATATTTTTAGTAAAGGTCTAGATAAACATCTACCTCTGCTTCTTTGGATAGTTCGGTAATGTCTGCTGAGGTAAATGACGCTACAATCTGCTCTACATTTTCCGTTGTTTTCGTAGCGTTGTTATTTCTTTTTGTATTGGTTGTTTTGGTGACTGGAGACTGTATCTTGGTTGAGGTTTCGTTTTGAGCAAGATATGGTTCATTCTCTACAATAGGATTGATTTCCGAAAGTTCGGTTTTGGCATCATTTTCAGGGGAAATCTTGTGATAGGGTTGCTTTACATTACTTTTGTAGGCAGTATCGGTACCCTCTGTTTGAGCCAAGGCATCGTTGGGCAGAGTATCACTGATGGATGTAATGAATAATCCTATACCAAAAAGTAAGACTACCGCGGCGGCTATAGCGTACCACAGCGTTCTATTACCGCCAATAGTGTGTGTGGTTTTCTCTGCATCAACAGTTTGTTTCAGTACATTGTCTTGCACCTTTTCAAAAAGCTGTTCAGGGGTTTTATAAATGTTTTTACGATTTAATTTTTCTATATCAAAATGATTCATTTTCAAAAAATTAATCTTTATAATTTTGTTTAATATAATCTTCTATCTTCTGTTTGGCATAGTGGTAATTGGTTTTCAGAGTACCTACCGACATATCCAATATTTGGCTCATTTCTTCATAAGGAAGTTCATCATAATACCGCATAGTAAAGACCAGTTTCTGCTTTTCTGGAAGGCTTTGTATGGCATTTTGCAATAAAATCTGAATATCCTCTGCATCTGCCATTGCATTATCTGCTACCAAATTTTGCATATAATATGCTGCATCTTTATCGCTTTTTTGCATTTTTTTCATCTTGTTAAGCTGTTGCAGAGCTTCATTGGTAGCGATTCTATAAAGCCAAGTGTAAAGCTGGCTGTCTTGCTTGAACTGATGAAAATTTTGGTACGCTTTGATAAAGGTCTCCTGAAGCACATCTTGCGAGACATCTTGCACCACCAGAAGCCTCCTAATATGCCAATACAATCTACTCTGATAGGCATCCATCATTGCACGAAGCCCTTTTTCTTTGCTTCGTTCATCCGCCATCATTGCAATTATTTCTGCGTCTTTTACCTTCATAGGATGCTATCGTTGGTTGGATTAGATTTTTGTACTAAGGTTAAATTAAATTCGCTTTAAATTTAACCTAAATGAATGAAATAGAAAATATTTTGATTTGTGAAATTAAAAAGGTTATTCAAATATTGCCTTTGGTTTGTAAAACAAAGTTATAAATATTTTTGTATGAATTAATAATATCGTGGATTAATTCAAACTAATGATAATGAAAAAAAGTTTTATGAATCTGATTCACAAAACTTTTTCAAGGATATCTCAATGATTTTTTATTCGTAAATTATTTTACAATCATTTTTTTGGTAATAGGTTTATTGTTCTCCGCTGAAAGCATTTTCACAATATAAACTCCTTTTTGCAATGGTGCTGGAAATTGCTGAGTATTAGTTGCCTGATGAACCAATTTCCCTTCCATACTGAAAATACCGATATGATTAACCTTTTGGCTTATAGAAATCGTTTCGCTTGGGAACGCTACCGATGGATAGATTGCCAATGTCTCTTCCTTAGCAAAAATATCATTTGTAGAAAGTATTTGTTCTAATCCCCAAGTGTCTTCTGCCTTATCTCCACCCCAAATCAAAGTTGCTAAATAAGGATTGTCTATAAATGGATTTCTATTGGTCTGGGTATAAAAAATTTGTTCATTTCTATTTCTTTCAAAATCAGATACGGGGTCTTCTATATTCCATTTTAGAAAAAGGTCTGGCATATCTGGTACTTTGTAGATTGTGTTTCCACTTGCTGAAATATTGTTAGCCTTTGTTCTAGTTCCCCAACGCATATACATATACATAATGATTCTTGCCACATCGCCTTTCCACTCATCTCCTGGATACCAAGTGTTATTAGAGAGGCTTCTGGCAATACCTTGGGCATCTTCAAAGATTTTATCTCTGCGGGTAGAGTTGAACGAGCCGTCTGATGCTCTAAGATTATGTGCATCTGAGCCTGCATCTACTTTATCTCCTTCCCCTATCAATTTCGGTGTGCCCAATGATTTTGCATAGACATGTTCTCTGTTCCATTTACCTTTGCTGGAACCTCCTCGATGTTTACTTTCTTTACTTCTGGTTCTACTAAATTTAGAAGATTCATTACCTGTTTCATAGCCATAGAGCAGCAAAACATTTTTAGGATTTTCTGGGTCTTCATCTGCTCTGTCTAATACATCCCATACTTTTTTATAACCAATCTCATTATGTGTCCTAGTAATAAGATAGGCAATCTGTTGTTTTATCAATTCTTTGTTTTCTCGGAAGTTTACCTCGTTATAATACTGAGGAATCTGAGCCAATAATGAAAATGGTAAGAAAAGTAAAAATAATAAATTTCTGGTCATAATTTTCAAGTTTTTATATGGGCAAATTTACAAACATTATCTAAGAATTAGAGGTAAAACCAACGTCTAAATATTAATTAATGGTTAAAAATCATATTCTGAAATAGGATTAATGAAATTATGATTTGATTGATTGTTATAAATTTAACATTGGGATAATGTTTTTTAATTATTTAGAATATAATTAAATGATTATTTTGTAAAAATGTTTAATATTGGAAAGAATTGTATTTAAAGCTAAATTTATCCAGCTATTTTTATTATCTATCTTTGCTGAATGGAAATCATCATCATCGGGACGGGCAATGTAGCCTATCATCTAACCAAGGCTTTAATTCAAAATAAAATCCCTGTAAAACAAATCTTTGGAAGAAATGAAAAGGCTTTGGAAATGTTTTCGCAAGAGTTTCAAATTCCTTCTTCTCACGAGAGGTTAGAATCGGCGGCGTTGTATATTATTGCCGTTAGCGATGCTTCGGTAGAGGAAGTTTCTCGCTATATTACCCAAGAAGATTGTCTTGTGGCTCATACTTCTGGCTCTTTGCCTAAAGAGGTGCTACAAGGTAACTATCGTAAAGCGTCTTTCTATCCTTTGCAGACTTTTTCAAAAACGAAAGATTTGGATTATAGCCAAATTCCTTTCTTCATTGAAACCGAATCAGAAACCGATTTCAACCTATTGGAAAAGTTAGGGAGGAGTATTTCTGAGAAGGTGATGGCAGCCAACTATGAAAAGCGAAAATACATCCATCTTACAGCGGTATTCTCTTGCAATTTTGTAAATCATCTGTTTTCCATCGCTAAGGAAATATCAGATTCCCAGCAGATTCCTTTTGATTTTTTTCTTCCATTGATTGATGAAACGGTGGAGAAAATCCATCATCTTCATCCTAAAGAGGCTCAAACGGGACCTGCAGTAAGAAATGATAAACGCGTTCTATCACTTCACGAAGTATTGTTAGCAGATTCAGAATACTTGGAACTATACCAAATGCTGAATGCCTCCATCCAGAAAATGTATCGGTTGGAATAATTTTTTTTCAAAAAAAGTGTAACAAAGTAAAACTACAAGCTACTAATAGAGAAAAATCTGTTATGAAAAAAATATTTGCAGCTTGTTTTTTGGCTATGGCATTTCTTATTAATGCACAAACAACGGCTAATAGATTCTTCTATGAACTGACTTATAAACCTGGTAAGGAATCTGATTCTATTCATAAAACAATGACCATCTTAGATGTAGTGAAAGATAAATCTATCTACCAAGATTATCTAATGGTTTCGCAAGATTCTCTTTTAAAAGCAGAGGTGGAGCAGATGATGAAATCTGGAGCTTTCAAAGACCTTTCTAAAACCATCAAGCAGCCTAAATTTGCATACAAAGTTACCAAGACTTATCCTAATATGGAGGTTACTTACACCGAAAATATTCTACAAGATAAAGTGTCTTATCAAGAGCAATTGAAACTAGATTGGAAAGTGAATCCAGAAAAAGCTCAGATAGGAGAGTATAAGGCACAAAAGGCTACCACTTCATTTGGAGGAAGAGAATGGACGGCGTGGTTCTCTACGGATATTCCGTTTCAAGATGGGCCATATAAATTTCACGGATTGCCAGGGCTTATCGTAAAAGTGGAAGATAGCGAAAAACACTACTCTTGGGAGTTGAAAGGTAATAAAAAAGAGGCTAACTATGAAGAAGAATCTTACTCTGAGAAGATGATGAAGCAATTCTATGGAAGCAAAGGCAATGCCTTGAATGTGAGCAGAGAACGCTTTGAGCAGTTGTATGAAAACTACAAGAAGGACCCTTTTGGAAGCATCAGAAGCCAGATTGCTCAGATTCCAGCGGAAGCTAAAATGCCAGATGGAACTTCTATGGCTCAGCTATTGAAAGACCAAGAAGCGAAGCTAAAACAATACCTCAATGAGAATAACAATCCTGTAGAGCGTACCTCTCCTAAAGGCAAAGGGAAAAAATAGATTTCATATTCATAAATTATAAATGGAAAGAGATGGGAAAATTGTTTCCTGTCTCTTTTTTTATTGGAGGGCTTTGGAGATAGCATCAAAGCTTAAAGAAGAATATTTTTTCTGTTTTGAAGGTAGTGCTGAGAAAGGAAAACCATATACTACTAGTGTTATTGGTAATTTTGATTACATTGTGATTTTAAATTTTTTATTAAAGTTTTCATCCTACTATTTTGTTCGTTATTCAGGGATTGTTGTCCTATTATGTTTGATATTTCGTCTAAACATTCAGAAACTGTAAATCTAAAATCTGAAAGTTCTTTCTCAACTTCTTTAATTTCATTTTGATATATGTTTCTATATCTATTATCAATCATGCTCTCAAATTCTTTACGATTTATATGTTCGTTTTCTTGTAATTTACGAATGTCTTCGTTTTTTTTCTTCATAACTTGCGATTTCGCTTTTTAGATTCCTGATTTCATCCTAAATTCCATTAGTAAGTGCAATTTTTGGGATAGATTTTCTCTCTTTTGAATGTAGGCGTAGTCGAAATGAAAAAGAGAGAAAGTAGAAAAACTTTCTCTCTTGAAGAAAATGTTATATCTTAGTTCAATAACAACAAAAAACAATGGGATACAAACATTTAACTTTGGAGCAAAGGTATGAAATAAAAGCTTATCTGAAATGCAATAAATCTCAAAAATTTATTGCCGAGCAATTGGGGGTGTCCGAAAGTTGCATCAGCAGGGAACTTCGGCGTAATAAACTCAAAAGAGGAGGTTACAATGCAGAAAAAGCCCAAGAACAAGCCAACATTCGTAAAGAGAGGTTTGCCGTAAACCGAAAGTTTACCCCAAAAATAAAAGCTTTTGTAGAAGAAAAAATAAGGCAGGAACAATGGTCGCCAGAGCAGATTGTGGGGTATTGTAAAAGACATAATATCAATATGGTAAGTATTGAAAGAATTTATCAATACATCCGAAAAGACAAGAAAGAAGGGGGGAATTTGTACCAAAATCTTCGCCATCAGCTCAAGCATAGAAAACGCCCTGTATCAGGCAAGCACGAAGTGATTAAAAACAAAAAAAGCATTGATTTGCGTCCAGAGATTGTTTTAAGCAATGAAGAATTTGGGCATTTTGAAGTAGATTTAATCGTCGGGGCAGAACATAAAGAAGCGATTTTGACCATCGTAGAAAGAAAGACAAAATTTTTAATAATGAGGAAGTTAAGTAGTAAAAACGCCAAAAATTTAGCCCAAGCGATGGTAGAGGCTTTGCTTCCTTATAAAGATTTTGTCAAAACCATTACAAGCGATAATGGATTGGAGTTTTATGAACATCAGTATATTAGTAAAAAATTAGAGTGTGATTTTTATTTTGCACATCCTTATTGCTCTTGGGAGCGAGGATTGAATGAAAATACCAATGGACTTATTCGGCAATATATCCCGAAAGGTACTTATTTTGAGAAAGTTAACAAAGAAACAATAAAAGAAATACAGCATAAAATTAACCGTAGACCTAGAACTGCGAAGCACATCACGAACACCTTATTTCAATAACAATAAAAAGTGAGTATTAACATTAGATTTTGAGGAGCCTAAAAGTTTATTCTATAAATTTGTAATCTAAAAATTGCACTTGGGGGTTGAATGTGCCTCACATAGCAATTACCTCACTTACCAAGCGTATTGTAAAAAATTATATTAAATTTGCAGGAATAAACTTTTTTAAAAATTAAATAAATATGAGTTGTGGATGCAAAACATCCGGCGATTCTACCCATTCTTGCGGTACTAAATCCGCCACGGGATGCAGCAGTGTAGATACCTGTGGCAATAGCTATAAATTAAGCGTTTTTGACTGGCTTTCTAATGTGAAAAGCCCTGCCAAAAGCAACGAGGAAGATTATGTAGAGGTAAGATTTAAGAATGAGAGAAAGTGTTTCTTTAAGAATACCAATAAGCTTTCCCTCGGTATCGGTAGTATTGTAACGGTAGAATCTAGCCCTGGGCACGATGTGGGCGTAGTAAGCCTTACGGGAAGTTTGGTAAAAATCCAAATGAAGAAAAAAAACTTTCCCGAAAACCAAGCCTTGAAAATATACAGAATTGCCAATCAAAAAGACATTGAAACTTGGCAAGAAGCCAGAAAAAGAGAAGACAGCGTAAAAAAAGATGCTAGAGCCATTGCGGAAAGACTCGGGTTAGAAATGAAAATTACCGATGTAGAGTTCCAAGGCGATGGCGGAAAAGCCACTTTTTATTATACCGCAGATAGCCGTGTGGATTTCCGATTGCTAATCAAAGAATTTGCCAATATTTTTCGTACCAAGATTGATATGAAACAAATTGGTTTCAGGCAGGAAGCCGCGAAAATTGGCGGTATTGGCTCTTGCGGTAGAGAGTTGTGTTGCTCCTCTTGGCTTACAGACTTCAGATCAGTGAATACCAACGCTGCCAGATATCAGCAGCTCAGCATCAACCCTCAGAAACTGGCAGGTCAATGTGGCAAACTCAAGTGTTGCCTCAATTTTGAGCTGGATAGCTATCTCGATACTTTGGCGGATTTTCCTTCCTCCAATACCACTTTGGATACCGAAAAAGGAAAAGCCTTCTGTATAAAAATAGATGTCTTCAAAAAGAAAATGTGGTTTGCTTATGCTGATAACCCTATTGCTTGGCACGGTATTGACATTCAGAAAGTAAAAGAAGAAATTCAGAAAAATAAAAAAGGACAAAAAACCACCTCCCTAGAAGAGTTGGTTAGCGAAAACGCATCGGTTCTAAAAACGGTAGATTTGATTCAGGAGAACAATCCTAATAGGTTTGATAAAAAGAAAAAGAACAATAGGAAACCTAAACGGGAAGCAAAATCTGGAGATACCCGAAAAAGCGAACCTGAAAAAAATACCAAACCCAAACAAGACAGAAAACCCAACGCAGAAGGCGGAAAACCACAGCAGAAAAACCGAAAAAACTATCGGAAACCAAAACCTAAATCCAACAATAATGAGTAAAGTATTAGCGTTACTGATGCCGTTATGCTTGCTTGTGAGCTGCCAGCTGACAGAGGAAGATGTGTACATCCATTCCCTCAATGGCGTTTGGGAACAGAAGGCTATTCAAAAATTTAATTTTGAAATCACTGATGTCCAAAATCCTAAAAATATTATCTTTGTTGTAAGAAATAACAACGATTATCCCTATAGTAATCTGCGTCTTTTCAGCCGATTGTATGAGAAAAACCAAAAAAATCCAATAGTGGATACGCTCAATTATATCCTTGCACAGCCCAATGGTGCGTGGATAGGCAGCGGTTTTGGAGATACTAAGGAGACCTTGTTTCAGTATAAAATGGATTATCAGTTTCCGAAAAATGGAACTTATACCATAGAAATACAACACGCGATGAGACAAGATACCCTGAAAGGAATAGAAGATTTGGGAATAAAAATAGAACCAGCTAAAACCTACAATGGAAAATAAGAAAACAACCACCAAAAGCACTTTTCCGCTGCCTCCTAAAAAGAAAAAAAACAAAGGAGTAAAGCGTTGGATTAGACTTGTTTGGATGTCTCTCATCGCATTAGTACTTGGTATTTCGACATTATTTTTTGCCGTTTCCCAAGGCTTTCTCGGAGAGATGCCAGATGTGAAAGATCTTGAAAATCCAGACATCTATGTAGCCTCAGAGATTTATTCTTCTGATGGTGTTCTTCTTGGAAAATTCGAGAAAGAAAAAACAGACCCCGTTACCTATAGCCAATTGCCACCACACCTGGTCTATGCCCTTCAAGCAAAGGAAGATGAGCGTTTCAAAGAACACTCTGGAATAGACCTAAAATCTATAGGAAGAGCCATTTGGTTCCGTGGAGAGAGAGGAGGGGGGTCTACCATTACCCAGCAGCTTGCCAAGTTGCTCTTTACAGGAACGGCGTCTCAAAACAAAGTCCAAAGAGCTTTCCAAAAGCTAAAAGAATGGGTAGTTGCCGTAAGCTTGGAAAAACGCTATACCAAAGAAGAAATCATTACTTTGTACTTCAATAAGTTTGATTTTATCTACAATGCCAATGGAATCCAGATGGCATCTAAAATCTATTTCAACAAAAAAGCCAGCGAACTGACCTTGCCAGAATCGGCAATGTTTGTGGCAATGCTAGAAAACCCAACAAAAAACAACCCTCTAAGGAATAAAGAAAGAGCAAAATCCAGAAGAGATGTTGTTCTACAGCTGATGAGAGATAATGGCTATATTGATGAGGCTACCTATCAGCAAGCCATAGACACGCCTATTAAGACTGATTATCAGCCTATCAAATCCATTGATGAAGGTTACTCTGCTTACTATAAATTTTATCTAAGAAAAGAAATAGACCAATACCTTAAGGAGTACGAAAAGAAAACAGGAAAAACGCTCAACCTATTCAAAGATGGATTGAAGATTTATGTTACCTTAGACTCCAAAATGCAAAAATATGCAGAGGAAGCCATTAAAGAACACCTTACTTCGCTTCAAAAAAGTTTTGATAATGAGCAACGAGGCAGAAAGCAAAGACCATTCTACCATCTTTCTCAGAAACAAATAGACAACATTATGCTTCAGGCAATGAAGCGTACAGGAAGATACAAGCAATTGAAAGCTGCGGGCGTATCAGAAGACTCCATTATGATGGATTTCCAAACACCCATCAAGACCACAAGGTTTACTTGGAATGGAGAGGAAGAAGTGGAAATGTCCCCTTATGATTCCATCCGATACCACAAGCAGATTGCACAAGCAGGGCTAATGTCTATGGTACCCGGAACTGGCGAAATCAAAGCGTGGGTAGGAGGCATCAATTGGCAACACTTTAAATACGATCACATTAAGCAAGGAAAAAGACAAGTAGGCTCTACCTTTAAGCCATTTGTGTATGCTGCAGCCATTATGAACCTTGGGCTTACGCCTTGTTCTACCATTTCCAACGCCACCTATACCAAAGGGTCTTGGAGCGTAGCTGGCTCTGGTGGACACCTTACTCTGAGAGATGCTTTGGCACATTCTAAAAACCCCGTGGCGGTGCGTTTGATAGAAATGACTGGACCTAAAAAAGTTATCCAACTGGCTAGAGATTTGGGAGTAACAGAAGACATCCCGAATGACTATCCTGTGGCTTTAGGTTCTTCAGATATTACCATCTATGAAATGCTAGGTGCTTATAGTACTTTTGCTAACTTCGGGAACTACATCAAGCCCGAGATGATTTGGCGTATTGAAGATGCTAACAATAGAGTAATCAAAGAAATAAAATCTGAAACCCGAGAAGTGATGAACGAAATGTACGCCTATACAATGATAGATATAATGAAAGGCGTAGCAGATTATGGTACTGCTTCAGGGGAATTAGGACGAAGAGGCATTCCGAAAGGAACTGAAATTGCTGCCAAAACAGGAACTACCCAAAACAACTCAGATGGTTGGTTTATCGGGATGACGCCCAACTTAGCCACTGGCGTTTGGGTAGGATGGGAAGACAGAGCCACCCACTTCTGGAGTACCGGTGAAGGGCAAGGGGCGAAAATGGCACTTCCTATTTGGGCTATCTTTATGAAGAAGGTCTATGCTGATAAAACGCTAGGAATTACTCCAGAAGACAAGTTCATCAAACCATCTGGCTGGACGGGTGATTGCTCTGACCTGCAAGGCTTAGGCGGTGGCTACGGCGATGATGGTGGACTAAGAACACTGGACGAACTGAAAAATCCAACGCCTGCCGAACCGAAAGAAAGCAGTGGCAATAAACAAAATAATGCCACACGAAAAGAAGAAAATCTCAATGAGAACCTGAATAAAGATTCGGAGGTAGATTTTAATCAATAATTTTTTAAAAACCTTCCAATGGCTGGGAGGTTTTTTCATTGAACCTATTTAATGACACTAAAACAATGCACCTTAATAACATCACCCAAAAATACCTTCACCTCTTCCCTACCGACAGCAGTAAAAACACCTATCAAAGGATAACGCCGAAGGTTTTATCCGCTTTAGTAGATATCGCTGGTTTCCCAAAAGCGAGGTTGATTCACTTCAATGAAATGCTATCCAAAGAAATTGGATTAGGAACAATAGAAACTTCGGAAGATAAAGATTTCCTCAATGCCACAGCCTTGCCCCAGCATATCACCTCCTATGCTACGGCTTATGCGGGACATCAGTTTGGACAGTGGGCAGGGCAGCTGGGAGATGGGCGCGCCATCTTTGCCGGAGAAATCTCTAATGCCGAGGGAATGACTACAGAATTGCAATGGAAAGGGGCAGGTGCTACGCCCTATTCTAGAACAGCAGATGGAAGAGCCGTATTGCGTTCCACCATCAGAGAATACCTGATGAGCGAAGCTATGCACCATCTGAATATCCCGACCACCAGAGCATTAAGCCTTAGTTTTACAGGAGAAAGCGTACTTCGGGATATTCAGTATTCTGGAAATCCTCAGCCAGAGTCTGGTGCCGTGATGATGCGTACCGCCAGTAGTTTTTTGAGATTTGGACATTTTGAATTGATATCAGCTCAAAAAGAATATGATTTACTGAAGCAGTTGGCAGATTTTACCATAGACCAATACTTCCCTGAAATAACTTCTGAAGGAAAACAAAAATATATGGATTGGTTTCAGAATATCGCCCATCGCACCGCAAAATTGATGGTAGAATGGTATCGTGTAGGCTTTACCCACGGGGTAATGAATACCGATAATATGAGCATCTTAGGACAAACCATAGACTACGGCCCCTTCTCTATGCTAGATGAATATGACCTAAGCTTTACTCCCAATACCACAGACTTACCCGGACGGCGATATGCCTTCGGGGAACAGGGAAAAATTGCCCAATGGAATCTTTGGCAACTCGCCAATGCTCTATTCCCATTGATAGGCGATAGTGAAGCTCTGCAAGAGGTTCTCAACCAATTCAGTGATGTGTTTTGGAAGTGGCACGATGAAATGCTAGCCAATAAAATGGGCTTTGATGCTCTAAAAGATGGCGATGTAGAACTATTCACAGAGTGGCAACATCTGATGCAAGAGCTGAAAATGGATTATACGCTATTCTTCTCACAGTTGGCATCTTGGATGCAACACTCTGATAACAACAGCTTTAAAACGGTATCTTACAAAAATATAACCGAAGAGGATACCACGCTACTCAACCGTTGGCTAAACGCTTATACCCAGAGAATGGCTCAAAATACCATTTCCAAAGAGGCATCTCTGGATAAAATGAACCGCCATAATCCTAAGTTTATTCTAAGGAATTATTTGCTTTATCAATGTATTCAGGAGGTAGAAAATGGAAGAATGGAACTTTTTAACCAATTGTTTTCCGCACTACAACATCCTTATGAAATGCGTTATCCAGAGTTGTGCGTTAAAAGACCATCTGAGTACGGTGAGCAATGGGGTTGCACTTCTCTTTCTTGCAGCTCTTAGAATTGACTATTTTTATTCAGTCTCTTAATTTTAAACTATTTTTGCACTCTAAAAAAGTAAGATTTTGAAGTTTAAACAGAAAGCAATAGATACCCTGAAAACCATTTTCCCATCTACGGGACACGAGTGGTTTTTGTTTTTATTTTTCCTTTTAGGATACGGAAGCTTAGCCCACATTATCGCATTGGACTATCACATTGTTTTTGATAATAGAATCCCTTGGGATGCTTATTTCAGCTTTGATAATAGAGCCATTGTCCTTACAGGAGGCGGATTTGAAAGACACCCTTTGTCCAATTACTTTTTTGATGGTATTAGGACGTTGGCACTATGGTATTCTGGAGGGAAAATGGATGCTTCATTTCGGTGGGCTTTATCGGCATTGAGTGCAAGTGTCATCAGTATGAGTATGGTGCAGGTATTCAAATACCTCCGAAACATCATTGCCTTGCCTTTGAGCTGGAGCTATGGTATTATTCTCTTCTTTTCATTGTTTTCTACCAATATACTATTGTCTTTCACGCCAGAGACTTATACCTATACTTTGTTTCTGTTGATGTTGTTCAATCATTATGCAGCGATAAAAATAAAGAAAGAACAGCCTATCCCTGCCACAGCACTTACTTTGGCAACGGTTTCCATCGGTGGACTTACCATCACCAATGCGGCTAAGGTTTTCATTCCTATTTTGTTTGAAAAGAATCTTTTCAAAAGCTTTAAAAACTTATTCAATGCTTTGGGAAGGAGCGTTATGGCAGTAGGCATTTTTGTATTATTATTCCTCAACAGATTAAATTTTGACTATACTAAAATCATCACCAAAACGGGAGAACAATACGAGAAGTTTTCTCAGCCAAAAGTAACGCCACTTTGGGATATGATTGCATCTTGGTTTTTTGGGGGTAACATTTTGTTTTCCAATTTCATCACGAGGGATTACAAAAGCCCGAAAGGCTTTGAATACAAAGCGTTATTTATGGATGTATATTCCTCTTGGGTACCTTATGTTTTTGTAGCGATGGTATTGGGATTAGTCGTTTGGTCTGGGATTAAAAATTTTAAAAATCCTTTGGTGAAGATTCTTTTACTCTCTTTCTTTTTTGATATTCTCATCCATTGTGTTTTAAAATTCGGCTTACACACTTCCTATATTTACGGAGGGCATTTTGTGTATGTCTATCCTTTACTGATAGGGTGGCTGGTATTTGCCTACCGAAAGCACCGCACTGCTCTATCCATCCTCTCAGGGATTTTATTGCTACTAACGCTTTACTTAGGCTTTAATAATGGCATTAGAATGCAAGAGTTTTTTGAGTTTTTGGAGCGGTATTATCGTGTTTAAAGCCAGCTTTGAGATGTCAGCCTGAGCGGAATCAATGCTAATGTACAACGCGAAATTAAACAGTCAGCATATTAAACTTTAAAAACATTGTAAAATCATCACAAATCAAGTTATTTCAAAGTAATTTCAATTGCATTTTGTTTCACGCATTATGTTTGAAACAAAATGCAACTGCAAGAAAGCCCAAACAATGATGTTTGTCATAAAATGCAAGCGAATGTAAAGCCCCGCAAATTGTTTGAAACAAAATGCAACTGCAGGAAAGCCCAAACAATGATGTTTGTCATAAAATGCAAGCGAATGTAAAGCCCCGCAAATTGTTTGAAATAAAATGCAATAGTAGGGATAGACCATCAACTTTGATAAGATAAAATCTCTAAAATTTATTTTTGTGTAAAGATTCCCCCCTCTTTCTTTTGATTTTCAGTTATAATAATATCAAATAAAATCCCTTTCTTCGGTCTGAGAAAGGGATTCTTATATAATGTTTTAAATCAAATCTCTACGCTTTCCATTCTACCACGGCTCGTACAAAGGCTTCGGCGTTTTCCACAGGGATATTAGGTAAGATACCGTGCCCTAAATTGGCAATATATCTATCCTTCCCAAAGCGGTTAATCATCTCCGTTACCATTTTTTTGATGGTTTCTGGCGAAGAATGTAAGCGAGCGGGGTCAAAGTTACCTTGCAGGGTAATGCTATTATGGGTCAGTTGTCTTGCCATTTCTGGGGTAATGGTCCAATCTACCCCCAACGCAGCAGCTTTAGACTGTGCCATTTCTTCTAATGCAAACCAACAACCTTTGCCAAAAACCACCACAGGAGCTACTTCGCTAAGGGCTTCCACAATCTGATTGATGTATTGCCAAGAGAACGCTCTGTAATCTTCTGGCGAGAGCATTCCGCCCCAAGAGTCAAACACCTGAACGGCAGATACCCCTTTTTCCACCTTTCTTTTCAGATAGGCAATGGTGGTATCTGTAATCTTTTGGAGCAAAAGATGAGCGGCTTGTGGCTGGGTAAAACAGAACGATTTAGCAATATCAAAAGCTTTACTACCCTTCCCTTCTACGCAATAGCAGAGAATAGTCCAAGGGGAGCCTGCAAAACCAATTAATGGAATGTCATTATTTACTTTTTCCAAAGTCATTTCAATGGCATCAAAAACATAGCCCAAAGTATCGTTAACATCTGGTACCTCTATGGCTTCCACTTGCTCCGCTGTACGGATGGGATGGTCTAGCCAAGGCCCTACGGATTCTTTCATTTTAAAATCAATCCCCATTGCCTGCGGTACCACCAAAATATCCGAGAATAAGATGGCAGCATCTAGCGGAAAGCGTCTAATGGGTTGCACCGTGATTTCTGATGCCAGCTCAGGAGTTTGGCATCGTGTGAAAAAATCGTATTGGTCTCTTAGGGCGATAAACTCTGGGAGGTATCTTCCCGCTTGTCTCATCATCCAAACGGGTGGGCGTTCCACCGTTTCTCCTTTTAAGGCTCGTAAATATAAATCGTTTTTAATCATAATTTAATTTTTAGAAAGTACACGAACGATAAGGCTTAGCAAATCATCCATATTGCTTTCTGTGCTGGTGTATATTTTATTTTTAGTATGTTTTTTCAGTTCGCTTTCAGTGGTTTGTCCTATAGAAAATAAAACCTTCCCTTCCAAAGAATTGTATTTGGAAAAACTCTTGACGCCGCTTGGGCTAAAGAATACCAAAGCATCAAAATTATCTGCATTGAGAGAGGGATAAGTAAGCTCAGTTTCATAGACCACCACTTTCTTATAATTGATATTCTGCAAAGGCAGGGTTTTGTCTAATATATCCAAAGCGAGATTGCCACAGAAATGCAAAAACTTCTCACCCTGAGAATTTTGGATAATGAAGTCTGCCAAGTCTTTGGCGTGTTTTTTCACTTTGAAAGTTCCAAAACCGTGTTTCCTAAGGGCGTGTTTGGTTTTTTGTCCTACGCAATAGATTTTATTGTAATTAACCTCCGTAAAATTTTCATTGGGTTTAAATCCATTTTTGAAAAAAGATTCTACACCATTGATGCTGGTAAAAATCAGCGATTTGTTTTTTAAATCAAAAGGCGACATTTCCAAATGGTGTATTCTAATCACATCCAAAGCGTCATAGCTCATCTGCTCACCAAAATGCTGAGAAATGAGTTTTTTATCGATATTTTTTTTTGTGAATAGAATTTTCATTGGACTGTTTTTTATGCTTTTGGGAAAGCGTATTACAATTGTTCTTTGATGGAAGCCATCAGAGCCTTTCCTCCTTGTTGTAAAACTTTTTCAGCTATCGTTTTTCCAATAGATTCGGAGGTAGGAAGAGCAATGGTCTCCTCTACTTCTATACATTCTTTCCCATCTAAGGAGCACAATCTCCCTACAAAGTGAATACTGCCATCCATTATCTCTGCAAAAGCTCCAATAGGAGCCGTACAACCGCCTTCTAAGGTTTGCAAGAAATCCCGTTCTATCTCTACGCATTGCTGGGTAGCGGTATGGTTGATGGCTTTCACCGCGGCATTAATGTCTTTATTTTCAGACAATCCAGCTACCACCACTACGCCTTGAGATGGGGCAGAGAGCATCATTGGAAGTTCTTCAAATTCGATATTGAGGTTAAGGCGTTCCAAGCCTGCCTGCGAAAACATAGTGGCATCTGCCAAGCCGTTTTCTAATTTGCTAAGGCGGGTCTGCACATTACCACGGATGTCGGTAAACTCCGCATTTGGAAATTCTTTTAGCCAAAAAGCTCTTCGCCTAAGGCTGCTGGTAGCGATTTTTAAATCTTTCAAATCCTTATGCTTAGCAGATTGGCTTCTTACCAAGACATCTTTAGGAAAATCTCTTTCGAGGTAAGCAATAAGCTCAATGCCTTGCGGCATTTGGGTAGGCACATCTTTAAGAGAATGGACTGCAATATCAATCTCTTTATTGAGCAATGCAATATCCAAATCTCTTGTGAAAACGCCCGTAATCCCCATAGCATAAAGTGGAAGATTCAGCTGCTTGTCCCCCGAAGAGACAATAGGAATAATCTCTGTAGCGTGTCCCAATTGCTGTAATTGCTGTGCTACTTCTTCGGCTTGCCAAAGGGCAAGAGGGGAATTTCGGGTTCCGATTTTAATGCTTTTCATTGAACTCTTTATTGGGTTGTTCTACTAAAATCTCGTGCATCAGTCTGCTCACTTCCTCAGCTCTCAGAGGATTATCAATGATGTATTTCGCAAAACGATTGGTAATTTTTTGTATCATCTTATCCGAAAGCTCCATATCATCTACTTTGATGTAGCGGTGTTTTCTGTAGATATTGTGCATTTCGTTGCGTTCCATATTTTTCAGTACCGCTTTGAAATGATGGATATTAGGGGCAAATTTTCTTTTCTTTTCCCAATCTGCAAAATCTTTTGACATTTCTTTAATGATTTCTTCTGCCTTGGGAATTTCTTTTTTTCTTTGCTCCATTGTGCTATTGATACGCTGCGAAAGAGCATCTACATCTACCAACTCTATATTAGGAATTTCTCCTACGGATTTATCCACATTATTAGGAATGGAGAGGTCTATCACAAGGCGTTCTTTGCCATCGGTAAAATGCTCTGCCGTGATGATGGGCTTTGGAGCTCCCGTTGCCACAATGAGGATATCTGTGTGTTTTAGTTCTTCTTGGAAATCCTCAAACGGAACAGATGGAATATTGTATTTCTCTGCAATTTTTTCAGCTATCTCGGCAGTTCTGTTGGCAATTTTCACCTTAGGGTTATAAAGATGTTTTACCAAGTTTTCTACCGTATTTTGTCCTATTTCGCCTACACCTAAAAGAAGGATATTTTTATCCGAAAGCTGTTTTTGTGAGCTTAAAATATAATGAACCGCAGCGTAAGCTACCGAAGTGGCTCCATTGGAAATAGCGGTTTCTGTTTTTATTTTTTTGGAAACCTGAATGGCAGAGTTAATGGCTCTCTCCAAATAAGGATTGGCATTTTTTCTTTCTCTTTTGAAACGATTGTAGGCATTTTTTATCTGCCCAATGATTTCAAAATCACCGATAATCTGGCTTTCCAATCCTGCAGATACACGAAAGAGGTGGTTGAGTGCTTCTTCTTGTTTCAGGATATTAGCGTATTGCATAAAGTCCATCAGATTAACACCCACGGTTTTACAAAATTCTTCTGCAATGAGAAGATAATTGGGCGTAGTGGTGTAAATCTCCGTACGATTGCAAGTGGACACCACAAAAGCATCTCCTAAGTTTTCGGATTGAACACGACTGACAAAGTCCTTAATGTGTTCCTCAAAAAAGCTGAACTTCCCACGCGTCTCTGCATCGGCTTTCTCATAGCTGACACTCAACACGGCAAAATTGGAAGTCTGGTGTATGTTGGAATTTTGTGGCATAAGCAACTGCAAATTTAAGCTTTTTATTGGAAACTTTAAAACCTAAATGAGATGGCTTAGCCCAAGTGAATCCTTCTAAGAGCATCCGCAGTCTTTATCGCAATGGGTACGCTTGCTGCTGAATTTCTTTGGAGAAAAGTTCTTTTTCAGTGTTTTAAAAATAGAATAGCAAGCAACCGATACCAATACGGCTACGATAATGTATTGTAATAGAAAATCCATATTAATCTGCTTTAAAGAGGGTTATTTCAGAATTTGATTTACTAAAAATGCCAAAATATATGCCAATCCAGACATCCCCACCAGTTGCCCTAGCGTCCACTGCCAACTTCTGGTTTCCCGATACACCGTAGCAATGGTGGCAATACACTGCATCGCAAAAGCGTAAAACACCAAAAGTGAAACGCCCGTAGCAAGACTAAATACCTTCTCTCCATTTGGTTTGGTATCAGCTCTCATTTTACTCAAAATTTGTCGTTCGCCTTCTTCGGATTCTGGGTCTAATTCTTCATCTAAGCCATAGAGAATCGCCATTGTCCCCACAAAAACCTCTCTCGCTGCAAAACTCGTAATGATGCCTACCCCCATTTTCCAATCATAGCCCAGGGGTGCTACTGCTGGCTCTATCGCCTCTCCTACAATGGATAGATAAGAGTCTTTCATCTCCACATCTGTTGCCACCCACTGCTCTGCTTCTTGTTTTGGTCCAAAGTAAGACAATGCCCACAGAATAATACTCACGGCAAAAATGATTTTCCCTGCATTGGAAACAAAGTCCCATACTTTATCCAGAGTAAGCATAACATCGTTTTTCCATAATGGCATTTTGTAAGTAGGCAAATCCATCACTAGGTAAGACTTCTCTTTGGTTTTCATCAGATTTTTCAAAACAAAAGAAGACATCAAAGCTACGATTAACCCCAAAAGATACATTCCTAAAAGTGCTAATGCTTTATAATTAATTCCCAAAATATACCCATTAGGAATAATCAGAGCAATGAGAATGCTATAAATAGGCAATCTTGCAGAGCAAGTCATAAACGGCGTTACCAAAACGGTAAGCAATCGTTCTTTGGCATTTTCTATATTACGCGCTCCCATTACCGCAGGCACCGCACAGGCTGCCCCAGAAACCAAAGGCACTACACTCTTGCCACTAAGCCCAAAAGGTCTTAGAAATCTATCCATTAGAAAAACCACTCTTGCCATATAGCCAGAGTCTTCCAAAATGTATAAGAAATAAAAAAGAATGAAAATCTGTGGTGCAAATACCACAATACCAGCTATCCCAGAGATGATACCATCTACCATTAGACTATTGAGAGGACCTTCAGGAAGCCGCTCTCCTACCCAACCTGCTAAGCCCGCAAAATCTTCACCATCTCCCAAGAAAGCCGTTTCTATCCACACCATAGGAT
Organism: Bergeyella porcorum; assembly: GCF_042427575.1. Lineage (NCBI taxonomy): Bacteria > Pseudomonadati > Bacteroidota > Flavobacteriia > Flavobacteriales > Weeksellaceae > Bergeyella > Bergeyella porcorum. The sequence continues at coordinate 420,555 of NZ_JBHMFD010000007.1, forward strand.
ATTCTGCCAAGAAAAAAATACAATTGAACATCAAGAGCATCAAAACGCCAAAAACAATATATCCCCATACAGGATGCACCAATATCTTGTCCAATTGCTCCGTTAAAAGTTGCTTGAATTGAGCTTTTTGCACCACCACCTTCGTTACCAAAGCATCAATACTCTGATAGCGTCTGATGGTTTCTTGGGTTTGAAACCTTTTAGGAACAATACCTTGGGCTTTAGTTTCACCCAATAAAAGTGATGCCCACGCTTCGTAATTTGACTCTGCTAGCAAAGATTTCTGCTCCGATGGAATTTCAAAAAAAGGGGTTTCAGAGGTTTTAAATTGATTTTCAAAAATAGCTTGCTTTAAGGCATCTATTCCCTGCTTTTCTTTGGCACTAATGGTAATAACATCTACGCCCAAATGCTGCTGTAATGCTGCTGTATCTATGTGAACTCCTCGTTTTTCAGCTTCATCCATCTGATTAATCACCAGCAAAGTAGGAATACCCAAATCTTGAATCTGATTCAGAAGCAATAGCCCTCGCCTCACACTAAGTGCATCTAAAATATAAACCACGCCAGCATAGCGTTCTCGGTTGTCTTTCAAATATTTAATGAAAACATTTTCATCTTCAGAAGTGGGATAAATGCTGTACGAACCTGGCAAATCTATCACCTCTACCTGCTCATTTTGGAAGGTATAATTCCCCGAATGGCTAGCGACCGTTACCCCCGCATAGTTTCCAGTCTTTTGCGTGGTATTGCATAATGCGTTGAATGCGGTAGATTTCCCTACATTGGGGTTACCTACCAGAAGAATTTGTTTATAATGTGTATGATTTTGCATAAATATTTCCCAAGAACAATTAAACTGTAACAGCTTTCACTTCAATGTAATTAGCTTCTTCTACCCTAAGGGCGATATGTCTTTTTTCTGCCCCAAACTCTATATACAAAGGCCCTCCAAATGGTGCTTTGTAAAGAATTTTGAAAGAAGTATTGGGCAATAACCCCATTTCTATAATCTTCTGAGGCATTGCCAGTTGCTCATCATCGTAGGCTACAATTTCTCCCAATTGATTGAGCGGAAAGCCAGACAATTTATCGGTGTTATTTTTTTTCAAAGCAATATTTTTTGTAAACTGCAAAGATACATTATTTAAAATAAATCTAAATAAAAATAAGTACTGATAAATAGCAAGGTTTGATAAAAAAATAAGTGCGACTCCTTACGCCCTCTTATTGATTATGATTTGGCAACACCTCTAAATGCGGGATTGAGGATTGAAAGATATTTTAGAAAATTCATTGAAAATTTTATAAAAAAAGTTTTTGCTCCCATTTTTTTGTAATTTAGGCACCGAAAAAGGTTTTAACTCAGATTTGGTTGCCTTTTGAAAATTGGATAAAGCAGTTCGTGCTTCGTAAGGCTTTTTCCGTTGGTCGTAATTTAAAGCAAATGGGATTTACAAGTTATTTAGAGGATATAATTTCAAAATCAGAAGATTATAAACACTTTCTTGATGAATATAATTCAAATCAAAAAGATTCAGAGAAAATAAATGTTCATAGAGTTTTTGACTTTATAAGAGAGTGCAAAGCATTACTTAATAGAATAAAAAAAAACTAATATTGAAGATTTTGATAAGATTTTAAAAAATTATCTATTATTAGATTCTGAAAACAAAGAACTAAAAATAGAAAATTTTAAATATAAATCTTCCTTTGAAAATTCTGATAAAAAATTAATAATCTCGAACAAGGGCTGATTCAGCCCCCAAGTGCAATTTTTAGATTACAAATTTATAGAATAAACTTTTAGGCTCCTCAAAATCTAATGTTAATCTTGGTCTACGGTTAATTTTATGTTGAATTTCTTTTATCGTTTCTTTACTAACTTTTTCAAAATAAGTACCTTTCGGAATGTATTGCCGAATAAGTCCATTGGTATTTTCATTCAAGCCTCGCTCCCAAGAACAATAAGGATGGGCAAAATAAAAATCACACTCTAATTTTTCACTAATACACTGATGTTCATAAAACTCTAATCCATTATTGCTTGTAATGGTTCTTACAAAATCTTTATAAGGAAGCAAAGCCTCTACCATTGCTTGGGCTAAATTTTTGGCATTTTTACTACTTAACTTCCTCATTATTAAAAATTTTGTCTTTCTTTTTACGATGGTAAAAATCGCTTCTTTATGTTCTGCCCCGATGATTAAATCTACTTCAAAATGACCAAATTCTTCATTGCTTAATACCACTTAAATCATAAAAATACTCGTAAATATTTTAAGATAATGATGATTAGAGGTGATGGATTTTACTTTTTGATTGTCCATAACGTTTAAGGTTTCATAGAGCCATTCTTTGAGAAGCTCCATATTTTCAAAAGTCTTGTTTTTAAAGCGTTTTTTTATGTATTGCCAAACTTGTTCACCGGGATTCAATTCTGGACTGTATGGTGGAATATTTATCAGTGCAATATTGGGAGGAATATCGAAGTCTTTG